>CAYXUZ010000280.1:0-2542 GCA_964467705.1 uncultured Ardenticatenaceae bacterium | reverse complement strand
ACTCTCCGCCGAAATACCCGCCCCCGTCAATACCACCACCTTGTGGGTGTTCTGCAAAAGCTGAATTAACTCGCCAGGAATCTCCATCTCACCGCATCATCCTTACAGCCCCAACAATTGCCGCGCCAGCAAAAAGTAAATGAGCAGCCCGGTGGCATCAACGATGGTAGCAATCATGGGGCCGCTGATGACCGCCGGGTCAATGTGAAACCGGTCGGCCAGGGTGGGCACCAGGGTAGCCACGGTAGTAGACCAGACTACAACGGCGGGCAGTGTCAGCCCCACTACCACAGCAATTTCATAACCTGCCTCTGGGAAAAACAACAGGACGTAAACAGTGCCCACCAGGCCCATCACCAGGCCCAGCAAAAGCCCGATAGACACTTCGCGCCGCCAGGCAGCCGCCACGTTACCTAATCTTACTTCGTCCAGGGTAATTGAGCGGATGATAGTAGCCACTGTCTGCGACCCGGCATTACCGCCTGTACCGATGATTAGCGGAATAAAGATGGTGAGAATGACAACGACATCCAGCAGCTCTTGAAACAAGCTGGTAACAATACCGGTTAGAGTGGCCGCCAAAAATAAAATTAATAGCCAGCCAACTCGTTTCCGAAACACCTGGCTGATGGAAACAGCAAAATAAGGCTGATCCAACGGCTCGGAACCGCCTAATCGCTGAATGTCCTCGGTAGCTTCCTCTTCCAATACATCCAATATGTCATCGGCCGTTACCACTCCCAACAAGCGCTTTTGTTCATCCACCACCGGAATCACGAAGAAGTCATAACGAGAAACAAGTTCGGCTAATTCTTCTTGATCGGCCGTTACCGGAGCAGAGACAATGTTGGTGATCATAATGGATTCAATCGTCGCCTCTGGCTGGGCCATGATCAGCTTACGGAGGGGTACCAGACCAATTAGCCGATTATCCCTGTCCACCACATACAAATAGTGTAATGTTTCCGCATCTTCCAGCGAACGCAGGTAGTCAAAGGTTTCTCCAACTGTCCATTGGCGACGCAGAGCGGCTACCTCACGCGCCATCAAACGTCCGGCGGATTCTTCTTCGTAACCCAGTAGTTTTTGAACTTCGGCCGCTTCCTCCGGCTCCATCAAGCCAATCAGGCGACCTGAGACATCCTCGGGCAAATCCTCCAGAAATTCAACGGCATCATCTACGGGCAATTCTTCGAGCAAATCTGCCAGCCGTTCATCGGCCACTTTTTCCACCAATTCCTGGCGGACGGGGCTGCCGGTTTCATCCAACACCTCGCTGGCAACTTCCACGGGCAATAATTCAAAAAGAATTACGGCATCGTCAGTGTCCAATTCATCCATGAGGACGGCAATGTCAGCCGGGTGGAGATTGGCTAATTGTGCTTGTAACGACGCCAGTTGGTTGGTCTCTATCAGTTGTTCAATCGTTCCCAATTCGGGCGGGGGCGTAGTTGGTTCAGTCAAGGTATTTTCTCCTTCGTGGCGCGTTTTTAGTGAACGGATTGCTTGGATTGTGGAGATGCCCCCCTATTGAAAAAGAAATACGGCCGTACCGGGTGGGCACGGCCGTGATTATACTATGATGCGCTCCCCCAGGCATAAAAAAAGCGGGGCAAATTGCCCCGCTCATGCTAATGACTACTTATCGTCTGCCAATCTCTAGTGGCCGCAACCACAGCCACCGCTGTCCTGAGCGGCGCCGGCGCTCTCTTTTGTTTTGAATGAAGAGCCACAGCCACAGGAGGAGACGGCGTTGGGGTTTTCGATTTTGAAGCCGCCACCCATAATACTGTCTTCATAATCAATGGTGGCATTGCTCAGATACATCATGCTGGTGGGGTCAACGAATACCTTCACACCGTTGAATTCAATCAGATGGTCATACGGCCGTGGCTCTGCTTCCAGCGCCATACCATATTGCATCCCGGAACAGCCGCCCCCGGCCACAAATACCCGCAGCCCATGATCGGGCACATTCTTCTGCACCAATAACGTTTTTACCATATCCGCCGCCGCATCGGTGAGATTGATTGTTTCTACCATTGTTTGTTCCATCAATTCCATGAGATTTCCCTCTCAAACCTGACACGTTTTCTAAAACCTATCAGGTGCTATTTGCTAATGTTTCGTCAAATTCTAACAACGAAGCGGACTCGTGTCAATTTTCGTTAAGCCGCAAAAAACGTTCCTCGACCCAACCAATTGTACCGTTTCCGGTGGCCACTTCTCGCCAGAAAACACCACCCCGGTTAGCGCGACCGGCGTGCAAGATGACCACCTCCCGATCCTGCAAAACAACCAGATTTTGGCCGCCAGGCGAACGCTGCAACCACATGACGCCTCCCGCCAGATTCAGCACGGCCGTCTCCCCCACAATAGGCGTTGGCGTAACGGTAGGCGTGGGGGTGAGTGTCGGCGAAGGAGTGGGCGTGGAGGTGGGTGAGTCGGTGGGGGTGGGTGTAAAGGTGACCGGGGTCGCGGTAAAGGCAGAGGTCACGGTGGTTGTTGGTGCTGTT
This sequence comes from uncultured Ardenticatenaceae bacterium, assembly GCA_964467705.1. Classification (GTDB taxonomy): domain Bacteria; phylum Chloroflexota; class Anaerolineae; order Promineifilales; family Promineifilaceae; genus CAADGU01. The sequence continues at coordinate 26 of CAYXUZ010000280.1, read as the reverse complement.
TCCAAACCGGCAGGAATGGTCCCGCT
>CAYXUZ010000279.1:0-2590 GCA_964467705.1 uncultured Ardenticatenaceae bacterium | reverse complement strand
AGCAGGGTGGCGTACCTTTTTACGGGTGGCGCCACCGCCAAAGCTGGAGAGTCGGTTAGATTTAAGTGGGGTGACGGTAGATAGTTTGTTGACGGCCGTGCGCGAGGTGTTAGCGCGTGTGGAAAACCGCGAAGAAAGTGTGGCTTTGGTACAACCACGCCGCATCACCATTGAAGGGCAGATCGCCCGGCTGCGTTTGCGTGCCCGGCAAGGACAATTATTTCAATTTCGGGATTTATTGTCAGAGGAAAGTAACCGGGTGGAGATCAAACGACAGGAAATTGAAGTGAGTCAGATGGAATTGTTTGGGCCGATTGCGATTCAGGGCAAAACGGCAACGTAAATTGAATGGTTGTGCCGGTTTCCGAACTGTTTGCCAGCCAGATACGGCCGTGATGCGCTTCCACCACCATTCGGCAGAAATATAACCCCAGCCCACTCCCTCGTTCTTTCTGCATCCCCCGTGAAAATTTCTCAAACAGATGATTTTGCATTTCTGCAGGCACACCTGGCCCCGAATCTGTGACCACTATTGACACAGAACCCGTATCAGCCGGATTTTTTTGTACAGCCACACAAACCCATCCACCCTGCGGGGTAAATTTCAGAGCATTATTGACCAGGTTTTGTAATACCCGTTCGATCAGGCGGCGATCCACCGCTACCGATGGCAATGAACCCTCAACATGACAATTGATCTCTATTTCTTTTTCGCGTGCCAGAGGAATGTGTCCATCCACTACGCTGGTGAGCAAATCGCCGAATACAACCGGTTGATAGTTCAACTGCAAATGTCCACTTTCCAAACGACTGAGTTCCAGAATGGCCTCAACTAACTCCAACATCTTTTGCGTGCTGCTGCTGGCCCGTTCGATAGTTTGTAAACGGCGTTCAGGGGTGACGCCGGGAGCCTGTTCCATCATTTGCAGGGCTTCCAGCGAAATAGAAATGGCTGTCAGCGGCCCACGTAAATCATGCACCATGGTGTGCGTCAGATCTTCACGCATTTTTTCCAGTGCCTGTTCCTGGGTGGTATCACGCAACACAATCAGCCGGCCTAATGGCTGTCCATCCAGCATAACCGGCAAGTTCCGCCAGTGAATGGTGCGTGGCGGCAACTCAAATTCCCCTTCGGCTACCGTACCGTCGCCGGCGGCAACCCGGTTTGTTTCGGCCTCAATGGCTTGCGCTACCTGAGGCCACCTTTTTTGAAGCCAGGCAATCGCCTCATACACCGAACGGCCGATCCAGGTTTCTGGTGTACCATCAAGTTGGAAAAAGGCAAAGCCGGGCGGATTGAAGAGCAAGATACGGCCGTCAGTTCCTACTAAAATAATGCCATCATTATCAGCCGCAATGAGTGCCTGGAAACGGCCGTGTTCCTCCTGAACAACCTGAAACAAACGGGCATTTTCCAACGCGATAGCCGCATGTTGGGCAATACCCCGGCAAAGCGCCAATTCACTATCACTAAACTGCCGCCGGCGACGGCTGTCCCAAATCTCCGCATAGGCAATGGTATCCTCGCCCATTTTCAACGGCAGGGTTAATACCGTCTGCGCCCCAAACTGCTGCATGTGACTTCGTTCCCCCGCAGATAAACCGGCGTCATCCACATATTTAACCGATAGTTCGCCACTATCTAAATAAGCAACATCGTTTGGAAATTGCTCAGACATATGATAAGTGACACCCAGGCTAGAGGTTTGCTCCAAAGGGTCGGCCATCTGGCTAACATATTCTGCCAATACCGTTGAGCTTTGGGCTTCTTTTTCATAACTGCAAATATACACACTGGTTGCGCCCACCGCCCGGCACATTTGTTCAGCAATACGATTCAACACCACCGGCAATTCTAGTGAAGCCGTGATAGTAGCCGTGGCTTCTTGCAGGGCTGTCTGCGCGGCCAATCGCCGCTGTGACTCAGCATAAAGCTCGGCATGATCCAGCGCCAGGGCAATCACCTCGGCCATGGATTCGGCCAGCAGCACATCACCTGGCGTAAATGGTTCATCATTTTCTACGCTGAAAACGCCCAATCGCCGCCGACTGCGTGTCATGGGGATGGAAAGGGCGCTGTAGAACTTTTGGTAGGTGGGGCCTTCGTCGGAGTCGCCAATGAGATTGTCTACCATTTGGGTATCACCGGTGCGGTAAGCACGGCCGTGAATACCCACATCCGTCAACAACGACCCCATCGCCGCCCGCACTGTCATCAGCCCATTGGCATTGGGCGCTAAAATGGCAACTGTAGGCCAGCCGGTTAATTCCACCACCTTTTCCACGGCCAGGTACGCCACACTCTCCGGCTCCAGGGACTCACCAATCGCCCGCAGCAGCCGGTAAGTAATAATTTGGTGGTTGATGGGCGGCGATGACAATCGATCCATAATAAATGGCTCGGTTTTGGCAGCCCCCATGATGAGATGTGGTCTACCCATAGTAGGCCACAAGTTAACACAAGTTTAGAAGATGGCGAATGAAGAAGGGGGGTAGAGAAGTGGGTAAAAGGTATGGGATAGGCCGTCACTGGTACTAAGAGGCCATTTGAAAATTAAGCGGCAGCGAGGCGTTTGAGCATGGTGTGAAT
>CAYXUZ010000278.1:2090-3006 GCA_964467705.1 uncultured Ardenticatenaceae bacterium | reverse complement strand
GGCACGCCGCTGCATATTTTCCATGTGTCGTGTGGGGCGGCGGCGGCGCGGATTGCGGCGGCGCAGGCGCGGGGGCTGCCGGTGACGGGGGAGACGTGCCCACAATATCTTTTCCTGACGCAAGAGGTTTATGACCGGCCGGGGGTGGCGGGGGCGCTGCCCGTGTGCGCGCCACCGATTCGGGAGGAATTTGAGCAGGCGGCCTTGTGGACGGCCGTGCAGCGCGGCGATTTGCAGGTCATTACCACCGATCACTGCCCCTTTACGGCGGCGGAAAAGGGGACGGGGCTGGCGAATTACAGCCAGATTCCGGGTGGTGTGCCTTCCATTGAAATGCGGCTGGCGGCACTGTATGGCGGCGGCGTGGCGCGGGGGTGGCTGACGCTGCCGCAGTGGGTGGATGTGTGTTGCACTGCCCCGGCGCGGCTGATGGGGCTGGCGCGGAAGGGGCACCTTGCGCCGGGCTATGATGCCGATGTGGTCATTTTTGACCCGGACGCGCCCTGGACGGTAACGGCCGCTTCGCTGCATGAGACGGCCGGGTGGACGCCGTATGAAGGGCTGGCACTGCCGGGGCGGGTGCGGACGACGATTATTCGGGGGCAGGTGGTGGTGGCTGATGGGGAGCTACAGGTGGGGGCGGGTTACGGCCGTTACCTGCGCGGTTAAAAAGCCTGCGACCAATGCCAGCAGCGCAACCGCCAATCGTTCCGTTCGGCAATGACCGCGCCCACAAAACCGGGCAGTGGGTCTAATGATTGCAACTGCCAGCGGGCCGCTTCCGCCTGGCTACCGCGTGTCTGCACCAGCCGCGCCGGTTCATCCGGGCGCAGCGTCACCTCAAATGACTTCAAGGGGCAAGATAACCCCTCGCCAATGGCCTTGATAAACGCCTCTTTGCGCGTCCAGCAGTTAA
>CAYXUZ010000278.1:0-2080 GCA_964467705.1 uncultured Ardenticatenaceae bacterium | reverse complement strand
AAGTGAATAGAGCTCGAGTTGTTGTGTGGTTGTCCTCTTCACAGTATGCCACACCTATGCCTCAGCCACACTGTCCACCTGGCCAGGGTTGGGGTGTCACTGTTGGATTTCCCCAACCTGGCAAGTTGTGCGTCCAGCAGTTAAAAAATGCCTGCGGTTTTTGGGCGTCTGGCACGGCCGTATACGTTTCCACCTCCACCGCCGCAAAAAAACGCCGCGCCACCCGGTCGGCATCCGACAACGGCCGTACCCGCTCCACATCCACCCCAATCGCCCGCCCCCAGGCAAAGGCCAGCAGCGCCACCCCGTCGGCATGGGACACATTAAATTGCAGTTCCCCATCCGCCAACGCCGGTTTGCCGTGGGGGCCATAGGTGATGGGCACGGCCGTTGCCTCCATTTGCAAGTACCTACCCAACAGCCGCCGCAGCGTCGCCCGCCCCACCACATAGTGCGCCCGATCCTCATCAAAGTGGAATTTGGCCGCCCGCGCCTGCTCCTCTGATGAGAGAATGGTGAAGAGAGAAGAGACGGTTGCGGACGGCCGTGCCAGCCGCAAACCCCACACATGCACCTCATCCGGCGGCAAAAGGGGCACACGCTCCCCCACCAGCCATCGTGTCAATTCAGTCATAAAGGGGGATTGTACGGCCGTTAACCCCACACATCCAAACACCTGGCAAGAAGTTGCAGGCAGCAAGTGGATTACATGCCACCTGCCACCTGCAACCTGTCCCCTATTTGCTACACCCTTCCCCCCTACTATATAATCCACCTGTGGAACAGGTTCCCAACACATGGGGTTCAAAATCTATGGAATACATATCAACTCCATCTCACGCCCGCTACCGCATCATCCTCGCCGTCATCTGTATGCTGGCGTTGGCGTTCCTCGGCCTCTACCAATTGGGCATCCAGCCTGCTACCGCCTATACCCCCTACCAACAACCTGAGGCCGACCAATCCCATGCCGCCGCCTTTCAAGTCTTACCCGCCATCAGCTTTCAATCTACTGGCACCACTGTTGGCGAAGGCATCGGTTCCATCACCGTACAAGTTCAAATCAGCCAGGCGCCTACCGCCACTGCCACCGTCCGCTACATCTCCTTTGCCGGTTCGGCCGGCACCAGCGACTACGTTGCCGTTCAGGGCACACTCACTTTCCCTACTGCTTCCACCGGCACACAGAACATCACCGTGCAAATCACCGATGACGGCATCCCCGAACCACCAGAAAACTTCCGCCTCTTTCTTTATGAGCCGGTCAATGCTCGCGTCGTTGCTCCTAGCGATTTCACCATCGTCATCACCGACAACGACCCCACCGTCACCCCCACACCTACCGGTGGCGCGCCCATCTTTGCCGACGCTCTCGAACCTAACAACAACTTCAACGAAGCCAGCAACGTGGACGCCGGTGGCGCGGCCCGCTGCAACCTCACCTTCTACCCGCCGGGCGACCAGGATTTCTTCCGCTGGTGGGGGCAGGCCGGCATCTCCTACCGCGTCTTCACCCGCGACCTGGACGCCGGGCTAGACACCCAACTGCAAGTCTTCGACACCAACCAAAACCTCATTGCCGAAAACGATGATGAAACGCCGGGCGGCCGTAGCTCCAGCGTCACCTTCACCGCCAACACCAACGGCTTTTACTTCGCCCGCGTCATCAACATCATCCCCGGCGATCCCATAGACAAAACATATTGCTTTGAGGTGGCCCGCTTTCTAGAGCCAACTCTCACGCCCCCTCCTGGCTTCCCCCCTGGCGCAGACGCCTGCGAATTTAACAGCACCTTTGTTGAAGCCTGCCTGATCGTGGTGGGCGACTCCCCCCTATCCTTGAACTTCATCCCCACTCTAGGCAGCCACCAGGACACCGACACCTTCCGCCTATGGGTTAAACCCGGCATCTTTTACACCTGCGAAACGACCATCCCCGCCGGGTCCGCCGCCGATACCAACATCATTTTGTACGACGCCAACACCAATCCCTTTAACCCCTGGATTGGCAACGATGACAAAGAGATCGGCGACCTGGGCAGCCTGGACGATGGTGCGCGACCGCGCCGGGTCGATTGGC
>CAYXUZ010000277.1:1513-3147 GCA_964467705.1 uncultured Ardenticatenaceae bacterium | reverse complement strand
TATTTCTGGTACGGTCCAATTATATCGCTGGCAAGACGATCACTGGACAGGCGAAGGTATCTCTCATCTGTCCGATGTCAGCAGAGAGCTTGTCAGCCAGACAACACATCTGGGCCGGTTTGCTGTTTTAGGAGAAACAAACCGTGTCTATTTGCCTGCCATACTAAAGCCAAATGATTGAGTTTCCAAAATCTCGCCCCATTGCCATTGTGCCCTACCAGCCCCGGTGGGTGGCAGAATTTGAGGAGATTGGTGGGCAGTTGCGGCAGGTATTGGGGGACACGGCCGTGCGCATTGACCACATCGGCTCGACTTCTGTACCTGACCTGCCCGCCAAAGACATCATAGACATTCAGGTGACGGTGGCTGACCTGGATGACCCCGCGATTGTGGCAAAGCTGGTGGGTGCGGGTTATGAGATGCGGTTGGAGTACGGCCGTGATGAATACATCGGCGTCCCCGACCCCGATTCGCCGGAACTGCGAAAACGGTATTGCCGGGAGCCGGAAGGGGAGCGGCGCATACACATTCATATTCGGCAGGACGGCCGTTTTAACCAGCGTTATCCCCTCCTTTTCCGTGATTATCTGCGGGCGCACCCAATTATGCGAGACGGTTATGCCCTCATTAAAGCACGTCTGGCCGAAATTTTCCCGGACAGTATTGACGGCTACCTGTACATTAAAGACCCGCTGATGGACATGCTCTTTGCCGCCGCTCAGGAATGGGCGCAGAGTGTCAACTGGCAGCCGGACGAGGCGTATCTGTAAATGAACGCGGTTGCCACGCCCCGATTGTGTGTGATTCCCGGTGATGGCATTGGGCAGGAAGTGATCCCGGCGGCGGTGGCGGTGCTAACGGCCGTGCTCCCCCACTTGCAAGTTGTGACGGCCGAAGCGGATTGGGGCACGTTTGAAAACTGCGGTGTCTCTGTGCCGGATGAGACGTTGGCAGCTATTCGGGAATGTGGCGCGGGACTGTTTGGCGCGGTCTCATCTCCATCGCGCAAAGTGGCCGGGTATCGCAGCGCCATCCTGACCATGCGCCAGGAGCTAGACCTGTATGCCAATATCCGCCCCGTGCAAAGCCTGCCTCGTGTCAGCCCGCGTCCAAACATAGACATGATCATCGTGCGCGAGAATACGGAGGGGTTGTATGTGGGGCGAGAACGATGGGAAGTGGAAGGGGAGACGGCCGTTGCCCAACGCCTGATCACCCGCCACGCCAGCCAGCGCATTGCCCAAAAAGCACTGGAACTGATGCAGCGCCAAAACCGCCGTAAACTCACCATTGTTCACAAAGCCAATGTGCTGCCCCTGACCGATGGCCTCTTTAGAGACACGGTGCGAGGGGTTTTTGATGGAGCGGGTATAACCATAGAAGAATTGCTGGTGGATGTGGCCGCACTGAAAATGGTGGCCGCGCCGGAATTGTTTGATGTGATTGTGACCACCAATTTGTTTGGTGACATTTTGTCCGCTGCAGCGGCGAACTGGGGTGGGGGATTAGGGTTTGCGGCATCGCTGAATTGGGGGGATGGGGTGGCGCTGGCGGAGCCAGTGCATGGTTCTGCGCCGGATATTGCTGGGAAAGGGATTGCCAACCCGCTCGCTACCATTCTCAGTGCGGCCATG
>CAYXUZ010000277.1:0-1503 GCA_964467705.1 uncultured Ardenticatenaceae bacterium | reverse complement strand
GGCGGCTATTTTAAGTGGGGCGTTGCTGGCGCGGTATGTGTGGGGGATGGAGGAGGAAGCAAAGAGGGTGGAAACGGCCGTAGCCCACACTCTGGCCCATGCAACCTATCCCCAACTTGCCACCACACAGGCTATAACCGAAGCAATCTTGTTAGCTTTATGATGCGATTTGGGAAATTGCGTTACAAAAAAACAGGCCACCTGATTTCAGGTGGCCTGCCCGTTCACAAAGGAACGGGCACTGTTAGAGATTTGAGAGAGGGAACAGTGCCCTGGGCCTGATTAGCGGTTGTTCCAGTCGCGTTTCTTTTGTGCCAGTTTGGGGGAGGTGTGTTTTCTCAAATCCCTTAACTAACCAAGCTTACGAGGATTATAACATGCCTCGCCGAATTGCCTAGTCCTGAATCCAAAATTGGTCTAGATTTTTGCCTAGACATTTGTCCTATCCTCACTATTCAGGCAGAAAGGCCAGGGATTTTCGCCACGTTGTAAGGCAACTAGCGCCGGGTTATTGGCATAAACGCCATGATAACGTGCCGGTAATTGGGATGCCAGATGTACCATGATGTAATGTGTGTAGGCGGGTAAATCCTGGCTGCGAACGCGGTGGTTGAGAGGGGGCAGGTGAAAGGGCATCCCTATATGAACGCGCACGGCCGTACCCTTTAAACGCTTAAAGTTGGCAAACAGCATGTCGGTGTTTTCCAGGCCAACCGGCAAAATGGGAACGCCGGTACGGGCTGCCAGATAGGCCGCACCATCTTTGGCGGCATTCATCTGCCCGGTTTTGCTGCGTGTGCCTTCCGGAGCCAGGCCAAAGGCTGTGCCCTGGGCAATGGCGGCCAATGCCTGGCGCATCTGATGACGATCAACCTCATCACGGGCGATGTAGATAGCCCCCAACCAGCCCATCAAGGGGCCAAAAATGGGGTGGCGCTGCCACTTTTCAACGGCGAAGAAACGCCATTTTTGCAGTGGAAAGGCCAGCAGTAAAACAGGTGTGTCCACAGCACTGGTGTGGTTGAGGACGACGATATAGGGGCCAGAAGGGGGGATATGGTCACGGCCGTGTACCTCAATCCGCGCCAACAATATCAGCCGACAAATCGTCATTGCCACTTTCATAATCCGGTAGCGCCAAAGCATAGGGAGCGAATTGTCAATTATCCCTATTTATTTGTCAATTGCGTTAGGGCCGAGAGCCGCTGCGCGATTCCTTGCTTCGCCGTTGCCTCTATTCCTACTCGCCGTTACACTCCAACCATGCAATTGCTCTGGCGACGCCTGCTAGAATGGGGTTTGTTGTTTCTACTTCTGGTGTTGGCAATTTGGGCAGCCACCCAAAGTCGGAGTGCGCCACTTGTCATTTTATTAGCAGTTTTAACCGTCATTACCGTCAATTTTGGTTTGCCACCGACCCTGAGCAGTGTGGGACTGTTGCCCGTGGTGATGGTTAGCAGTTACCTGGTGACCGGACTGGCTACGGCCGTGCCCATCTTCCTG
>CAYXUZ010000276.1:0-3191 GCA_964467705.1 uncultured Ardenticatenaceae bacterium | reverse complement strand
GGTTGTAGGGGTCGCCGCCGCCGTTGGTGTTGTTGAACAGGTACTGCTCGGTGCCGTAGTAGATGCAGGGGGTGCCGCGCACCGTCAGCAGAAAAGCCAGCGCCAGATGCAGCTGAGTATTGTTGTTATTGATGCTGAGGAAGCGGGACATGTCATGGTTGTCTATGAATGTGACCAGGTTTTCTTTGTATTTGTAGTCGGCGTTGGTCTGGTTGATGGCGCTGTCCAATGTGCTCATCGGTTGGCCGTAGCCAAAGGTGTTGCGGATGGCGTGGTTGAGGTAGAAGTCGAGTACGGCCGTGCCGCTGTCATCACTAAAACGCACATTGTCCCGGTACAACGGGTCGCTGGTGCTGCCCAGATACCATTCACCAAAGATATACAGGTCTTTGTCATGCAAAATGTCGTCGTTATACGCCCGCTGCCAGCCAGAGGTCATATGCTTCACGGCGTCAATACGCAGGCCGTCAATGTCTTTCGCCAGCCACAGCGCCAGCGCATCTTGCATGTATTGGTTCACAAAAGAATTGGTTTGCTCAAAATCGGCCAGGTCGGCCAGATTCAGATATTGCGCTTCGTAGCGGTCATCCCAATTGGTGATGCCGCCGTTGTGGTGGAAGTAGCCGTTGGGGTCATTGGCATAACTGGCGACAAACATGCCCGCGTTGTACAACGCCCCATTTTCCGCAAAACCGGGGTTGTTCACATCGGCGGGGCTGGTGTGGTTGGGCGCCCAATCCACCACCACTTTGATGCCATTGGCGTGGGCGGCATTCACCAGATTTTGGAAATCGGCCCATGAACCAAAATGTTCTTCGGGCGTTTTGAAGTCCCGCGCCCAATAGCCATGATACCCGGCATTGGGCACACCGCCATAGGTAGCCGCGACATTGATATTGTCAACCGGTGGCGAAATCCACACGGCCGTGACCCCCATATCTTTGAGGTAGCTCATTTTTGCCTGAATACCGGCCCAGTCGCCGCCCCAATACAATTTCCAGTTCGACTTGCTGGCGTCATATAAGCCGGTACTCTGTGCCGGGTTGTTGTTGCTGGTATTGCCGTCGTAAAAACGGTCGGTGATGATCTGGTAACAGACATCACTTTTGTACGAGGCGTCGCTGGTAACAGGCCCAGCCTCCGTGCGCGGGACAGAAATAGCCATGGGGGCCAACAGCGCCGCCAGCAAAACGAACAAGAGCAAAATGCGGGTTCTTGTCTTCATAATTTACTCCTTATGAAACTACCAAAGAAATAAAAAGGAGCGTGTTGGGTACATGCTCCTGGGGTTACGAAGTAGTAGTGGGTGGCTGCAAAAGCTGTTGGCGTAGACCATCGTCCAATTTTTGCAGCAGTGTTTGTAAGTCGGCTTGCTCTTGTTCAGTTAAGAGAGCGAGCCGGTTGTAGGTGTAGGTTTCGTGGGCCTGATGGAGTTGGGTGATGAGGGATTGGCCGACGGCCGTGATCTGCAACCGATTCACCCGCCGGTCAGCTTCGTCACGCTGCCGGGTAATCAACCCTTTGCGCTCCAAAATTCCGGCCACGCGGGTGATATTGCTGGGGTCACAAAGCAAATTTCGGCTTAATTCACTCATGGTCTGCGGTGATTGTGCCAGCCAGAGCAGGGCGTAAAATTGAACCTGCGTCAGATTATGGCGACTGAGGAATTGCTGATCGCCATCATCCAAAAGCAGATATACCGTCTTGATCAATTCGTAGTTTTCCAACAACAAGGGTAGATGTCCAAATTAGTTGATGCATCAATAATTGATGCGTCAAGCATATGGGATCAGTAGCAAAATGTCAATGCTGTGTGCAGATACAATTGTAAGAGCTTTTGGATTTTGCCGAGTCTACGTGATGCGTGACCCTCACCCATCATATACGTTAACGCCTGCCCGTCACATCACGCCAGAATCCACGCATAATTGGTCCGGGTGTGGGACCGAATGAAAAGGTGGTAGGGTCAATGGCGCGGGCGAGATACCGCAGAAATTGCTGCTGGTAGGTGGGGTCTGTCAGCATCCAGCGAATGAGGGTATTGAGTACAAAAGGCGGGGGCGGATTTGTGTAGAGTTCTTGTTGGACACGCTTTACTGTTTGTCTGAGCATGGCGATGCTGCTGTCGTAAAAACGTTGTTGGTAGGCCGCGCCGGCCTCAAACCAGGGTTTACCAGCCTGCCATTCGGCAATGGCTTCGGCCAGGAATTGGGAGGCCAGCAGTGCATTGTAGATGCCCTGCCCATCGAGGGGAGATTCATAGTGAAAGGCGTCACCAACCAGCGCCCAGCCATCCCCATAAGCCAGGCGGTACCCATTGTCAATGCGCCGCACACCGACAATGGGTGTAACGCGGCGGGCGTTTTTGAGCTGCTCACGCAGGCGCGGAACTTTTTGCAGGTTTTCCAGATAAGTCTCTTCCGCTTTTTTGCCATCGGCGTTGACATCGGCCGTGCGCAGGTAGTTGGCGATGATGTATTTGTGTTTGTCAATGGGGATACAGAGCAGGGAATAGCCGTTGCCTAACTGGAACACGACGACCGGGTGGGGACAGGTTTCTGAATAGTTGGCCACATCTTCCCATTCGGCGTGAAAGGAGGCACTGGGGAAGTCGTTCAGTTCTGCAAACGGCCGTGACCCAAATTTTTTCGCTGCCAGACTATACCGCCCATCGGCCCCCACCACCAGGTTGGCCTGGAACCGCTCTTCGGCCCGTTCACCAGCACGACCAATGATGCCGGTGACACGGCCGTTCTCATCTTTCATCACGTCCGTCATACCAAAGTTGTCCCGCGCTGTCACCAATGGTTGGCTGGCTGCCCGCTGCCACAAGACGGTATCAAACTTGTTGCGGTCAATGCCGTAGATGTAATTCCGGTCTAATTGCAGCAGTGCAGTAGGCATGATGGCCTGGAACTTGCCCATCATGTCCAGAATAAAATGGTCAACTTTAGCATCGGGGTAGGCGTATTCTTCTTCGGCAAAACCTAAATCGGCCAACAAGCGCATGGTGCCGGGGTGAACGATAGGGCTGCTAGGCACGGCTGGCCAACTGGGAAAGGTGGCCCGGTCTATCAGCAGCACTTTCAAGTTCTGCTGTGAGAGGCGTATGGCCAGGCTGGCTCCGGCAATGCGACCACCGACAATAATGACATCATATCGGCTCATCCGCGCACCTCAAATCCGATCAT
>CAYXUZ010000275.1:0-3285 GCA_964467705.1 uncultured Ardenticatenaceae bacterium | reverse complement strand
TTCGTCTAAGGCAAAATCCTAGAGCCCCCATTCCGCACATTAAAACAGTGCTTTTGAATAAATAAATCCCGACGGTAATTTCACTCCAAAATACCGAACTTTGCATCTTGTCAGCCACTTGCCGGACGGCCGTCTTGTCAATCAAAACGCCGGTCTGGATAGTGGAACTGTGGCCCCCAGCCATTCACCCCATCTGCCAGCAGCGCAAACAGGTGCCAGACGGCGCTGTACGGGTCGCCAGGGCCAAACGCCTGGTGGGCGATGCGCCAGATACGGCCGTCCGCGGTGCGCCTGAACGTGGAAAAACCGGGCATCATCAGGGTACGGCCGTCTTGCTCCCAGGTATAGCCCAACTCTTTGGTAAAAGCGGACGTTTGCGCCGAAACCATGGGGAACTGCCAGCCACGGGCGGCGGCAAACTTCTGCTGCGTCTCCGGCGCATCCGGGGAAACGACCACAAACGCCGCCCGGTCGAGGATGTGCGGCAGCACCCCATTAAAGCCATCCGCCCACAAGGTGCAATAGGCGCACGACGCGCCCATATTGTGGATGACGATCAAATCATCCTTCTCACCAAACAGGTCACGTAAATAAACAGGCTGGTTGTGGGCATCGCGCAGTTCATAATTGGCGATTTCTTCGGGTGGCATCTGGCGGCGCAGTTCGTGCAACTGTTTCTGCTTTTCAAAGACCTCTTCTTCCAATTGGGCAATTTCGGCAGCAAGATCAGCAGTCGTCATGATTCTCTCCAGTCAAATCATCAAAGATTACGCAGATTTCGCAGATAAAAAATCGGTGTAATCTGCGTAATCTTTGACTTTTATCCATCTTCAAGCGGTGTATCCCCCTCATCTACTTCTACCAACACATCGAACACATCCGCTACGGCCGTGCCACCCCCATCTCCATTCACCCGCGACAGCCGCCCTTCACGCACCACCGCCACCGAGGCCACACTATCCCCCTCCCGCAAATCCATCACCCGCACCCCCTGTGTGTGGCGGCCTTGTTGGGACACATGGTCAACCGACGTGCGCAAAATAATGCCCTGCGCCGAAATACAGGTCACTTCATCCCCCGGCGACACAATCCGCGCACTCACAATCTTGCCCGTGCGCTCCGGCGTCAGCACCATCGCCCGCACCCCCTGGCCGTACCGCCCCTGCGTGCGATATTCGTCAACGGCCGTGCGCTTGCCATACCCCTTCTCCGTAATCACCAACACATCCCCGTCCGGCGTCACTACGTCCGCCCCGGCAATATGGTCCCAGGCATCCAGCCGCATCGCATACACGCCAATCGCGCCGCGACCCATCGGCCGTACATCCTCCTCACTAAAACGAATCCCCCGCCCCTGTTCACTCACCAAAATCAAATCCTGTCCCCCTTCCGTCATCTTCACCCAGCCCAGCCGGTCATCCTCCTCCAGGCTAATGGCAATCAGCCCACTGGGGCGCACATAGGCAAACATCCTGATCTCCACCCGCTTAATTTTGCCCCGGCGGGTAATCATCGTCAGGTATTCGGCATCCTCAAAGCTGTGTACGGGCAGCACGGCCGTGATCTTCTCCTCCGGCATCAACGGCAAAATGTTCATCACCGACGTCCCCTTGGCCGTCCGGTCTAGCTCCGGGATGTCATACGTCTTAATCGCATACACCTCGCCCCAATCGGAGAAAAAGAGCAGCGTATTATGCGTGCCCGCCGCCACCAGATGCTCCAACTGATCCTCCTCCCGCGTACTCATGCCAATCAGCCCCTTGCCGCCGCGCTGCTGAATCCGGTAAGAGGCCACCGGCGTCCGCTTCACATACCCCCGCTGCGTAATGGAGACAAACACATCCTCATCCGGGATGATGTCTTCCATGTTAATGTCGGCCGCCAGCCCAATGGCAATCTCCGTCCGCCGCGCATCGCCATACTTCTCTTTCAGGACAGCCACATCCTCTTTAATCAGCCCCAAAATCAGCTTGCGCTCCGCCAACAGCCCTTGCAGATACTCAATCTGCGCCGTAATCTCCCGATGCTCATCCTCAATCTTCTGCCGCTCCAACGCCGCCAGCCGCCGCAATTGCAAATCCAAAATCGCCACCGACTGCGCCTCCGACAGCCCAAAACGGGCCATCAACTGCGTCTTGGCCGTCTCCGCATCCGCCGCCCGCCGGATCGTCTCAATCACATCATCCAGATGTTCCAGGGCAATCAGCAGCCCCACCAAAATATGCTGCCGCTTCTGCGCCTTATCCAGTTCAAAGCGCGTCCGCCGCGTAATCACCTCCACCCGGTGTTCAATGTGAATTTGCAGGGCGCGTTTGAGCGAGAGCAGCCGCGGCTGCTGGTCTACCACCGCCAGCATTTGCACCCCAAACGACGTTTGCAGCGAGGTGTGTTTGAACAACTGATTCAGCACCTTCATCGGCTGCGCACTGCGTTTGAGTTCCACAATAATCGAAGTGCCACGCTGGTCAGATTCATCCCGAATGTCGGAAATATCGTCAATCTCCCCCTTATTCACCAGTTCCGCCATGCGCTCAATCAACATCGCCTTGTTCACCTGGAACGGCAGTTCGGTGATATTGATGCGCTGGCGGTCTGGGCTGCGCGGCAATTCCTCAATCTCCGCTTTGGCGCGCACCACCACTTTGCCCCGCCCCGTGCCATAGGCGCTGCGAATCCCCTCTGTGCCCACAATAATGCCACCGCCGGGGAAATCCGGCCCCTTCACAAACTGCATCAAATCTTCCAGCGTCACATCGTCCGCTTCGTCATACCGCTCAATCAGGTAGGTGATGGCGTCGCACAGTTCGCTGAGATTGTGCGGCGGAATGTTCGTGGCCATGCCCACGGCAATACCGGCCGAGCCGTTGAGCAGCAAATTGGGCAGCCGGGCAGGCAGCAGGTTTGGCTCGGTCAGGCTGTCATCAAAGTTGGGGCCAAAGTCAACCGTCTCTTTGTCAATGTCTTCCAGCAGTTCATGGGCAATGCGCGCCAGCCGCGCTTCGGTGTAGCGCATGGCGGCGGCGCTGTCGCCATCAATGCTGCCGAAGTTCCCCTGCCCGTCCACCAGCATGTAGCGCAGCGAAAAGTTCTGGGCCATTCGCACCATGGCATCGTACACGGCCGTGTCGCTGTGGGGATGATATTTACCCAAAACTTCACCAACGATACGGGCGCTTTTGCGGTGGGGGGTGTTGGCGCGGATGCCCATATCCCACATGGCGTAGAGGATGCGCCGATGCACGGGTTTCAGACCGTCGCGGGCATCGGGCAGGGCGCGGGCGATGA
>CAYXUZ010000274.1:0-3346 GCA_964467705.1 uncultured Ardenticatenaceae bacterium | reverse complement strand
GAGGTAGTGCGGCCGATTCTGGCCGCGCATTTTCCCGGCCTAGCGCATGGCGCGGCGCGGTTGGGGGATGGCTCGGAGGTGTTGGGTTTTGACGATACCATGTCCACTGACCATGATTGGGGCATCCGGCAGCAGCTTTTTCTGCGGGAAGAGGATATAGAGCAGTGGGGCACGGCCGTGACCGACACTCTCGCCCATCACCTCCCCCCCACCTATCGCGGTTATGCCGTTCACTTTGGGCCGCCCGATGAGGAAGGGGCGCGGCTGCCGGAACAGATGGAATCCGGCCCGGTCAGCCATCGCATTGAGGTAACAACGGCGAGGCGTTTTTTTGAGGCACATTTGGGTGTTGATCCAGTAGGGGAGTGGACGGCCGTTGAATGGATCATCATCCCGCAGCAACGGTTACTCACGCTCACCGCCGGGCGTATCTTTGCCGATGATCTGGGCGAACTGGCCCCGTTGCAGCAAAAACTGGCCTATTTTCCCCATGACATCTGGCTTTACCTGCTGGCCTGCCAATGGCGGCGCATTGGGCAGGAAGACCATTTTGTGGGGCGCACCGGCATTCGCGGCGATGACATTGGCTCGCGGCTGCTGGCGGCGCGGCTGGTGCATGATGTGATGATGCTCGGTTTCCTCTATGAAAGACAGTATGCCCCATACCCTAAGTGGTTTGGCACGGCGTTTAACCGGCTGAATTGTGCGGCCGAACTCAACCCGATTTTGACGGCGGTATTGGCTGCTCCAGATTGGCAAACACGCGAGAATCATTTGTGTGACGCTTTCCGCGTGGTGGGTGAGATGCACAACCGGCGGCATATCACACCGCCGCTGCCTACGGGCTGCCAACGGTATTACGGCCGTCCCTTTCACGTGCATGTTGGCGATTATGCCGCTACGATCTGGGCCGCGATTGGCGATGAAGCGGTGAAACGGCTGCCTTACCTGGGTAGTGTGGATCAGATGAGTGATAATACCGATTTACTGAGTTACCCGGATAATTATGCGCGGTTACGGCCGTTGTACCGGTAAACGGTAATCCGTAGTCCGTAAACCGTAATCGGATAACGGATGACGGATAACGGATGACGGAGAACGGAGAAACATGCCTAAACAAGACTTTCTGATGCGGATGATTGAGCAGTTGCGCGGGCTGCTGCCGTATGTGTTGGATTTGGCCCGGTCGGGCAACTATGCTGAAGCGCACGCCGTTATTGACCAGGCCGTACGCCAACTGGTGGGCATTGGCACGGACGGGTTGGTGAAGCTGCCCGATGAGACGATTCTTGACCGGCTGCAAGCTGATCATGTGGTGGCCTGGGATGACAAATGTTTGTTTCTATCAGCGATGTTGGTAGAGGAAGCGGACATGTTGGTGAAAGAAGGTGAGGAGGAGGCGGCATACGGCCGTTACCTGAAAGCCCTGCACCTGCTCCTTTTCCTGGCGCAAACAGAGAGCGAACCGTTGCCCGCCGACGACCTTATACCGGACATTGACCGGATAGTGGAATCGTTGGCCGATTTTCATTTGCCCGGTGAGACGTGTGTGCGGCTGTTGGGCTATTACGAGCAGATGGGGGATTATACGGCCGTCGAAAATCTCCTCTTCGACTGGCTGGAGAACACCCCGCCCGAATTGGTGGGTGAGGCCAACCCGGCCCAAACCGGCCTGGAAATCTTCCAACGCCTGCTCCTGCTGCCCGACATCGCCCTGGAAACCGGCGGCCTCACCCGCGAAGAGATAGAGATTGCCGTTCAAGATTTATTGGAATGGGGAGAATAATTGCTGCCAGACATCCGATTTCTTCGCAACCCATGGTTGCCGAAATCGGATGTCTAACGTGAACAAATCAAAACAGGATACAGACGAACGGAAGACGTGGATTTTTATCTGTGTAATCTGTGAAATCTGTGGATAAAGGAGGAAAACGTGATTCGTAGAATAGTGGGTGTCATTTTTATCATCATTGCCATCATCGGCGCGGTGGTGGCCTACCAGGGGATGCAATTAACAAACAGGTTTATTGATAACCTGGCAGCGGGCATGAGCAGCGCACTGCAACTGACCAGCGATACCCTGACCAACGTCGAAAGCACGTTGGTCGTTTCCAAACAGACGCTCACCGACCTGGGAGCGACCCTGACGACAATGGAAACGACGGCCGGGGATATGGCTACGGCCGTGCAAGACGCTGAACCCCTCATCAACCAGGTCAGCACGGTGATTGCTACCGATGTGCCCAACAGCATTGAAACCCTGCAAGGTACCATACCCAGTCTGGTCGAAGTAGCCACCGTCATTGATGACGCCCTGACCACCCTCAGCCGGTTTGAAATTGACCAGACTATCCCCATCGTCAATTACCGCATCCAATATGACCTGGGCATCAATTACGACCCGGAAGTGCCCTTTGACCAGGCGGTGTCCGAGTTGGGGGGCAGTCTGGAAGGGCTGCCGGAAACATTACGCGGCCTGGAAAGTGAACTGGCGACTACCCAGGCCAGCCTGGGCACGATGGGCGGTAATATGGATCAGTTAGCCACCGACATGGCTACGCTGAACGCCTCCATCGCCGAAGTGCAGCCCATTCTGGATGAGTACATCCGCATCGTCACCGATGTGAATGACCGGATGCGGATCGCCAGCGAACAAATTGACGATCAGGCCGCCCAGGTGAAGCAGATTTTCAACTTCATCTTCCTCTGGATGCTGCTGTTTCAACTGATCCCGCTCTATTTGGGGCTGGAAATGGCCGCCGGGGAGCGGGGTATTGAGCAATACGTCACCGAAAAAGAGTTCAGCGAACGCATGGCAAAGTATGAAGAATTGTTGGCGCAAAGTGAAAATGGCCCGGCTGATGCCCCGGACACGGCCGTATCGTCAGCCTGACAGTGGGCAATCGTAGGGTTTCAGACGGCCGTACCTCGGACAATCTGCCCATGAGTTTAAGAGTAATAGAACGCGGATGGACACGGATTAAACGGATAAACACGGATAAGAAACAACAATCCATGTTTGTCCGCGTTCATCCGTGCCCCATTCTTCTCCTAATCCTCTGGCTATTAGCCGCCTGCACCGAGCAGGAAGCCCGGCCAATCACTCAGGAAATGGCGCAAACGGCCGTACCCACCCCCACCCTCGCCGCCGGGCTGCCCACCGTGCCCCCGCCACCGCCCACACAACCGCCAGCAGACACGCCTGCCCTGAGCGGAGCCGAAGGGGCTGTTGCTGATGCCGATGACCCCACCGATGAACCATTGCCCACCCTCACGGCCGTGCCCACCGTCACCCCCCTGCCCACCCCCACCAATCTGCCCTCACCTGTTGAACGGGAGGCCCAGG
>CAYXUZ010000273.1:0-3800 GCA_964467705.1 uncultured Ardenticatenaceae bacterium | reverse complement strand
GCCCCATCCCGATAAAATCGGGTGGGGTCTTTCCCTATTTTATAGCGCACCAGCGCTGTACCCAAAAATTAGTAGTTAGAACGGATTAGTCTAGTCCAGGAAATTTAAACGTAGAAGTACCTTGGCAAAGAAGACAACAATAAACAACAGGATTGACTTCTCATCAATTGAGAAGGTTCTTGAGTATCCTGATTTTCTCGATATTCAACTTCAATCCTTTAAGGATTTCCTGCAGATCGAAACCCCTGCAGAGAAGCGTCAAAATGAAGGTCTCTTTAAAGTGTTTGCAGAGAACTTCCCCATCTCCGACTCGCGCGAAAATTTCGTGCTCGAGTTTGTGGATTACACCATCGACCCTCCCAAATACAATGTAGACGAATGCATCGACCGCGGGTTGACTTTCTCCGTTCCGTTGAAAGCAAAGCTTCGTCTCACTTGTAATGACGAGGACAATGAGGATTTCCAAACCATTGAACAGGAAGTGTTTTTGGGAAATATCCCCTACATGACTGAGAAAGGTTCGTTTGTTATCAATGGAGCTGAGCGTGTAATTGTATCGCAATTGCACCGTTCACCCGGTGTGTTCTTCGCCATGAGTAAACACACGAACGGAACGAAGCTTTACTCGGCCCGTATCATTCCATTCAAAGGTTCATGGATTGAATTTGCCACCGATGTAAACGCAGTAATGTATGCATACATCGATCGTAAGAAGAAATTTCCAGTAACCACGTTGCTCCGCGCCATTGGTTACGGTACCGATAAGGATATCCTTGATCTCTTCGGCTTGTCTGAAGAAATTGAGGCTAACAAAAATACACTTAAGAAAACGGTAGGCCGCAAACTAGCTGCCCGTGTGTTAAAAACCTGGACAGAAGACTTTGTGGATGAGGATACCGGTGAAGTGGTATCTATCGATCGTAACGAAGTATTGCTGGAACGCGACCATGTGTTGTCTGCAGAAGATGTGGATACTATCCTGGAATCGGGTGTTAAGTCAATCATTCTGCATCGCGAAGATGTAAATGTGGCCGATTACCACATCATCTTCAACACGCTGGCTAAAGATAACTCAAACTCAGAAAAAGAGGCAGTTGAGCAGATCTATCGTCAGTTGAGAAATACTGAAGCGCCTGATGAACAAACTGCTCGCGATATTATTCAGAGCTTGTTCTTCAGTGAAAAGCGTTACGACTTAGGTGAAGTTGGCCGTTACAGAATCAACAAAAAATTAGGTCTTGATCTAAGTTTCGATCAGCGCGTATTAACAACAGAGGATATTATCCTCATTGTGAAATACCTGATCGGATTGATCAACTCCAAGGCAGTGGTGGATGATATTGACCATTTGAGCAATAGACGGGTTAGAACAGTAGGAGAGCAATTGTACTCTCAATTTGGTGTTGGGTTGGCCCGTATGGCCAGAACCATCAAAGAGAGAATGAACGTTCGCGATAATGAAGACTTTAAGCCGGTTGATTTGATCAACGCGCGCACGCTGTCTTCTGTAATTAACTCATTCTTTGGAACCAACCAGTTGTCTCAGTTCATGGATCAAACCAATCCACTGGCTGAGATTACGCACAAGCGCAGAATGTCTGCCCTTGGTCCTGGAGGTCTTTCCAGAGAGCGTGCCGGTTTCGAAGTTCGTGACGTACACTATACGCACTACGGTCGCTTGTGTACCATCGAAACTCCGGAAGGCCCGAACATCGGTTTGATTTCCTCTTTGTGTGTTCATGCAAAAGTGAACAAGATGGGCTTTATCGAAACGCCTTATCGCAAGGTTGAAAACGGTAAAGTGAAAGGTAAGGATGTAATCTTCCTGACTGCCGAAGAAGAAGACACCTTTAACATCGCCCAGGCTAACGTGAAGTTGAAGCAAAACGGGGAGATGGATGAAGAAAGAATTAAGGCTCGTTTTGAAGGCGACTTCCCGGTAGTGGAACCGAAGGATATCCGCTACATGGATATTGCTCCGAACCAGATTGTATCCATTGCAGCTTCTATGATTCCATTCCTGGAACATGATGATGCTAACCGCGCGTTGATGGGTTCGAACATGCAACGTCAGGCCGTGCCGTTGATGAGGCCTGAAGCACCCATTGTTGGTACTGGCCTTGAAGGAAGAATAGCCATTGACTCCCGCACTCTTATTCTGGCCGAAGGAGCCGGAATGGTTGAGTTTGTGGATGCCAAGAAAATTGTAGTTCGTTACGAAGTTTCGGAAGAGCAGCAAATGGTTCGCTTCGATGATGAGGTGAAATCATATAGTCTGATTAAGTTCAGAAGAACTAACCAGGATACCTGTATCAACTTAACTCCTCTTGTTAAGAAGGGCGATAAGGTGGCTAAAGGTCAACCGCTTTGCCAGGGTTACGGAACTGCCAATGGTGAATTGGCGCTGGGTCGTAACCTGTTAGTGGCATACATGCCATGGCAAGGATATAACTTCGAGGATGCGATTGTAATTTCTGAGCGCGTAGTGCGTGATGATATTTATACTTCTATCCACGTGGAAGAATTTGAACTGGAAGTTCGGGATACCAAACGTGGTGAAGAAGAGTTGACTTCCGAAATTCCGAACGTAAGCGAAGAAGCGGTGAAACACCTGGATGAGAATGGTATAATTCGCATAGGTGCCGAAGTTAAGGAAGGCGATATTCTGATTGGTAAGATAACTCCGAAAGGAGAAACTGATCCTACTCCGGAAGAGAAACTGTTGCGCGCCATTTTTGGCGATAAGGCAGGCGATGTGAAAGATGCTTCGATGAAAGCGCCCCCATCATTGAAAGGTGTAGTAATTGACACAAAACTATTCTCAAGACCTAAACGCGACAAAGATGTTCGTAACAAGTCGAAGAAAGAATTGGATGCCCTGAAGAATCGGTACAGCAAAGAACTTTCTGAGCTCCGTGGAGAAATGATCAAGAAGCTTACTTCCTTGTTAACGGGAAAATCAAGCCAGGGAGTGAAACACAAATTTGGTGATGAACTGATCAGCAAAGGAGTGAAGTTCTCTTCTAAAGTAATTGAGAACAACCTCTTCCCGGATAAGAACATTTACCGCGATGAAAGCAACTACAATGTTGCAGAAGAAGTTAACCTGATTGCTGATATCAGCCTTGAGGGCTGGACAACAGAAGATCATACGAATGACCTGGTGGCTGAATTGGTTAAGAATTACCTGAACAAACGCAATGTTATTGCAGGTGAGTTTAAGCGCGAGCGCTTTACCCTGGAAGTAGGTGATGAATTACCGGCAGGTATTGTGCAGTTGGCAAAAGTTTATGTGGCTAAGAAACGTAAACTGAAAGTGGGAGATAAGATGGCCGGTCGCCACGGTAATAAAGGTGTGGTAGCGCGAATTGTGCGTGAAGAAGATATGCCATTCCTGCTAGACGGAACACCGGTAGATATTTGTTTGAACCCGCTGGGTGTACCCTCTCGAATGAACCTGGGTCAGATATATGAAACTGTATTAGCATGGGCCGGTAAGAAATTGGGTCGCAAGTATGCAACTCCGATTTTTGATGGTGCTTCTATCGATCAGGTATCTGGTGAATTGGCTGAGGCAGGTTTGCCAGAGTTTGGTCGCACCTATTTATACGATGGATTAACTGGCGAGAAGTTCGATCAGCCGGTAACCGTGGGTATGGCATACATGCTCAAGTTAGGTCACCTGGTTGATGATAAGATGCACGCCCGTTCTATCGGACCATACTCTCTTATTACGCAACAACCATTGGGTGGTAAGGCGCAGTTTGGTGGACAGCGTTTCGGAGAAATGGAGGTTTGGG
>CAYXUZ010000272.1:0-3805 GCA_964467705.1 uncultured Ardenticatenaceae bacterium | reverse complement strand
TGGCGTTGCAGGCATTGGCGGCGGTGTTGGGCGGGACGCAGAGTTTGCACACCAACGGCCGTGACGAAGCCCTGGCCCTGCCCACTGCCGAAGCCGCCCAAATTGCCCTGCGCACCCAACAAATCATCGCCCATGAGAGCGGTGTGGGGGACACCATTGACCCGTTGGCCGGTTCTTACTACATCGAATACCTGACAGATGAATTGGAAAGCCGCGCCGCCGATTACATCAAAATCATTGACGAGATGGGTGGCATGTTGACGGCGGTTGAAACGGGGTATGTACAACGGGAAATTCAGGAAGCGGCCTACCAGTTCCAACGGGCATTGGAAGACGAACGAGAAATTGTGGTGGGCGTGAACAAGTTTGTGCAGGCGGATGAGCAGTTGAGCATTGAGATGATGAAGCTAGACCCGGCGATGGAGGCCGGGCAGCGGGCGCATCTGGCCGCTTTGCGGGCAGCCAGAGACAATGAAAAAGTCACGGAATTGCGCGGCCAACTGGCGCAGGCGGCTTCGTCTTCTGAAAATTTGATGCCGCTGTTTGTGGAGTGTGTGGAACAGGATGTGACGTTGGGCGAAATTTGCCATACGCTGCGGAATGTGTGGGGGGAGTATCAGCCGAACATAGATTTGTAAC
Source organism: uncultured Ardenticatenaceae bacterium (assembly GCA_964467705.1). Classification (GTDB taxonomy): domain Bacteria; phylum Chloroflexota; class Anaerolineae; order Promineifilales; family Promineifilaceae; genus CAADGU01. The sequence continues at coordinate 3,166 of CAYXUZ010000272.1, read as the reverse complement.
GCGATTTTGCAAAATCGCGTTACAGTAGGAAAAACCATGATTAAAAAAATCAGCCATATTGCTATTGTGGTGCCGAAATTGGAGGACGCGACCGGCTTTTGGGCGGCGGCGTTGGGGTTGGAGGTCAGCCATCAGGAGCGGGTGGCCGAACAGGGAGTGGATGTGGCGTTTATTCCGGTGGGGGAAAGTGACATTGAGTTGCTGGAACCGATTGATCCGGCCAGCGGGGTGGCAAAGTATCTGGAAAAGCGGGGGCCGGGAATGCACCACATATGTTTTGAGGTAGATGATATGGCGGCGACGCTGGCCCGCTTGAAGGAAGCCCAGGTGCCGTTGATTAACGAAGAGCCGACGATTAGCGCGGCTGGGAAGAAGATTGCGTTTGTGCATCCGAAGGGCACAGGTGGGGTGTTGGTGGAGCTTTATGAGTTGCCGACAGCAGTCGAAGTCGCTGAATCAAAAGAAGGGGTGCGGCAGCGATTGCGTGACGGCCGTGAACTGTACACCACCGGGGCCAAAGCGTTCCTGTCGGGCATCCGGCACGGCCGTCAGGATGAGACACCGCCTGAAGATGGCTGATTGACAAATGTCATATTTTCGCTATGACATCTGACACTTAGGAAATCCAGGCTTCTGGCCTATTATTAGAGCTAGAAGCCGCCGTAACAAAGCAGGCGCGACGAGTCAAACAAGTATATGAAAAGGTTTGACCTGGTGACGGCTCTGTGGAGCAGTCCCGGCAGCCAAAGATAAGTGGTAGAGTTGTACTCTCCGACGGCACTTTTAGACGGCTTCACTTAACAAATTTTTGATCGGGGTGGCGCTAATATCCTGCCAGGGGTATTGGGCCTAAGCCATGTCCACGGTGGCGGCCCTGGCGAGTTGTTGAATCGGGTTGTTGTAAACGGGCGCCCTGCCTGGTTTACTTCACAGGTTATACGTTTACTTCCATAGCAAGAGGCCGAGCGAAAGCTCGGTCTCTTACTTTTATTGTGGGTTTAGGGGGGCTAATTCTTCGGTCACGATTTGCACAATCAGGTCATCCAGGTCAGCTACCGCAAAATTGGTTACGGCAAAAGTTGGTTCGTCACTCGTGGCCGCATCGGGGTCATCGGGGTTGAGGAAGATGAAACGGCCGTCCGTGACCTGGGCCAATTGCCGGAAAATGTATTCGCCCTGCGCGTCCAGGCCGCTGCTGGCAATGGGATATATCTTGATGCCCTGGGCCATTGCCTGGCGCAGATGAACGGTGTAATCATCCTGGTCGGGGTAATCCAGGTGGGGCGGGGCGTCGGCAATGAGAAAGATGAGGCTGACGCTGCCTTCCTGCCGCCAATCCAGAGCGCGAATGGCGCTGAAAAGTCCGGCGTGTAAATCTTCCGGGTAGTCGCCGCCGCCGTAGGCTTCGATGTCCGCCAGGGCGGCGACGAAGGTTTCTAATTCGGCCGTGAATGGATGGACGTTGAGCAGAAGATCGTCGGTGCGGTCGCGGTAGGTGACGAAACCGAAGCGAACATCGGGTTGGGAAGGCAGGGCGTTGATTTGCATGGCGATGGCGACCATATTGTCTTTGAGCTGGCGGATTTCGTCGTCCATGCTGCCGGTGGCGTCTATGAGGAAGAGGATGTCCAGGGGCACGGCCGTAGCCGCCGCCCGTTCCTCTTCAAAGAGTAATTGCCATGTGTCGCCGCCGCCAGTTGAAAGGGGGAGGGAAACGGTTTGCTCGCCATGCACGGCCGTTGCCAGATAGTTGCCCGCAGGAAGGTCATAGAGGCGCGGGAAAAACAGCACCGAGCCGTTGCTGTGGGTGCGCAGCGCCGTTACCGATTCGCCATTGGCCGTGATCTGTACCAGCGCCCCCGGTATGGGCTGCCCTACCCCATCCAGCAGTTGAATGGTGTGCCGCTCGCTGACATCCAGGGGGATGATGTCGGCGGCGGGGTATGCTTGCAGATAGGCCAGATAGTCGGCCCACTGTTCATTGTCATTTACCACCCCGGCGCTGAGGCGGCTGCTTTCGGCCAGGGGAATGTCTACGGCCGCTCGCACCCCGTCGTCGGTTGTGGCGGCCAATGGGGATATGCCGTCCTCAACCTTGGGGCCGGTGGCCGGGGTGGGCAGAGGGATGGCGTCGCCTTCACTGCCTCTGGAAAAGGGGGAATCGCCAGGCTGAGACTGCTGCTCCTCTACCGGAGCTTCTTCCTCGGCCGGCACTTCAATTTCTACGGTGACTGTCTCCTCCACCACCCGCGTGACTTCAATGGTTTCCCCTTCCACTGTGACAGTTTCCACCACTGTCTCGGTGACAACGCGGGTGACTTCTACTACCTGTGGCTCGGCCTGTTGACAGGCAACAAATGTGAAAATGCCCATCGTCATCAAGAACACGCTTATCTGGAATAATTTCTGGCGGTACATGGCCTGCCTCCTGCCCTATGGCGATGTTTCCGTGATCGCTGTGATCGCTTCTGTAATCAAAGTGGAAATCGAACCACCCACTTCGCCTGGGGGTGGGGTTTCTGGGAGCAATAGTACACGGCCGTTCCCCATTTCCGCTACTTCTGCCCAACCTGCTGCTCCTGGGGGCTGTACAATGACGAGTTGCATGTTTTGGGACACGGCCATTGCCGCCAACGCCAGCATCTCCTCATCTGGTTGTGTTTCGTCCACCAGCAACACAATCAAACGCGGCTCACTATCCGCCCGCCAGCCGGGTAATGCCAGCCCATCTGCCAACGCATCGGCTAAGGTGAGGGGTGGTGTGGGGGCTGCGGGGGTGGTGAGGACGGCCGTCAGTGCCGCGGCTGTCAGTGCCGCCATCTCCTCTGCAAAATCAAAAACGCCGATGGGGGCCATATCTCCATACAAAGCCAGGGCAAACCGGCCGTTGGGCAGCGCCAGTTGCGCGGAAAGGGTGTTCAGGTCAACGGCCGTTAATGCAGTGGATGGGGCAATGATCAAGATGTCCGGCGTCAGGCCGGTCACGTTCGCCCGTGTGGGTAATGCTTTGGCCCCGGTGATGGGCGTGGGCAACACATCACCAACCGATTCGCTGCCCGTCGCTTCCACATCGTCAGCCGCTTCCTGACCACCACAGGCGGCCAGGGCCAGGAGCAAGAGTAGGGTCACGGCCGTGAGCCAGCCATTTTGTCGTCTCATCCTTCAT
>CAYXUZ010000271.1:2764-3925 GCA_964467705.1 uncultured Ardenticatenaceae bacterium | reverse complement strand
GGAAGACGGCACGGCCGTAACCGGCGACTTTAGCTGGCCCCGCCCCGATACCGTTATCTTCACTCCCAAAAGCGAACTGCAAGGCAAACAACTCTACCGCGTCAGCATTGACGAACGCGCCGAGGGAGAGAACGGCCGTCCGCTAGAAGTGCCCGTCCAACTGGTTTTGCAAACAGCCGGCGACCTGGCCGTCAGCCAGGTATTGCCCGCCGACAACACCGATGGTGTGCCCACCGATGGCGCCATCACCGTCATGTTCAACCGGCCGGTTGTGCCCCTGGTCAGCACCGGGCAGCAGACCGACTTGCCGCAGCCGCTCGCCTTCGACCCCCCCGCTACCGGGCGCGGCGAATGGACTTCCACCAGCATCTACCGCTTTGTGCCCGACCCGCCGCTGGCGGGCGCAACTACCTACAATGTGGTCGTTGACCCTGCCTTGACCGATGTCGTCGGTGTGGCCATGGCCGCCCCGTTTAACTGGTCTTTCACCACCCTCGACCCTGAGGTCGTGACCATCTTCCCGGACGAAACGCTCGCTATCGCCCCCGATACTACCTTTACTGTCACCTTCAACATGCCCATGAATACGGCCAGCGTGGAAGCGGCGATTTCCATTGAAGGTGGCGAAGAGTTGCCAGAATTGAGTTTTAATTGGGTCGAGGATGATCGGATCGTTGGCGTCACCCCCACTGATTTGCTAGAAATGGAGACGGATTACGAATTCATCGTGGGTGATACGGCCGCAGCCGCCAACGGCCAGGCTACCCTGGTAGAACCCGCCTCCTTTTTCTACAACACCCATCCCTTCCCGGCCGTCATCAGCGTGTATCCGCGTGATGGGCAAACGGCCGAACAATGGGATCGTGGCCTCAACATCCAGTTTGCTTCACCTATGGATTGGGACACCGTAGAAGACAGAATTGGCATCTTCCCCGCCCCTCCCGTGCCGCCGCGTTACTTCATTGACCCCTGGTCAAATGGCATCCAGGTAGATTTTCCCTACCAACCGGACACCACCTACCGCATTATCGTGCCCAGCACGGCCGCCAAACACATGCCGAGCGCCGCGGCGAGCAGCCACCAATTTTTCGGCTGGTCGCGCAGTGCCACAAAACTTTCCGGATCATCATGCCAAGTCCGCCAGCACAAATAGCCGATGAT
>CAYXUZ010000271.1:0-2754 GCA_964467705.1 uncultured Ardenticatenaceae bacterium | reverse complement strand
ACCGCATTATCGTGCCCAGCACGGCCGCCGATCCCTATGGCAACACCCTGAGCGGAGCCTACGAATGGACGTTCCGCTCGGCGAGTACCCCACCTATTGCCTCTTTCAACCTGCCGCAAAATCAGAGCTACCTCAGCACCAGTTTCCCCACGCAGGTAGACATTGTTCACAACAATATGCCGGCTGTTAATGTAGCGCTTTACAACCTGGGGCTGCCACTTAATTTGCTCAGTAACCCCTGGGATGTGCAGAACTACACACCCGCCGGTGAGCCGGTGCGCACCTGGAATCTGGAAATTGATAGCGGCCGTAACGAAGTCGGCGTCACCAATCTCCCTCTGGCCGACGGCGGTGTGCTGCCCACCGGCATCTATTTCCTGACCTTGAACGCGCCGGGCTTGCCCGAAGATTCACAGTGGTGGCAAAACCAGAACAACGTCCTCATCATCGCCGATACCAACGTGGTGGTGAAGGAGATGTTTGGTGATGTCTACGTCTGGACGACCGACATTGTCAACGGCCAACCGGCCGCCAACCGCAACCTGACGCTCTACAATGCGCAGGGGGTAGAGGTGGGCACGGCCGTGAGCGATGAAAACGGTCTGGCCCGCTTCGACTATATGCCCGCCAACGGCTACCTGGAAGGGGCCACCGTTATCAGCAATGCCCCCGGTGAAGCCGGTTTTGGGGCGGGCAACAGCAATTGGAACGGCAACACGGCCGCCTGGAATTTTGGCCTCAACGCCGCTTCCGACGACCAGTCGCCTAACTTTGCCTACATCTACACCGACCGGCCCATCTACCGCCCCGGCGATTCCGTCTTTTTCAAAGGGATTGTGCGAGAGAATGGATACGGCCGTTTCTTCATGCCCGCCGAAAGACAAGAGCTAGAACTGCACATCTACTACAGCGATTTCGCTGGCCAGGCCAGCTTTGATGATTACCAGACCATCACCGTGCAGCCTGATGGCACGTTTAACGGTGAATTTGTGGTGCCCGAAAGCGGTGCGCTGGGCACCTACTTTATGAGCCTGGACGGCCAGGGCTTCGATTGGCGGGCCAACGTCTCCTTCACCGTGGCCGAATACCGCCGCCCTGAATTCCTGGTGACAATGACCGCCGAAACGCCGGACGCCCTGCGCGGCGAGACGGTAGACGTGACCTTGCAGGCCGAATACTTCTTTGGTGGCACGGCTGCCGACCTGCCCGTGCAGTGGAGCATTTATGATAACGCCTTCTACCCCGAGTTTCCCGGCCCCTACTACTGCTGGACGGATTGCGGCGGCTTCTATTATGAAGAGAGCAGCCCCTTCAACTTTGGTGGCGGTGAAAACTTTTTGGGCAGTGGCGAGGGGGTGACGGATGGCGACGGCCGTCTCACCATCACCCTGCCCGCCGACCTGCTGCAAGAGAGCGACCCCGGCAGCCGTGTGGTGCGTGTGGAAGCTACCGTCACCGACCTCTCCGGCTTCCCCATCACCAGCCGCACCGAAGTCACCTTCCACGCCGCCGAAAGCTACGTGGGTATCCGCGCGCTGACCGGATTTGTGGCTGCCGGTGAAGAAGCGGAAGTGGAAGTGAAAACGGTAGATTGGGGCGGCGAAGAAGTAAGCAACCAGGATGTGGAACTCGTCTTTTATCGGCGTGAATGGGAGCCGGCGCGCACCCAGGACTTTGGCCTCTATTACACCGCCTGGATCGCCACCGACACGGAAGTGGAACGGCTCACCGTCACCACCGACGCGCAAGGAGTGGCCCAGGCTACGTTCACGCCGGATCAGGGTGGCTCGTATCTGGCGGTGGCGACTGTGACCGACGACACCGGCCGCACCAACCTGAGCAGCACCTATGTGTGGGTGACGGCCGACGGCCGTATCGCCTGGCAAACCGACCCCTACGACAAAGCGATGAACCTCATCCCCGACCGCGCCGAATATGTGGTGGGGGATACGGCCGAAGTGCTGGTGCAAAACCCCTTCTCCGTGCCCGTGCAGGCGTGGGTGACGCTGGAACGGGGCCAACTTATCGGCCAGCGCATTGTGACCTTGCAACCCAACAGCGACATCATCAGCATCCCACTGGATGACATTTACGCCCCGAATACGTTTGTGACGGTCACGGCCGTTAAACCCACCGACCCGAATAACCCGGACGACCCCTACGCCGAAATCCGGCTGGGCATGGCCGAACTGATCGTCAACCCGGACATCTTCTGGGTGAATATCGAACTGACGCCCCAAGAGAGCGTGTTAGGGCCACGGGACACGGCCGTGTTCGACATCCTGACCACCGACCACACCGGCGCGCCCATCTCCGCCGACCTCTCCCTGGCGCTGGTAGACCTGGCCGTGCTGACGCTGAAACCAGACAATTCGCCGCCCATCCTGGAAACGTTCTACGAACGGCAGCCCTACCGCAGTCTGGTGGGTGGCGGCCTCTTCATCTCCGGCGAAGGGCTGGAAGTGGAACTGCCGTTGCCCGGCGGCGGCATGGGCGGTGGTGGTGGTGACATGGCCGCCAATGAATCGGTTGCCCTGCGTGATGGGCAAGATGAGGATGATGTGCGCCGCGACTTCCGCGACACAGCCTACTGGCAGGCGAATTTGGTGACGGACGCCGACGGCCGGGCCACCGTGGAAATTCCCCTACCCGACAACCTCACCACCTGGCGGCTGACCAGCAAGGCCAACACCGAGGACACCCTGGTCGGCCACAATACGGCCGATATTGTCTCCACCCTGCCGCTGCTCATCC
>CAYXUZ010000270.1:0-4212 GCA_964467705.1 uncultured Ardenticatenaceae bacterium | reverse complement strand
GGGCACGATTTTGGGATTGACAAAGGAGGCGACCTGAATCTGGCGCAGACCGGCGTCGGCCAGCCGTTGGGCGTATTCCAGCTTCATCTCGGTGGGGATTATTTTTTCTTCGCGCTGAATGCCGTCGCGCAGGCCAACTTCCACCAGGGCCGCTTCCAGGGGCACGGTGGGGATTTCCAGCGCTGCGCTGCGCCGCCAGAGGCGGTTGTGGTAGAGCAGGGGCATATCGAGATCGGAGACGGAGAGGTCGTGCACTTCGCCGACAAAAATGGTGTGGTCGCCGCCGTCGTACATGGCCCAGATGGTGCAATCTACCCAGGCTAACGAATCGGGAAGGAGTGGGCTGCCGGTGACGGCCGTGACTGTTTCCAGCCCCGCAAACCGGTCGGCGATCTCCGGTTTCATGCCGGCAAAACGCATTCCCAGCTCGAGCTGGTGGGCGGAGAGGACGTTGACGGCAAAGCTGCCGCTTTCGGCGATGACGTTGTGGGTGAACAGCCTTTTGCTCAGCGAAACCAGCACCAGCGGCGGTTCCAGGCTGAGGCTGGTGAAGGAGCTGGCCGTCACGCCAATGGGGGTTTGGCCGTGCATGGTGGTTACCACCGTGACGCCAGAAGCGAATTGGCCCATAGCCCGTTTGAAGTCGTTTGCGTTGAAGGTCATGGCTTTTTTATCCCCAGATTGCACACATTACGCAGATTTTGCTTTGTTAATCTGCGCAGTTTGCCTAATCTGCGGATCATCCCTCTTGCCAGTGCAAAACCCCAAATGTGGTGTATTGCATTCTGTCTGAGCGGAAGAACTGCCAGACGACGCTGAGGGTAAAGTTGTCGTCAATCAGGAATTCGCGCCCTTTGATTTTGAGGGCTTCGCCGTAGACATGTTGGGAGGTGTAAAGGGCACGGCCGTAGCCCATGCTGTTGCCGTACAAATCCGGCCCTTCAAAATAATGTTTGTTGTGATGGCGATACCGCTTAAAGGTGACCTGCCTGTCGAATACGCCGCTGACGGAGATGGTCATCTCGGCGCGGAGCAGGTCGAGCGGCCGGTAATCCATGCGTACCTGGTTGGCCCCAACCGGCTGCTGGTTGGCGTCGTAGACGAGCATTTCCCCTTGCCAATGGCCGCATTTTTTGGCGGGGAGGATGTGGGGGGTACGGCCGTTGATCCGTTCCGCCTCGCAGTGGGTGTCAATCCTGGCTCTGGTGTCCGGGTTGGTGTGGTAGTCAAAGGCGACCTTGTAAATGCCGTTGAACACCGTAAAGAGCGTTGGCCCGTCGTAAATGAGCGACGAGTACACCTGCGTTTCGCCGTCCGGCAAAATATGCACCATCGTGCGCAAATCGCCCGTCCAGCCGGGGGCATAATAATGAGCGTCTACCAGTGTGCCATAGGGATGGCCCGCGCCGATGAAGTCGGGGCCGAGGTAAATCCGGTCCTGGTCACTGTCTACCACGCCAAAGGAGAAGAGGTCGGATACTTCCAGCCGGGGCAGCAGTGGCCCCAGTCCATCTTGAATTTTGGTGTTCATGCGGTAGGTGGTACGGCCGTCGGCAAAAACGGAGGAACGGTACACTTTGTTGTAGCCGCAATGGTTGCCCTCGGCGTCAAAAATGGAGGGTAAGCCATGCCACTCTCCTTCAATTTTTTGCTGCCAGTTGGATGGTTGGTTGCTCATTTGTTTTCCTTGCATTTATCCCTTTAGTCGCTGATTGCTTGCTCGCGTAAGATTTGCCGCATGTGGACGGCCGTTTCTGCACCGACGAGCCGTTCTACCTGTGCCCACACTTTGTCTACTTCGGGGTCGAAGATAGCGGCCCGGTTCAGTTGGTCGCGGGAGGCCATATCGCCGGTGGGCACGGCCGTTTCCGCCACACCATTCTCTACCAGGTCAAACCAATGGTTTAGATAACCGGCAACCGGTGTCTGAATTTGGGCAAAGGCGGATTCGTTCGCCCGGTAAGCCAGCATCCAGGGGGACATGAGGGCATACTGTTTGGGGCCAAGTTGGGCGGGCGTCAGACCATCGATCTGCTTCGCTGCCTCGAAAATGGGCGTGAGCGTGTCGTAGACGGCGTTTAAGTAAGCCAGGTTCGCGCCCAGGTCGGCGCGGGGAATCAGGTCGAGGTGAAAGGCGAAGTACGGCCCGGCCATCACCGAATCCAGGGTGAAGTGGGGGATGTGGCTGTCGGGCGGTGTGAAGGCAAAGATCATGTGCGAATCCAGCCCGATGGGCGGCACAACCAGCCCAATGTAAACCATCTTGCCGACCTTATGGCCGCGAAACAGCCGCAGCGCCCCCACCGGCGCGGGGCTCATGGGCGAGGTCAGGCTGAGGTATGGCGAACCGATTTCCGCCATATCGAAGCGGGCGGCGATTTTGGTCTGGGTATCGAGAGCGAGTTGTTGGGGTAGGGACATGGTTGGTCTCCACAGACCTGACAGGTTTCTAAAAACCTGTCAGGTCATAATCGTCATCGTCAATCTTTCTGCTTCACTTCCACGGTTGGCACTTCATCCAGCACCCACGCTTTGGCCAGTTCGGGAATTTCGCGGCGGGTGGGTGAGGGGATGACGACGGCGTGTTGACGGCCGTACTCCTTCTTGATGCGATGAACGTCAATTTGCCAGCCCATGTCAATATACTTCTGACGCATCTTGCGGTAAGCGATTTGAATGCCGTCTGACTTGACCGAAAGCTCCGCGCCAATGTCATAGGGCAGCAGTTCCGGCCGTTGGGCCAGCACAATGGGGTAATCCTGGTGGAAGATTTTCAGCACCCGCTTCAGGGCGTCGCCATCGGCCCAGTTCCCCTTGAAGAAGGTACGCAACTGCGTCCACTTGGTGATGGTTTTGTATTCGTCCACCGGCAGATGGAAGTTGAACAATACCATCAAACCCATAGGCAGCGTCACTTCCAGCAGGGTCATACAGGGCATCCAGAAGGCAGCGCGGGTTTGTACCCCTTTTGGCTCTTCATCTACCTTGTAGAGCCGCTTCCACAAGCCAGGGATGTTCTTGCGCTTTGGTTTGAGCGTCACCACCATCTCCGCCCCCAAGGGGTGCTGGGTGGTTTCGTAGTCGGGGATTTCCGGTTCGTCCCGGTTGCCAAACGCCCCGCCATGCACAAAGGGGGCGTGGGCGGCGTCCAGGCTGTTTTCCAGGGCACGCTCGTAGTAAACGGGCCATTCAAACACGCCGCGAATGACTTTGAAATCGGGGTTGTCAAAATGGGGCAGGTCGGGCAGGGACGGCCGTTCCGCTTCCGGCAAATCGCCCAGGAAAGCCCAGATATAGCCGTACTTTTCCACGGTGGGGTAGGCGTCCACACGGGCTTTCTTGGGCACGGGCAGGTCTGGGTGAGCCGGAATTTTAGCGCAAGCGCCGTCTGACTTGTATTCCCAGCCGTGATAGGGGCAGACGATGCAGTCCCCGGCCATCCAGCCGTCGGACAGCGCCCCGCCGCGATGGACACACAAATCGCTCAGCACATGAGCCGTGCCGTCTTGTGTGCGGTAGATAACAAATTCCTGTTCAAGCGCCGTCACCCGGATCGGCTTTTGCTTGACTGTATGAGAAAACTCAAGAGGCCACCAAAAATTCTTCAACATGATTCATTCCTCCAAAAAAGGGGCGAAAGATCAATGACCAATGATCAAGGTTCGCCTTTCGTCTATTTCTCCCGAATGACAGCCTGCTCCGGGCTTAATTTTTGCTGCTTGATAAAGGCCAGGATCAGTCCGGCAATCTGCTCACGGATTTCCGGGGCCGGTCTGCTCATGGGCATATCCAGGAAGAAGCGGCCGGTTGTCTCATCCAGCGGGTGGGCGATGCTGAAATGGTTCGCGCCGGGGATGAGAACATCGTAGGCTTTGTGCCCGGCTGCCGGTTGGCAGGCATGATCAAAGGTCAGCGCCACCGGGTCAGGGCTTTCCGCTGTTACCTGGTAACGGCCGCGACTGGAGGTAATCACCCCGTCTCGGTCACCGCGCATCAGCAGAACCGATTTGTGGCCAATGGGCAAAATTGTGCCCGGCGCAAAACCCAACATCGTGCTGGCCATGGTATGCCCGGCGTAAGCAAAAACGGCCGTGACCTGCGCAAAAAATTGCCCATTTTGCAGCGCCACCGTGCCACCCGCCGAATGGCCACCCAAAATCACCCGGTTCAAGTCCAGCGCGCCGGAGAGTGGGCTGGCGGTGTCGCCGTTTA
>CAYXUZ010000269.1:0-4291 GCA_964467705.1 uncultured Ardenticatenaceae bacterium | reverse complement strand
TTCAACAAGTTCGGCCGTTTTGAGGAGTTCAATCCCCCGGCCGATGTCGGTATTGTGGTGGTGGGTGAACTGCCCTACGCCGAAGGATTAGGTGATGCAACAGACCTGAGCCTGAGCGAGAGTGACGTCGAATTGATTCGACGCATGGGTGAACAGGCGGACAAAGTGGTGGTGATTTTGTTGTCGGGACGGCCGTTGCTCATCACCGACGCCCTCCCCCTGGCCGACGCCTGGGTTGCTGCCTGGCTGCCCGGCACGGAGGGGCAGGGTATTGCCGACAACCTGTTTGGCGACCATCCCTTCATCGGCACGCTGCCCTACACCTGGCCCGCCAGCATGGATCAACTGCCACTTGGCGCTGGCGGGGAACCGCTGTTTCCGTTCGGTTACGGCTTAACAACAGATGATTAACGCGGAGGCGCAGAGACGCAGAGGTTTTTCTCCGCGCCTCTGCGTCTCTGCGTTGAAAATTAGGAGAAAAAGATGCGCTACGGACATTTTGACGACGTGAACCGGGAATACGTCATCACCCGGCCCGATACGCCGCTGCCCTGGATCAACTATTTGGGCAGCCAGGAATATTTTGGTTTGATCAGCAACACGGCCGGAGGCTACTCCTTCTACAAGGATGCCCGGCTGCGGCGGCTGACCCGCTACCGTTACAACAACGTGCCCTTCGATTTTGGCGGCCGTTACCTTTACCTGCGCGACAATGACAGCGGCGACTTCTGGTCGCCCTCCTGGCAGCCCACGCGCAAGGAGCTAGACAGTTACACCTGTCGTCACGGTATGGGTTACACTACCATCGCTTCGCAATATAAGGGCGTCAGAGCCGAAACGCGCTACTTTGTGCCGCTGGATCAGACGTTGGAGGTGTGGGAGTTGACGGTGACAAATGAGAGAGAGACGGCCGTCAACCTCTCCGCCTTCTCCTATATTGAATTCTGCCTCTGGGACGCCAACGACGACGCCACCAACTACCAGCGCAACTTCAGCATCGGCCAGGTAGAAATCGAAGAGGGCGTCATCTACCACAAAACCGAGTACCGCGAACGGCGCGACCATTTTGCCTACTTCGCCTGCTCCCTGCCACCCGCCGGTTATGACACCCAGCGTGAATCCTTCCTCGGCCCCTATCGCGGCTACGACAACCCGCTCGTCGTGGCTCAGGGGCACTCCACCAACTCCGTCGCCTACGGCTGGGCGCCCGTTGGTTCCTTTAGTTTTCATCTCTCCTCCCTCCAGCCGGGCGAGTCAAAGAGTATCATCTTTGTATTAGGTTATCAGGAGAACCCGCAGGATGAGAAATTTGACCCGCCCGGCTCCCAAACCATCAACAAACGGCGTGTCCAACCGATTTTGCAGCAGTTTCTCGACCCGGCGCAGGTGCAGACGGCGTTTGACCAGTTGCGGTCTTATTGGGATCGGCTGCTGGGCGGCTACCAAGTGACATCACCCAATGAACACGTCAACCGCATGGTCAACATCTGGAACGCTTACCAGAATATGGTCACGTTCAACATGTCCCGCTCCGCCTCCTTTTACGAATCGGGCATCGGGCGGGGGATGGGCTTCCGTGACTCCAACCAGGATTTGCTTGGCTTCGTGCATATGATTCCCGAACGCGCCCGTGAGCGCATATTGGACATTGCCGCCACTCAGTTGCCCACCGGCGGCGCGTATCACCAATACCAGCCGCTCACCAAACGGGGCAATGACGCCGTCGGCAGCAATTTTAACGATGACCCGCTGTGGCTGGTGATGGGGGTGACGGCGTATATCAAGGAAACGGCCGATACCAGCATCCTTGACGAACTGGTGCCCTATGACAACGCCCCTGGCACCGAAGAACCGCTTTACGAACATCTCCAGCGCAGCATCCGCTACACGTTGGATCGGCTGGGGCCACACAATTTGCCGCTCATCGGCCGCGCCGACTGGAACGACTGCCTCAATTTGAACACCTTCTCTGAACATCCCGGCGAATCGTTCCAGACGACGACAAACAAAGATGGCAAAACGGCCGAATCCGTCTTCATCGCCGGGCTGTTTGTGCTGGCGGCGCAGGAGATGGCCGCCCTGGCCGACCATCTGGGCAAAACGAAGGAGGCGGAAACCTACCGCTGGCACGCCGCCAACATGACGGAAACAACGCTGGCGCACGGTTGGGACGGAGCCTGGTTCCGCCGCGCCTATGATTTTTACAGCAATCCGGTGGGGTCAAAGGAGTGTGAAGAGGGCAAGATATTCATCGAGCCGCAGGGCATGTGTGTGATGGCCGGGATTGGGCTGGCGGATGGCAAGGCGGAGCAGGCGTTGGCCTCGGTAGCCGCGCATTTAGCCACGCCACATGGCATTGTTTTGCAGCAGCCTGCCTATTCGCAGTATTACCTGCACCTGGGCGAGATTTCCTCGTACCCGCCTGGCTACAAAGAAAATGCCGGTATCTTCTGCCACAACAACCCCTGGATTATGATTGCCGAAACGGCCGTCGGCCATGGCGAACAGGCGTTGGATTATTACCTGCGCATTTGCCCATCAGCCCGCGAAACAATCAGCGACCAGCACCGCTGCGAACCCTACGTTTACGCGCAGATGATTGCCGGGAAAGATGCACCCACACATGGCGAGGCCAAAAACTCCTGGCTGACGGGCACGGCCGCCTGGAACTACGTGGCGATTACCCAGTGGATTTTGGGCATACGGCCGTCTTACGATGGTTTACAAATCGCGCCGATTATTCCTGCGGAGTGGAATGGCTTTACCGCCATTCGCCACTTCCGCGGTGTAGATTTTCACATTACCGTGGAACGGGCCGGTGCGGGACATGAGGTGGTGTTGCGGGTAGACGGCCGTCCCGTTGTCGGCAATGTCGTACCGTTACCAGGAGATGGGGTGACGGCCGTTGCCGTCCATGTACAGTTAGGCAATTAGAAGCATAGATGAAAATCAAAGATTACGCAGATTGCGCAGATTTTTTAATCGGTGAAATCTGCGCAATCTTTGATTATTCTCAGAATAGAAAATGACAAACTACGGCTATTTTGACGACGAGAATCGGGAGTACGTGATCACCAATCCCAAGACACCGGTGAAGTGGATCAACTACATTGGCGGCCTCAGTTTTGGCGGTTTTGTAGACCACACCGGCGGCCTGCTCATCTGCAAACAAGACCCCAGCCTCAACCGCATCACCAAATACATTCCGCAAATGCCCGCCAGCGATTTCAAAGGCTCAACCTTGTATTTGCGGTTCAAATGGAACGAAGAAAACGGAGAGGATTCAACGGTCAACCTTTCACCCCTTCACCCTCTCACCTCTTCACCTTATCACATTTTCTCCCCCTTCTTTACGCCGACTTTGGACAAATACGACCTTTATGAATGTCACGTCGGCCTGGGGTATACGCGCATCGTGTCCGAGTTTTATGGCATTCGCACGGAGGCGACCATTTTTGTGCCCACGGGCGAGGATGTGGTCGTACAGGCCATTACCATCACCAATATCGGCCAGACAGCGCGGCAGATTGACGCCATTCCGGTCATCGAATACACCCACTTTGACGCGCTCAAACAGTTCACCAATGCGGACTGGATTCCGCAGACGATGACGAGCAAGGTGGTGGATGAGGGCGACGGCCGTAAAATCCTCATCGAATACCCCTTCATGCTGCGCGACCTGCGCATCAACTACTTCACCAGCAGCCACCCCGTCAGCAGCTTTGAGACTGACCGCAAAAAGTTCCTGGGCGACAACGAATACGGCACGTGGGCCAATCCACTCAGTCTGCATCAGCCGGAACTGAGCAACACGGAAGCGGTGCGCGGTGATATTGTGGGCGCACTGTTACATCATCTGGGCATGTTGCAACCGGGTGAGAGTGTGCAATTCACCACTCTGCTCGGCCAGGCGGAAAACGTGGCCGCCGCCCAACCCCTCATCGAAAAATACCGTGATCCTGAAAATGTCACGGCCGCATTGCAAGCTATGGCCGCCTTTTGGGACAACTACCTGAGCAAATTCCAGGTAGACACGCCCGACGCCAGCACCAACGCCATTTTGAATGTGCATAACCCGCGCCAGTGTTACATCACCCTGAACTGGTCGCGTTATCTGTCGCTTTACCAGTTGGGGTTGGGGTCGCGGGGCATTGGCTTCCGCGATAGTTCGCAGGATGTGTTGGGCGTGTTGGCCGCTGTGCCGGACGAAGGGCTGGCGCTCATCCGCAAACTGCTGGGTACCCAAAAGCGGAACGGCTCGGCCATGCACCAGTTCAATCCGCTGACGATG
>CAYXUZ010000268.1:0-4401 GCA_964467705.1 uncultured Ardenticatenaceae bacterium | reverse complement strand
GGGCCAGCTTTCGGCGATTCTGGAGTATGCGGCACGGCTGAATGAACTAGACCTGGACGGTGTGCCGCCGACGGCCCATGCGGTCACGCAGCAGAATGTATGGCGTGAGGATGTGGCGGAGCCGGGCATGGCGATGGAAGCGGTGCTGCTCAATGCACCTCGGCAGGCAGAAAACCAGTTTGTGGTGCAGGCGGTGTTGGATGAGGGGGAACCATAAGAGATACTATGGCTATTCGTGTAACCATTTGGAATGAATTTCGGCATGAGAAGCAGTCAGCAAAGGTGCAGGCGATTTACCCGGAGGGGATGCACACACCGATTGCCCGTTATTTGCAAGGGCAAGGCATGACGGTGCGGGTGGCGACGCTAGATGAACCGGAACATGGATTGAGCACGGCCGTACTCGACCAAACCGATGTTCTCACCTGGTGGGGGCATCTGGCGCATGGGGAAGTCAGCGATGAGATCGTGGATCGAGTACAGGCGCGGGTGTTAGAGGGTATGGGGTTGATTGTGCTGCACTCCGGCCACTTTTCCAAAATCTTCAAGCGACTGATGGGCACCACCTGCAACCTGAAATGGCGCGAAGCCGGAGAGCTGGAACGCCTCTGGGTGACGGCCCCCGGCCATCCCATCACCGAAGGCATTGGTGAACAGTTCGAGATTCCCCAGGCCGAAATGTATGGCGAATTTTTTGACATTCCCCAACCGGAGACGCTGGTCTTTGTGAGTTGGTTTGCCGGGGGCGAGGTGTTTCGCAGTGGCTGTTGTTACCAGCGCGGGCAGGGTAAAATTTTCTACTTCCGCCCCGGCCACGAAACCTACCCCATTTATTACCAGGATGAGGTACTGCGGGTGATTGCCAATGCCGTCAAATGGGCTGCGCCGGTCAATAGACCAACGGTTACGTTTGGGCATCGGCCGTTTCAATAAGTGAAAACCTCCCGGAGGTTCTGAACCTCCGGGAGGGTGGTTAAACTGTTTACCTGTTCGCGTTAGCGTTCATGTTGGCATTGCGGGTATGGTCATTATATTGCGCCGGGTCGCGCATACCGGAGGTATGACACCAGCCCGATTTGTGCCCCAGATTGTTGGCCCCTGATAGCTGCCCCGCCCAACGCTCCACGACGCCATCATCCGGATCATCCAGCAAAAGATCAGAAGCCAGATGGCAGTAATCATATCGCCACCACACATCCTTGAAAGCAGTGGTGTGGTAATACACCCGGCTGCGCGCCCAACTGGGAATGCCCGACAGCCAAAGAGAAGCACCATCGTAGGTCAGGTCGAAATTAGTGCCACAACCGACGCCAAAAATTTCACCCAAGACGGCGATGATACCCGCCAGAGCCGTGCCCTGGTAGGGTGTGCCCACGCTTTGAATGAGCCGGTTGCCACTAGAATAATCCAACCCACTCCAATAGTAAGTGTATAGATGCAGAGATGCCGCTCCCCCCTGGCTATGAGCTACCGCGCCAAAGGAGGTGAAGTTGTCGCCATAGGCATCAATTAGTTGGGCAAATTGGTCATGGCTGCGGTTCTGGTTGTGGTCGGCGAAGACGGCGTATTGGGTGAAATCTGCCGTCGGCCAGACACCGCCGGAGCAGTAGCCATGAATGAGCATGACCACTCCTGCACTCTCTGGGGGTGCAGGTGCAGCGGGCGCCGGCCCCATGAGCATGTCATCGGTGATTTCGGTAACGATTTGTTTGCCAGTGGTGTAATTGAGATTGAGGGGGAGGGTGGCGCGTTGGCTGAGGGGCACGGCCGTGTCCACATCCTGCACACGCACATTTTGAAGCTGGTACGGTGGGTGGGCATTCGCCAATTCAATCCAACGGCTGTCCAGTGTGAGCGGTAACGCCAGGCGACTACCATTTTGTTGGGGCGTGACCATGCCACTGAGCCAGACGACGGGCACGGCCGTACCCGCGCCATCTTGTCCCCACACTTCCGCGGAAACCAATACCTGATTCAGGCTGGTTGCCAGGGCATTGGCGGGGATGTCTAGCTGGATAAGGCCGTCGCCTAGAGTGCGGCTGCGTACCGGGCGGTCGGCCAGGGCCAGGGTAGGGGCGTGGATGGGGAAGACGTGTTCGCTGCTGCGGATGAAAGCACGGCCGTCTGGCGCTGTACCGGTGGCCGTGATTTGGGCGGTGACGTTGCCGGGTGCGTCGGCGATGAAAGTGGCACCCCAAACGCCATCACCGGCTGCGCCGTCCTGGTGCAGGCCGTCATCAGACAGGGGCAGGGTGAGTTCACGGCCGTCGGCCAGTTTCAGGTGCATGGTAGCGCTGCTGATGCTGCCAGGCAGCGCCTCTGTGCCAGATTCGGTGGTCAGGCGGGTGGTCAACCCAATTTCCTGGCCGACTAAGAGGTTGTAGGTAGTCAGGTGGCTGTACAGTCGGTAGGGGCTGTCGCCGGAGATGACCAGGTAGCCGGCCACGCCGCTCTGAGCCGGGGCGGTGGCGGCGCTGACCTGCACCGTCCACAAGCCGGCGGGTGGGGCGGCAAAGGTGTAGACATCACCGGGGTATTGGGTATTGCCCATGCCCAGGGAACTGGCCTGGTGGCTGACGCCGGGGGTGGTTTCCGTCAGCGCCAGCAGGCTGCTGCCGGGTGTTTGCACGGCCAACTGCCAACCTGCGTTTGGGGTGAGCAGCATGAGGGAGAGTTGGTTACGGCCGTCAACCGGCAATATGGCCGTCCACGTCCATGTGCCGTCCTTTGCCTGGTCCAGTTCAATGGGGATCAGGGCCGCTTGCGAACGGACGCCGTTGACGGCCGGGTCGGGTAACTGCTGCTGGGCCATGTCGGTCGGTGGGGCGGCAATCTGTTTGGTAGGGGGGCTGCTGGCGGGAGTGGCTGGCAGGGCGGTGGCGGCTGACAGGGAACCGACAACCAACAACAAACCGACCAACAATAGACCGATGAATAAAACCTTGTGCTTCATGGGAACCTCCTGATTGAAATTGGGTTGTGATTAAACTGACCGTGGGGCCAGGTGAAAACACCTACAGGAAGAGCTTGGTTTAATTGTCTACCACTACAGTTGGGATTGTCCGGCTAGAGTATAGCGTCAGGTGGGCAAATGGCAAAACAGGCAAGTGGCAGGTGGCAGGCCACCTGGGGGTGCTATCTTTTTAGTTTGGTGAGGGCGTCGTCATAGTGGGGAGCTACGGCCGTCCAGCTAAAAGTGCTTACGGCCGTGCTCAATTCCCCCGCCTTCTTTCTTGCTTCTGCTACATGCGTCAGTGCCCAAACCAGCCGTTCTACCAGTTCATCTTGTGTGTGGTACAGGCAGTCGGCGTGGTAGGTGGGCGGAATGAGTTCCGGGTAGCTGAGGCGGTGCGGTAGCAGGGGGAAGGTGTGGCAGCCAATCGCTTCCAGGATGCTGATGCCGAAAAATTCGTGGTGGGCGGTGGAAACCACCACATCGGCCTGCCAGAGCAGCCGCCGATACGTCTCAAAATCGGCGTGGCCGACGTGGATGATCTGGTCAGCAAATTGGGTAAGGGCGGTATCGAAGGCGGACGGCCGTTGGCCATACTGCTGCCCACACAACGCCAACCGAAACGGGATGCCCGCTGCCGCCACCTCCGCCAGCGCCGCAAAAAACGCCTCTGGGTTTTTGTCATACTCCCATCGCTGATTCCACAAAATAAGCGGTGCCCCTTCATTGACCATTGACCATTGATCATTACCCATTGATAATTTCTCAAAATCCACCCCCACCGGCAGCACCTGGCTCTTTTTTTGCAAATTGGCGACCGTCCCCAATTCGTTGTATTCGGGGAAATGTTTGAGGAAGGGGGGTACGGCCGTGAACCAACTCTCCTTATGAAACTGTGAATTAAACCAGACAGCATCCGCCGCCAGCATCGAAGCATAATTGATAAAAGCGTAGTGGTAATCCCGCTCCCCCAACTGCCGCCGCATGGGGCCGGTTGTGGGGTCTTCCGGCAGCGGATAGGTAAGCTGGTTTTCGTGCATGTAGAGAATCAGGGGAATGTCGTGCGTCCGGTCACGGGTGAGTGCCAGAAAGGTGGTCACATCCAGCATATCGGTTGCCAGAATCACGTCAGGCTTCAATTTCTGCTCCCCAAAGCGACGGGCCAGCGTCACGGCGCCACCGTGCATCCGCCACTTCCAGAAACGGTCGGGCAACGTGAATAGCGACACCTCATGCCGGCTGTGCTGCTGGTAGCCTACTGCCCATGCCGCATGGCTGCCGCCGTGATAAGGAGAGAGAAGAAGGATGTTCATTCGTGAATTTGTGAATTCGTGTTTCAGTGATTTAGTGTTCAAGTGTTCAGGTGTTCAAGTCACACAAACACTCAAACACCTAAGCACATGAACACTTGACCACATTCTCTCCGCTTGTGAAAAAAATCATCAATC
>CAYXUZ010000267.1:2428-4457 GCA_964467705.1 uncultured Ardenticatenaceae bacterium | reverse complement strand
CCGTTTCCTGGCCAGGCGCATCGGGGCAAATGTAGCTGGCATCCACACGGCCGTCATGCTGCCGCACTATCTCGACAATCCGCTCATTCAGGGACACGGCCGTGTCCATCGTCATCAATCCCCGCCCCACCGCCGACTGGTTGGTGACCACAATCACTTTGTAAGGCGTGTGCCGCACCTGCGCCAGCGCCGCCAATGCCTGCGGGAAAAAATGAACATCCTCCCATCGCCGCACAAAATCGGGCCGGTTTTCAATAATCACGCCATCACGGTCGAGGAAAAGGGCGGGATGCATAGGTGACAAGGTGACAAGATGACAGGGTGACAGGGTGACAGGGTGAAGGGGTGAGCGACCACCTTGTCACCCCTCACCTTGTCATCTCGTCAGGTCAGGAGCGGCTGAATACATTCGGCCGTGTCGTTGCGGGGGTTATTCACGGCCGTACTCACCGGATACGCTTTCATTTTGGCGGCGGGGTACGGCCGTAACAAATGCAGCGCCTCATCCGGGTGTTCGCCCGGTTCCAGCCACATGGCATAATCCTCCGGCTCCAGAATCACCGGCATCCGGTCATGGATAGAGGCCATCAGTTCGTTTGGTGTGGTGGTCAGAATCGTGCAGGTTTGCAGCCGCGTGCCCTCCGGCTCCTGCCACACTTCCCACAACCCGGCCAGCGCCAGCGGACGGCCGTCGGCCCCGTGAATGTATAGTGGTTGTTTGCCCCCATTGAGCTTTTGCCATTCATAAAAACCATCGGCCGGAATCAGGCAGCGGCGACGTTTGAAGGCATTGCGGAAGGATGGTTTTTCCGTCACCGTTTCCGACCGGGCATTGATCAGCCGGGAACCAATGGTCACATCTTTCGACCAGGAGGGAACGAGACCCCATTGAAAAAAGGTCAGGCGACGTTGCCCGGCCTCATCCAGATATGCCGCCAGCACCGGCTGGGTGGGGGCAATGTTGTATCGGGGGACAGCCGGGGGAATATCGGCAATGGTGGCTTGATCAATCCCCAAAGCGTCAGCCACCTCTGTGGTGGAGGAAATAAGCGCAAATCGGCCACACATAGTCAACTCCTTCCAACAGAGTCAGGCAAACGGCCGTGTCCGTGCCTGACAATGCCGGTTTTCATTACTCTGATGCCGCCAGTAATAGACAACCGCGCCGTTTTTCATTGGCTGGCGGCAGCGTAATGTTAATACACCACCGCAGTGGGGACAAATGGCTTGTTTGGGTGAATTGGCGGCAGCCGGTACGGGCTGTCCGCCAGGTGTTGTGGCTATTTTCATAATGAAGCTGCTCCCTTGAACCGATACGGCCTTGCTTATTCTGTGCCACCCAGTTTAGCCCGTGCCCGGCTGGTAAGCCCTGGCACTATGGTACTAAAGCACATCAAAAAGCCGTGAACCGTCAGCAATCTTGTCAGAATTAAGGGATTGGCGCTCTGGAACGTCTACCAGTCCGGTTCCTCGATTTGTGTTAGAATTTTGCCATCAATCTGAAAGGGATGTAAACCATGCAAATTCAAGACCATACATTTCTGGTAACGGGCGGCAGTTCTGGATTGGGCGCGGCCTGTGTACGGCGGCTGGCAGCAGCCGGTGGCCGGGTGATTATCGCGGATTTGAACGAGGCGGCGGGGGCCGAATTGGGTGCGAATGTCCGTTTTGTGCGGGTGGATGTGACCAGTGCGGCGGATGTGGACACGGCCGTGTCCACTGCCCTCACCACCTTTGGCGCCTTGCACGGCGTCATCAACTGCGCTGGTGTTGCCATTGCTGCCAAGCTGCTCGACCGCGAAGGTAATCCCCATGATTTGGACGCCTTCCACAAAGTCATTCAAGTCAACCTGGTGGGTACTTTCAACGTCATTCGCCTGGCGGCGGCGGCTATGAGCAAAGGGGAACCCAATGCGGTTGGTGAGCGCGGTGTCATCATTAATACCGCTTCCGTCGCTGCCTTTGATGGGCAAATTGGGCAGGTGGCTTATGCCGCCAGCAAAGGGGGTGTGGTAGCGCTAACACTGCC
>CAYXUZ010000267.1:0-2418 GCA_964467705.1 uncultured Ardenticatenaceae bacterium | reverse complement strand
GGCAGCCGCGTGATGACCATTGCCCCCGGCATCTTTGAAACACCCATGATGGCCGGACTACCGGAAAAAGCCCGCCAATCTCTGGGTGAACAGGTCCCCTTCCCCTCCCGCCTCGGCCATCCCGACGAGTACGCCGCGCTGGCGCAGCACATCATCGAAAACGAAATGCTGAACGGCGAAGTCATCCGGCTGGATGGAGCGATACGGATGGCGCCGAAGTGAGCGTAAAGCGTAAAACGTAATCCGTATACCGAAATCGGATTACGGGTCACGGATTACGGATAACGAGGAAACAACATGACAACTTACAACCTGGAAAAACACAAACTGGCGGCGAATACGATTCGCGGACTGACGATGGATGCGGTGCAGAAGGCCAATATCGGGCATCCGGGGATGCCGATGGGCATGGCGGATGTGGCGGTGGTATTGTGGACGCAATTTCTTAAGCATAATCCCCAAGACCCCCACTGGTTTGACCGCGACCGCTTTGTGCTGTCGGCGGGGCATGGCTCGATGCTGCTGTACAGTTTGCTACACCTGAGCGGGTATGACCTGCCCATGGCCGAATTGATGCAGTTCCGGCAGTGGGGCAGCGCCACACCCGGCCACCCCGAATATGGGCACACGTCGGGCGTGGAGACAACCACCGGCCCGTTGGGGCAGGGCATTACCAATGCCATCGGCATAGCGCTGGCCGAAAAGTGGCTGGCGGCGCAGTTTAACCGACCCGGTTTTGATCTGGTGGATCATTTTACGTATGTGATTGCCAGCGATGGCGACCTGATGGAAGGGGTATCGGCGGAGGCGTCTTCGCTGGCGGGGCATTTGGGGCTGAGCAAGCTGATCGTGCTGTATGACGATAACCAGATTACGATTGACGGCCGTACCGACCTCTCATTTAGCGAAGATGTGCTGGCGCGGTATGTGGCCTATGGCTGGCACACCAGCCGGGTGGATGGGCATGATCCGTTAGCGATTATTGCTGCCATTCAAGAAGCACAGGAGGCCGAACGGCCGTCCATCATCGCCTGCCGCACCATCATCGGCTATGGCAGCCCCAACAAACAAGACACTGCCAAAGCGCACGGCGAACCCCTGGGCGACGAAGAAATTCGCCTGACTAAACAGGCGTTGGGCTGGCCGCTGGAGCCGCTGTTTTATGTACCCGATGAAGTGCCCACATTTTTAGCGGGTAATGGGGAAGCGCAGGCGGTCTGGGAAGACTTGTGGGGGCGCTATCAAGAGGCACACCCGGAATTGGCAGGGGAGTTCAAGCGGACCATCAATGGTGATTTGCCCACGAATTGGAACGAGATTATGCCCACCTTTGAAGTGGGCAAGGCGTTGGCGACTCGGGCTTCGTCCGGCATGGTGCTGAACGCGATTGCCGCCCATGTGCCCTATTTACTCGGTGGCTCGGCCGACCTGACCGGCTCGAACAATACGGCACTCAAAGGGGAAACGCCGCTTTCACGGGACGATTTTTCGGGGCGGTACATCCATTTTGGCATCCGCGAACATGCCATGGGCGGGATGATGAATGGGATAGCGCTGCATGGGGGGGTACGGCCGTATGGCGGTACTTTCCTCGTCTTTTCCGACTATATGCGTGGCTCCATCCGGCTGGCGGCGCTGATGGGGCTGCCGGTCATCTACGTCTTTACGCATGACAGCATTGGTCTGGGCGAAGACGGCCCCACCCATCAACCGATTGAGCAGTTGATGAGTTTGCGGTTGATACCGGGATTGACGGTGATACGGCCGTGTGACGCCGTAGAAGTGGCCGAAGCGTGGCAAATCGCTCTGGAAAACAAAAGCGGCCCCACCGCCCTCGTTCTGACGCGCCAGGCGGTACCCACGCTCAACCATGTGCAGTCACAAATTACCGGCAGCGTGACCAACGGGGCCTATGTTATCAAACAACCCACGCGGCAGCCTGAGGTTTTGCTGATGGCGACTGGGTCAGAAGTAGCCATTGCGCTGGACGCGGAGAAGCTGTTGGCGGAACAGGGCATCAGTGCGCAGGTGGTGTCCATGCCTTCTTGGGAACTGTTTGCTGCCCAGCCGGATGCCTACAAAAACAGTGTGCTGCCGCCGCACATCAAGGTACGGGTCTCCATTGAAGCGGGCGTCACCCTGGGCTGGGAACGGTATATTGGCGATGGTGGCACGGCCGTTGGCCTGGATCGTTTCGGCGCGTCTGCCCCTTATAAAACCATTTATGAGAAGTTGGGATTGACGGCCGAAGTAGTAGTCGAAGCGGCACTGGCTGTAATCGGTAAGCTTCATAATTGATAATTCCAAAGGCGGCACGTATGGAAACATTTGTGGAATCTGAAATAGAGGGGCGTGGTTTGTGGCTGGCGTTTCATCGGCACTTGATTATTGAGATTTTTGAAAGGCTGCGGGAAGAAT
>CAYXUZ010000266.1:0-4548 GCA_964467705.1 uncultured Ardenticatenaceae bacterium | reverse complement strand
CAGTGTCTCTGACGATGCCTTCCTGACGACAACGGCGACGGCCGTGTACGGTGTCAGTGCCAGCGCCGACCCGGATGCGCTCGCTGGCGAACCAGGCGAGGTGCTGACTTACACGGTGTACATGACCAATACCGGCAACACCACCGACACCTTCAACCTGAGTACCAGTGATGACAATGGCTGGATGAGCCATGTGGAGCCGGTGACCGTCACCCTGGCGGCGGGGGCTTCTGACATGGTGATGGTGATGGTGCATGTGGATATGGCGGCGACGGATGGTGAGGTGAATGTGACCACGCTGACGGTCGTGTCCGACACCGACCCCTCGGTCACTGCCACCGTTGACCTGACCAGCACGGCCAATGTTCCCTCCACGTCCGATTTCTTTATCTATCTACCCATCATCTTGAAACCATAAACAGTAATTGGGTAATTGGGTAATGGAATAATTACTCAATTACCCAATATCCCCATCACTAAAGAGGGACGGCCGTAACCAGGCCGTCCCTTTTTTGCTGGCTGACCTCAATACAGTAAAATGGCGCTATGAACCGTGCCCGCCACTTGCTGACCTCCTCGCTTATTGTCATTTTTCTATTTGGTTTAGGCAAAGTGACAGGGCTGGTGCGAGTATTATTGGTAGCCAACACATTTGGTACTTCAACCGAATATGATGCTTTTGTAGCCGCCAACCAACTGCCGGAATTGTTTTTTACGTTGATTGCCGGAGGGGCTTTGGCCGCCGCTTTCATTCCCGTTTATTCACAATATCTCACCAGCGCCCGCGAGCGAGAAGCGGCACGATTGGCGAACACCATTTTGACGTTGGTGCTGCTAGTGTTGGGCGGCATTTGCCTGGTGGCGGCTGTGCTGGCTCCCTGGATCAGCAGTCGCCTGCTTGTACCTGGTTTTACGCCAGAGCAGCAAGAGCTAACGGCCGTGCTCATGCGCGTCATCCTCATCCAGACCACCCTCTTTGGCGTTAGCGGCGTTCTCAGTAGTATCCTTAACGCTCATCAACATTTTGCTTTACCCGCCCTGGCTCCTGTCGCCCTGGATATTGGTTACATCATTGGATTGTTCTTTTTAGTGCCGGAGATGGGCGTCGTGGGACTGGCCTGGGGCACCGTTCTGGGGGGCATGTTGCATATCCTTATCCAGGTTCCGGCGTTACTCAAATACAAAATTGGTTACAAACCGGCCATGGCGGTGCAGATGAGCGGCGTGCAAGAAATCGTTCGTCTGATGGGGCCGCGTATCGTGACTTTAGGCGTCATTCAACTGGCGGATTTGTACATTATTCGGTTGACTTCACAATTGGCCGAAGGCAGCACGTCTGGCTATTTTTATGGCTACACATTTATGCAGTTCCCGGAGACGCTGCTGGGCACGGCCGTCGCCATAGTCGTCTTTCCTACCCTGGCCGAGTTATATAACGGCGGCGATATAGACGGATTGAAGCGCACGGCCGTGAATACCCTGCGCATCATTCTTTTTCTCACCATCCCGGCGGCCGCGTTGATGGTATTGTTAGGGCAGCCAGCATTGAGCCTGTTGTTTGAACCAGAGGCCGTCGCCATCATTTTTGCTGTTTTGCTTGTTTTTAGCGTCCGGCTGGTGAGTGAGGCAGCTAATGAGATTGTGGCCCGTCTCTTTTACGCCCGGCATAATACCCGCACCCCGATGTTTGCCTATATGGGTTGGTTGGCAGTTAATGTCATCTTTGCTTATCTGCTGGTGGATGCATGGGGCGTGGTGGGATTGGCTATCGCCAGCACGCTTGCCTTCACCTTTCTGGCCGGGGCACTTTACTGGCTCAATCGGCGTGAATTGGGCTATCTGGGTGAGCGGGAACTGGCGACTACCGGTGGACGGGCTTTGCTGGCTACTGCCGGCATGGCGTTGGTCATTCTAATAGTGGGGCGAGTGGTTCCCGTCACGGCCGTTACTGCTAATCTGGCTGGAATTACCAACCTTCTCGTACAAGCAATTTATCTGGGTGTTGTGGCGATGCTGGGCACGGCCGTTTATTTGCTGCTGCACACGGTGGTGGGTGGGCGAGAGATACCAGAACTGGCGCGACTGGTACGGTCACGGCCGTAGACCTCAAAGTCTCAGAAATCCCTATGGTCTCTCTATAGTTGTAATTGCAATTATCTATCTTTGGCAGCAAAGTTTGACAATCTCGCCACAACGTTTAGAATTTTACCCGTGTGGCCTGGAAAACCACGTCTACCCTTAGTAGTGATCCGATCAACAACAAAAACTGTATTGGAACCTTAACTCTTATTGCATTGGTACGTGACTCTGGCTGACTAGCCAACGTATGCTACCTTAACCGGTTTCTTGTTCTGAAACTCGGACGCGCATCAATCTGGTGCTGTAGATAAAATCAGCATTGGGTTAAGCTACGTTCAATTTGGAAGTGTGGCGTGTACCAAATCATAGATCACCCTGATACCTCTTGGCTACCGCGCACTACAGCATCCGGTACATTGCCCACTGCCTGTCTGCACTTCCCTCTTTCAATCCTTCAGACCAATCACCACGCGTATCATCATACCTGTTCCCCCCTTTCCCTGATAGACAACAACCTTTTATCAGGTCTTTCCCCATCGCCTGTAAAAGACCCGCCCAGACTATTCTTCCTTATGAGGCCCCGTCAATTTGGGATATTGGCGGGGTCAAACAAGGGTGATGGTCATTCAACCTCCCACTACTTAGGGAGCAATCACTTTCGGGACAGCCGCTCTAAAATCCACATTCATAGCAGAATCCATACCATCTACCGCCAACTGTTCAGTTTATCCGGGCCAGCCACCTTCCCATAGTGGCTGGCTTTTTAGTCTTACCAGGAGGAAAGAAACGTGCAGAAAAATTTCAACCGCTATTTACCCGTTCTGTTTTTATTGTTTGTGCTGCAACTGGTTGCATTGGGGGGCAACCACCTCCGGGTCACGGCCGCGCAGCAGGTGCTACCGGATAGCTGTAAACAGTTCCCCGATGACGGCAAAGGTCTATCTGCCTGCCAAAACTTCCAAGAGGGAGGTCATATTGGTCACGAACATGACCAACAGACTAAAGATTGGGAACCGACCCACAATTTGCCCGCGTTAGCGGCCGTCAACTGTGTGGGCGGTATGGCCGGCTCCTACCCCTGCAACAATGTGGATTTGCTTTCTTTCCTGCCTCTGGCCAATATGGGTGGTGGGCAGGGGAATGATATTTGGGGTTGGACTGACCCGCTCAATGGCAAAGAATACGCCATCATGGGGCGTACAAATGGCACTTCCTTTGTGGATATTAGTAACCCGGAAAGCCCCATTTATCTGGGTAACTTGCCATCACACACCGGTTCTTCCACCTGGCGTGACATCAAGACATACCAGAACCACGCCTTCATCGTTGCTGATTCCAACGGTAATCATGGCATGCAGGTGTTTGATCTCACCCAACTGCGCAATGTTACTTCCCCACCTGTTACCTTTTCTGCCACCGTTCGTTATGGCAATTTTGGTAGCGCGCATAACATCGCCATTAACGAAGATAGCGGGTTTGCCTATGCCGTCGGTGGCAGTTCTGGTGGCACACTTTGCTCTGGTGGGTTGCATATGATCAACATTCAAAACCCTACCAACCCCACCTTCGCTGGCTGCTATAGCACCGATGGCTACACACATGACACTCAATGTGTCATTTACAACGGGCCTGATACCCAGCACCAGGGCAAAGAAATTTGCGTCAGTTCCAATGAAGATACAGTGACGATTGTTGATGTGAGTAACAAGAGCAATGTGATCATGCTTTCGCGCACTGGCTACACTGGCTCCCGTTATACCCACCAGGGCTGGCTGACCGAAGATCAGCGTTATTTTTTGCTGGATGATGAACTGGACGAGCAGCAAAACGGTCATAACACCCGTACGTACATTTGGGACTTGGTTAATCTGGATAGCCCCGTCTTGTTAGGTATTTATACTGGCCCCACAGCCGCTATTGACCACAACCAATACGTGAAAGGCAATTACGTCTATGACGCTAATTACCGCTCTGGTTTGCGGATTATGACGCTGGACAATGTGAGCAGTGGTCAGCTAACGGAAGTGGCTTATTTTGACGTTTACCCTGCCAGCAATAGCGCCCAGTTTAATGGCGCCTGGAGCAACTATCCATTCTTTGATAGTGGTGTGGTCATCGTGAGTGGTATTGAGCAAGGGTTGTTTGTCTTGCAACCAAATCTAGGGCCGCAGCCCCCCACGCCCACGCCAACAAACACCTCGGTGCCCCCCACACCTACCAATACGCCGGTAGCTACCAACACACCACCACCCAGCGGGGACATCTTCTTCGACAACTTCGAGAGCAATCTGGGCTGGACGGTGAACCCAAATGGCACAGATACGGCCACTGTTGGGCAATGGGAGCGGGGGAACCCCGAAACCACCACCAGCAGCGGAACCAAACAACAAGGCACCACTGTCAGCGGCAGCAATGATCTGGTGACTGGGCGATTGGCCGGCAGCAGTGCCGGGGTGTATGACATTGACG
>CAYXUZ010000265.1:0-4578 GCA_964467705.1 uncultured Ardenticatenaceae bacterium | reverse complement strand
CACATCCACTACGTGCAGCAGCAAATCCGCGTCTCGTATCTCTTCCAACGTGGCGCGGAAAGCGGCCACAATCTGGGTGGGCAGCTTTTGGATGAAACCAACGGTGTCGGTGAAAAGGACTTCACGGCCGTTAGGCATTACCACCTTGCGCGTCGTTGGATCGAGTGTGGCAAAGAGCATGTCGGCAGACAATACATCCGCGTTGCTCAGTTTATTCAGCAATGTGGATTTCCCGGCATTGGTATAACCGACAATGGCGACAACGGTCAACTCCGTTTGCTGCCGTTTGGTACGGGCGGCGTCGCGCCGGGCGCGTACCGTTTCCAGGTCTTCTTTGATGGCGCTGATGCGGCGGCGAATCTCGCGGCGGTCAACCTCTAGCTGCGTTTCACCAGGGCCGCGCACGCCCACACCACCACTCACGCCACCGCCCGCTCGCCCACCAGCTTGCCGCGCCAGGTGTGTCCACATGCGCGTCAATCGTGGAGCGCGGTATTCAAGCTGCGCCAGTTCCACCTGCAATTTACCTTCGCGGGTATGGGCGTGTTGGGCGAAGATGTCCAGAATGAGGGCGGTGCGATCTATAACCTTCACTTCCTCGCCGAATATCTCTTCCAGTTCGCGCTGGTGGCGTGGTTCCAACTCATCATCAAAAATAACGACGTTGGCGTCCAACTCGCCCACCAATAGTTTCACTTCTTCTACTTTGCCGGGGCCAATATATGTGGCAGAGTTGGGCTGGTCTAGCTGTTGGGTGGTCTGGCCGACCACATCAATGCCCGCTGTATCCGCCAGCCGTGCCAATTCTTCCAGACTGTCATGCACGGTGAGCAACGGCCGTGCGCGCTTCAACTCCACGCCGACTAAAAAAGCCCGTTCACGCGGTTCAATGGTTGGATATGTTTTGTGGGTAATAGTTACCTCCGTAATTCGTAATCCGTAATCCGTAATCCGACTACGCTTCACGGACTACGGTTCACGGATTACGGGCTATGATCATTCAGAAAGCCCCGTAATCCGCAAGGCCGGGGGGTGTTCGACGACAAATTCGTAGGCGATGGTTTGTTTGGCCCCGGCGGGCAGGGTCAGGTGCCATTCCAATTCGTTCAAATCAGATTGCTCGGTGGGCGTGGGGCGGGCGATTTCCAGTTTGACTTTGATCTGTTCGTTGCGGGAGACGGGGATGTGGTCGTGTAGCTCAACGGTCACGGCCGTGCCCAACAAATTGTGCAACTCCATCTCGTAGCCAAAGCGGGTGCGGCGCACATCACGCAGCATCTTTTTGTCCACTTCCCGTTTGCTCAATTCCCGCTCCACGGTGATGCGCTCTTCCACGCCCAGCAGCAGTTCCAATTCACCACCCGTCGGGGTGTATTCCAGATTGGTACGGCCGATAAACTCATCTTCCACAAACAGACTGGCAGAACCGGCCAACAGCGGCCCGCTGCTGTTGTTGGTGATGGTCGCCCGCCGATAAACGGCGTCCGTATGTTTGGGCATACATAGATAATCCAGTTTGGGATCAAGCTGTAGCTGCTGCAACGTCGTTTTGTGCGGCGAGCCGTCGCTGGGGATGTCGGCGGGCTTAGGTACGTGGAAGGACACGGCCGTGCCCTCACTGCCCACATCTGCGGTTACAATTTCGGCTCTTCTGACATGAAGCTCCGCTTCTTCCATGGCAAACGTGTCCATTGCCGCTGCCGGCGCCGCCATTGGCGCTGCCGCCACCATCTGCATTTTGCCACGTGGTTGGGGAACGGGCACAGGGGGAGGCACAAACACATCCAGATACCAGGGGTACAGTTCCGGCAACTGCTGGTTGAGCGCGGGCCGGGCGGTGGAAACGCTGAGTTGCACGGCCGTCCAATCCTGCCCCGTCTGCTGTGTAATCTGGGCGATGTAGCTGAGTTCTACCGTCTGCCCGCTTTCCGTTTGCCGCAGCCGGGCATCATACAAGGGCTGCCAGCCCGCGCTGTGTACCACATACGTCACTTCGGGGCGGAATGTGCCCGCCGCCAATACCTCAACTTCCACCATCGCCCGGTATCGCTCACGCGGTCGGGCTGAACGTTGTTGGTTCAGTTCATTTTGTAACTTTTGCAGGCGGCGTTTCAGGTCACGCTCCTGTTTTTTCAGGTCGCGCACGGCCGTGCGCATCTGCACATCCTGGTCACGCAAAAAGTCCAGCAAATTGGCCTGGTCGGTTACGGTGGTGCGACCACGCGACAATCCTTTGGCAAACTCCACTGTTGCTGCCCGTAGCCCGTCCAGATATTTGCCATGTTCTTGCCAGCGTGTCATCTCGTCGGCCAATACCTGCATTTCATCCTGCGTTTGCTCAATTTGCAGTTCCAGGTCACGCGCCTGGGCAGCGGGCGTCTCGGTGTAAAAGTGACGATTTACATCCACACTTTGAATACGTACCTGGGCCGTGCCCTGCCCGGCCACCCGCACCGATTCCGGCTCTAAGACCAGGGGCAGTTCGTCCACCAGCAGCCGATGGACGCCTGTTTCGAGTTCACAGTCGGCAACGGCCGTGACCCGCGCCCGGTCTGGATAGACTACTACTCGTTCTACGGCCGGTTGCATCATTACGTCCATTGTGTCTCTTCCTTTTGCAAAAGTGAGCAGTAAACGGTAAGCAGTGAGCAGTGTGGGGCTACTGCTCACTGCTTACCGCTCACTGCTTACTCAAATTCCCCACATCGGCTCTTTCAACCAGAGTGGCAGTTCAATGTGAAAGGTGCTGCCGAGGCAGTTTTCTTCGTCATGCCCGGCGCTTTGCGCCCAAATCTTGCCGCCATGTGCTTCAATGATGCCCCTGGCAATGGGCAGCCCCAGGCCGGGCCCGCCTCCTTTGAACTTGGTTTTACTGGATGAGTGCAGGCTGGCGTCAGCGGCCGTACCAAACTTGTTGAAAATGAGTTCCAGATCGGTGTGGGCAATGCCAATGCCCGTATCCGTCACCTGGATGTCCAGAAAGCCGCCCATCTCATCGGATGATTCATCCTGGCGGGTGGACACGGCCGTGATCGTCACCCGTCCCCCATCCGGCGTATATTTCAAGGCATTCATCGCCACTTTGCTCAATGCCTTTTTCAACTTTTCCTCATCACCAAAGGTGGTGGCGGGGACGCCAAAGGGCAAAATGACCAGTTCCACCTGACGTTCGCCAAAATGTTTGTTCAGACTGTCGGCCAGCATCAACACCAGCCGCTCCAGGTTGATTTCCCGATACTTGATCTCAAACGACTTCAAATCCAGCAACGAGACATCAATCAGGTCGCCAATCACCTCTCGCATCCGGCGGAAACCGTTATTAAAACCGTCCAGATAGACCGTCAGGCGTGGTTCATTCTTCAATTCCGCCCGCAAAATGTTGGCGTACCCTTCAATAATCGTTAGTGGTGTTTTCAACTCGTGGGCGGCAACGGCAATAAACTTCGTTTTTGTCTCTTCCAGCCGGTCTTCCTGTTGGCGCAGTTGTACCATGTGCTCCATCAGATCAGCGCGTTGAATGTCGGTAGCCAGTTGCGAAGCTTCAATGAGGGCGTAGGTGAGAATATCGTCCAACTGGCGCATGGCGCGCAATGTTTCTTGCGGCGGGAACTGCCGTTCCAGGCGGGCAATGATCTCTTGTTTGAGCACCCGCAGCACCACCAACCAATCATACGCTCCTCGTGCATCATGCCCAATGCTGGTCAGCGCCCAGGACTGCACATTGGCAAGCTGCAACTCCGGCAGCGCGGTTACGCTGTCCGCCAGCAGCGCCAGGAACTCAAAGAGATCATCTTCGTCCACCAGCATATTCGGGGC
Source organism: uncultured Ardenticatenaceae bacterium (assembly GCA_964467705.1). GTDB lineage: Bacteria > Chloroflexota > Anaerolineae > Promineifilales > Promineifilaceae > CAADGU01. Next base: position 762 of record CAYXUZ010000265.1, on the reverse strand, counting down.
GCGGCGCAGCGTGCCGCTGCACAGCAGGGCCGCATTCTGGCGTAACCATAGATTCAATCCTTCAGCCATTCTATCCTTCGTGTTATTGTGTTTTAGTGTTTTCGTGATCTAGTGTTTTGGTGATCACAAAGGCACAAAAACACTAAATCGCTAGATCACTCAAACACACAATCACACAATCACCTCATGCCGGATGGCGTTGGCGCGGGCGAAGCGGCGCAGGGCGGTTTGGGCGCGTTCGCTGTACCATTGGTAGCGTTCAGACTTTGGTAAATCGTGCTGCGGCGCGGGCAGCAGGCCAAAGTTGGCCTTCATCGGCTGGAAATGGCGGGCTTCAGCATGGGTCACATAATGGCACAGCGCACCGAGCATGGTGATGGGTGGCAGGATGACAGGCAGTTGCCCCTTCAGCAGTCGGGCGGCATTTACACCCGCCAGCCAGCCGGTGGCGGCGTTGCCCATATACCCCTCCACGCCGGTGATTTGCCCGGCAAAAAAGAGGTCGGCGCGGCCACGATATTGCAGCGAGGGGTGCAACAACTGCGGCGCGTTGATATAGGTGTTGCGGTGCATCATGCCATAACGCATAAATTCGGCGTTTTGCAGGCCGGGGATCAGGCGCAAGACGCGCTTTTGTTCACCCCAACGCAGATTGGTCTGGAAGCCAACGATGTTGTACAGGGAGCCGATGAGGTTGTCCTGGCGCAGTTGCACCACGGCATACGGCCGTCTCCCCGACCGTGGATCCTCCAACCCCACCGG
>CAYXUZ010000264.1:0-4612 GCA_964467705.1 uncultured Ardenticatenaceae bacterium | reverse complement strand
CTCGGCCGATGCCGGGACGCTCAATGGTTGGAGTGTGGAAATCTGCACGCCGTAACGATTTGGCAAGATAGCACCTCACAGCAACGCCAAAACTCTGTTGACATGGGATGTGTGTCCTAAAAGAGGCACACATCCTATATCACGAAGTCCGGTTAAACACGTTTGTGTTGTGTGAACCAACCTACCCTTTAACAGACTGTGCCGGGTAGCCTTTGGTTACTTTCAGTGGAGGAAAATGCAATGAAGAAGAGGCGACTTGTTGTTGTTGGTTTGTTCATATTGGTAGCTATGGCCGCTATCTGGCCTATGCGATCTCCTCAACAAAGTCAGGTATTAGCAGAAGCCATTCCCGATGATGGCCTTGTCGTGCGTGTCTATTTTGATGATATTGAAATGGGTCGCCGCATCGCCATCTCTTTCGAACCGTTGGAATCCAATTATGAAAAAGGGTATCTGCTCTTGGCCGTTTCTCAAGAGGAATACAACAAATTGCTGGAATCTGGCCTGCAAACGGAAATAGACGAGGCTCTCACCAGCCAATACGCCCAGCCCCCCAAACCGGTCGAACCTGGCAGTGAAGCTATCCCAGGTTATTCTTGCTATCGTACGGTGGAAGAAACGTTTAGCACAGCCCAAACTATTGCCGCTAACTATCCCACATTGGCGACGTGGAGCGACCACGGTAACTCCTGGGAAAAAGTGACGGCCGGCGGCTTGCCCGGTTACGACATGATGGTATTGAAACTGACGAACTCAGCCGTTCCTGGTCCCAAACCGAAGATTTTTATTACCAGCGCCATCCATGCCCGCGAATATACTACTGCCGAACTTATTACCCGTCTGGCCGAAAACCTGGTCAGCGGCTATGGCACAGACCCGGATATTACCTGGATTTTGGATTACCACGAAGTGCATCTGATGCTGCAAACGAACCCCGACGGCCGTAAACAAGCTGAAACCGGCATCCTCTGGCGCAAAAACACCAACCAAAACTATTGCAGCCCCACCAGTAACAGCCGGGGGGCCGACCTCAACCGCAACTTCACCTACAACTGGGGCTGCTGTGGTGGTTCCAGCGGCAGCCAGTGCAGCGAAACCTATCGTGGGGCCAGCGCCGGTTCCGAGCCGGAAGTCCAGGCCGTCATGAACTATGCCCTCTCTATCTTCCCTGACCAGCGTGGCACAGGGGAGAGCGCCCCTGCTCCATTGGATGCGACAGGCTTATATCTGGATATTCATAGCTCTGGACGATTGTTACTTTGGCCTTGGGGCTACACCAGCAACCCCACCGGCAATGGCACACAGTTGCAAACGTTGGGGCGCAAACTGGCCTATTTCAACAACCACACACCCGAACAGGCGATTGGCCTCTATCCCACTGATGGCACGACGGATGATTACATCTATGGCGTGTTAGGCGTGGCGGCTTACACCTATGAATTAGGCACCCAATTCTTTGAATCGTGCAGCTACTTTAACAACACCCTGCTGCCGGCCAACATGCCCTCGCTCATGTATTCGCTCAAAGTAGCCCGTACCCCCTACATGACCCCTGCCGGGCCGGACACCTTAAATGTAGCTCTAAGTCAGGGTTCCACACCGCCGGGCGTGCCCGCTGGTACAGTAGTCAATCTGACCGCCAACATCAACGATACCCGCTTCAATAACAGCAACGGTACAGAACCTACCCAGACGATTGCTGCTGCTGAGTATTATGTGGATACACCGCCCTGGGCCGGAGGCACGGCCGTGGCCATGTCTGCCAGCGATGGCAATTTCAATAGCACGATTGAAAACGTCACCGCCAGCGTCAACACCACCGAATGGAGCAACGGCCGTCACACCCTCTACCTGCGCGGCCGTGATGCCAACAACAACTGGGGCGCCATCTCTGCTATCTTCCTGCACATCGGCAGCGGCCCCACACCCACCCCATCACCCACCCCCGGCCCTACCGCTACACCCGGCCCAACGAGCACCCCACCACCCGGCGGCACGATCTTCTTCGATAACTTTGAGACCAACCTGGGCTGGACGGTCAACCCCGACGGCACAGACACCGCCACTTTGGGACAATGGGAACGAGGCAATCCGGAGACAACAACGAGCAGCGGCACAAAACAGCAGGGGACGACCGTCAGTGGTAGCAACGATTTGGTCACGGGGCGATTGGCCGGGAGCGGCGCCGGCAGCTATGACATTGATGGTGGCACGACCTCCATCCGTTCGCCCAACATTACGCTGCCATCTAGCGGCAATATCACCCTTTCCTTCAGCTACTACATGGCCCATCTCAACAACTCCTCCAGCGCCGACTTTTTGCGGGTACAGGTAGTAGGCAGTACCACGTCAACGGTGTTTCAGGAAACAGGCGCTGCCAATGATGATGACGCGGCCTGGGCCACATTTAGCGGCAGCCTGAACAGCTTTGCCGGACAAACAGTATACATCCTTATCTCTGCCGCCGACGCTTCTACGGCCAGTCTGGTAGAGGCGGCTATAGATGATGTGCAGATCACATCTTCACCGTAAATAAATGTTATGGCTGGTGGTTGCTGGCTTCTATAAGCCAACAATCACCAGCCACCAGCCAGCATATTTTGAAGGAAGTTAATAATGAAGTTAACAGGGAAAATTCTCATCAGTGTTTTTGTTTTTTATCTGGTTACTTGGGTGATGTTCCAATCGGCAGAGGGGGCAGCACCAACATTGAACACGGCCGTAGAGCCAGACCCTATCCAGACCCATATTGTCAGTGAACCGGTGACGCCAGGCTTGAGTACGGCCGTGCGCGACCTGCCGGTATCACCCTGGGATGATGAACCAACATTAAACCGGGAAATCAACCCCCGGCACAACCCGCACCAGTTTGAAGCCGATATGGGACAGCGCGGTACCTGGAACCGCACAAACATACCCACCGACCCCCTCATCCAACCGACTGGAAGCAACACCCTCCTCACACCCAGCCTGGACTTCAGCTTTGATGCCACCGGCAACCCCGCTGGTTGTGGCACCTGTACCCCGCCCGACATCAACGGCGATGTCGGCCCCAACCATTACGTCCATGCCGTCAACGCCACCAAAATTGCCATCTACAACAAATCAGGCGTTCTGCTCAGCGGGCCATTTAATCTGGGAACGCTGTGGTCTAGTGGCAACTGCACGGCCAACGCGGGTGACCCCATCGTGTTGTATGATCCATTGGCAAATCGCTGGTTGTTGAGCCAGTTTGCCCAATCCAGCCATATGTGTATCGCTATCTCCCAAACAGCCGATCCCACCGGCGCATACTACACCTACACCTTCAACGTCGGCGCATTTCCTGATTATTTCAAATTCGGTGTCTGGCCGGATGGCTATTATATGTCGGCTAATGAATCCACCTACACCGCCTACGCCTTTGACCGGGCCAGGATGTTGACTGGTGCATCCGCAACCTTCCAGAAATTTACCGGTGGAACCAATCTGTATTTGCCCAGTGATGTGGATGGCCCCACTGCGCCACCGGCCGGTGCTCCCAATATCTTCTACACTTTCAAGGATGATAGCTATCATGGCGGTGGTAGTGACCGGATAGAACTGCGGGAGTTTGATGTAGATTGGACGACGCCTGCCAATTCTACCTACAATCTAGTCACCACCCTGCCCATTGCCTCTTTTACCTACACACCCTGCGGTTTTTTCAACTTCAACTGTGTGCGCCAGTTGGGCACAACTCAACGTTTTGATGCACTGGGTGAATGGCCGATGTTCCGCTTTCCCTACCGTAATTTTGGCACACACCAATCATTGGTGGGTACATTTGTGGTGGGCGGCGGGTTAGGGAATGTCGGCGCGGCCGTTCGCTGGTTCGAACTGCGCAAAACAGGCACGAGCTGGACGCTCTTCCAGCAAGGCACTCACGATCCTGGCGACGGGCATGACCGTACCAACCCTAGCATTGCTATGGACAGAAATGGGAATATCGCCATCGGCTACACCGTTTCCAGCAACACTATCAATCCCGGTATCCGTTATGCTACCCGGCTATCTACCGACCCATTGGGTACACTGCAAACGGAAGCTGTGCTTGTCAACGGCAGCGGTTCACAAACCGGCTCCAACCGGTGGGGTGATTATGCGGCCATGGCTGTTGACCCGGCCAATGATTGTTCATTCTGGTACACGAACGAATACTACACTGCTAATTCTGCTAATCAATGGCGTACTCGTGTTGGCATCTTTACCATCCCCGGTTGTACAGGGGGTCCAACGCCCACCCCAACCAATACCCCTACCAATACGGCCACGCCCACGAGTACAGCCACACCCACTAACACAGGAACGCCGACCAATACTCCCACACCCACCAATACATCAGTGCCCCCCACCTCAACCAACACCCCTCCACCCAGCGGGGATATCTTCTTCGACAACTTCGAGAGCAATCTGGGCTGGACGGTGAACCCGAACGGCACTGACAATGCCACAACCGGGCAATGGGAACGGGGCGACCCCGAAACCACCACCAGCAGCGGCACCAAACAACAAGGCACCACTGTCAGCGGCAGCAACGATCTGGTGACTGGGCGATTGGCCGGCAGCAGTGCCGGGGTGTATGACATTGACG
>CAYXUZ010000263.1:0-4719 GCA_964467705.1 uncultured Ardenticatenaceae bacterium | reverse complement strand
ACACCGTCAGCGGTACCAGCGCATTCAACAACTGCCCCAATACCAGCAGCAGCCGCTCTAACGGCCAGCCAGTCATTAGCACCAGGCTGGCAGAAATGGTATGAAAGCCAAAATGGTAGGGGAAACGGTCAACCGGCAGGTAGGGAGCATAATCGGAAATGGTCTGGCCGTTGGCTATCATCACGGCCGTGATCAAGGCATGACGACCGGCATCCACCCAGGGCGGCGCGGCCAGATCACGCACGGCCAGCAGCCGCACGGCGAATCCGGTGAGGAGGATGAGGAGGAGAATAAGATGAGAGGGTGACAGGGTGACAAGGTGAAGGGGTGAGGGGGGGCGTGAGGCGTGAGGCGTGAGGCGTGACCACCTGAACGCCCAAACACTCAAACACCCAAACACGATCAGCCCGAGCAGCCAGCCGGTGAAATGACCGCCGAGGAGGGTGAAGGCATACCAGAGCAGGGGCCAGACGGCCGTGCCCAGCGCCAGCGCCGTACCCAACCAGGCCATGCCGTCCCAACCGCGCCAGCGTAAGGGGAGCAGCGACATGAGCAGGAGACCCGGCAAGGGGATGAAGATCAAGGCCAGCAGAATAATGGCGCCTTCTCGCCATACCTGGCTGGCAAGGGTGATAAAGGCAGATTGGGGCAGGAGTTGGTAGCGGGTGATGAAGCGGAGGTCTTGCACGGCCGTGTCCGGCCCATCCCCTTCAGCCACAATCATTGTCTGCCCGCTGCCCATCACATCCAGGTCATAACCCCACACCGTCAGCGGGTTGGTCTCATTGCCGCTCAGTTCCAGCACATAGCGCCGCCCGGCGGACGTGGGTTGCGCCGGAAAGGTGAGCGTGTAGGTGGCATTGTGCTGGAAACTGGCGGTATGCAGGGTGCGTTGGGTGATGGCCGCGCCGGTATCGTCAAAGAGGGTGAATGTGAAACGGCCGTCTTCCCCCGGCTGTGGTTCACCATTACGGGCCAGGATGAGTTCAATTTCGCGCAGACCATCATGCCCGGCCACAAAATCCTGCCGGATGCGCCAGCCATTTTCGCCACTGCGCGGCGAGGGCGGCACCGCATTCAGCCGCCCCTGGCTGATGTCAATGGCCGTGATGGGAGAGAAGACGGGGGAAAGGGGAGACGGCCGTGCCGGTTCCCCCGCTGCCACCCAGACTGCCGCCAGCAAAATCCCGGCCAGCACAAACAGCCAGCCTCGTTTTTGGATACGCGCCAATGGGGTCATTCGTAAACCGTAATCCGTGATGTGTAATCCGTAAACCGTAATCGGACTTCGGATTACGCATCACGAGTCGCGCATCACGGCTTACGCAAATAAAAAAACCGCCCCTCACGGAGCGGCTTCGGTTCCTGATGGCGCCAACTGGATTTGAACCAGTGACCTAGGGCTTATGAGTCCCCCGCTCTGACCAACTGAGCTATGGCGCCTTGTAAGCGACGGGGATTATAACGAACACGCGAAACCGTGACAAATGGGGAGACGGTCGTAACACCCCCATTAACCAATCACATAAAAAGGCAGCGGGACAAACACAAGGAAAAACATGACCATGCTAAAAATAGCGACTGCCCGGCGGCGTGGGTCTAGTGGCGTCACATCATCTAACGGTTCGGCGTGCAAACGGCCGAAAAAGTAAAGTAGAATCAGCCACACTACCCACGTAAAAACTCCCCCGCTCAACATAGAAAGGATGGCTAACAGCGCCAAAATAATCATCACGGGCAGATAAAATTTGTTCGACTTCTCGCCAAAGAGAGCATAGGTAATGTGGCCGCCGTCAAGCTGGCCGACGGGCATCAGATTGAGCGCCGTCACCAGCAAGCCAACCCAACCGGCCCAGGCCACCTGGTTCAAATAGACGTCATAGGTGGCGTTGGGCAAAAACTGGCCGAAGGTGATGTACTTTGCCAGGTAATAGAGGATGGAGTTACCTTCGATGTGGACGCCATGCACCACTACGCCGATTTCTGAGGTGTACAGGCCGTAAAAGAGGATGGGAATGGCAAAAAGCAGACCAGCTAATGGCCCGGCCGCGCCCACATCCAGCAGTACCCGTTTGTTGGGCAGGGGGGCTTTCAGGCGAATGACCGCGCCCATCGTGCCAATGGGCGGGATGAAGGGGATGAAGTAGGGCAGGGTCACGGCCGTGCCATGATACCGCGCCGCAAAATAATGCCCCATCTCGTGTGCCCCCAAAATGAGCATGATGCACAGGCAGTAGGGCCAGCCGCGCCAGATTTGCACACCCTGTTGCAGTGTCTCCGCTTCAAACATCAATGCGCCCGTAAGCATGGTGGAAAAAACAGTAGCCACAAACAGCACGACATTGATACGCCAGTCAGAAGGGTTAGTACGCAAAACACCGGGTTCGGCGGTAATGACGATACGGCCGTCCTCCTCCCGGCGCACATAGGGTGTGAAACCATGCACGGCAAAGAGGGCGCGAATGTCGGCAAAACAGTCGGCGGAATCTTGCACAAAACGGCCGTGAAACTGCACTGCCCCCCGAAACGGCTCATCCAACCCCGTATGTAACACGGTAAACCAATCGGCCATGCCGCTGCGCATCGCCTGGACTTTATCCAACGAGATCGCCGGTTTTTCCGGCATGAAGGGGGAGAGGGGCATGAGGGGGTGGCAGGTAGCAGGTAGCAGGTGGCAGGTAATGACTTGCAACTTGCCACTTGCAACCTGCCACTTACAACGTTTTACACTTCCTCCGCCGGTTTGTCAGTCGGTACGTCGGCTACGGCCGTCTCATCATCATCCCCCCAGCTAATGATCCAGATGCAGGCCCCGGCCACGAGTACCGTAATGACCACCAGCCAGAACCATTGGCTGGCTTGCAACCCCACATCCCGCGCTTCATACACCAGCAGCAGCACCATGCCCAATGCCAGCACAAACCAGGCGGAGAGGTTGGGGTGTTTCAGAATCCAACTTTTTATACTATTCATTTCATCATCTCACACAGACCTGACAGGTTTGAGAAACCTGTCAGGTCTTTCTCATTTCAACCGCGTATCCAACAAAACCTTCACCAGATACGTGCTATCTTCCGGCTGCGATTCGTCAATGGCCTCTTTCCAATTGTTCGCCATTTCGCTGCGTTCCATGGGCGCGTAGCCGTGCGCCAGAAAGAGGCGGCGTAAATCATCCGGCGCGCTGTTTGGAATGAAACCCACGATGATCTGGCACAAATGGCCGTAAGCAGATTTTTGGATTTCCTGAATCACGGCCGTACCCGTCACCCCAATCATCTCCGGCGGATGAATGTAAATCTCCTCCACCCGCCCCACCTGGCTGTCAATCTTCCAGCCGACCACTGTACTGATCTCCGACCCTACCTGGCCGATGAAGTAACCGCGCTCACTCAAGGCCATCAACACATCGGCCCGTTTCATTTTGATCGCGCCGCCGCTGGACTGCTGCATGAGCAATAGAATGGAGGGGATGTCATTCGGCCGTGCCCGGCGCACCTGCAAATCTTCTGGGGCGTCGGCCATTTCCAGCGGGGTCAGGTCGCTGACGTCGGTGGATACGGATTCGGCGACGGCCGTCTCGGTGGATGTATCTGTAGTCGTCGTTTCTGTTTTGGGTTGCGGCCGTCTCACCGGCGTCGGCGTCAGGTCCAGGCGGGCCTTCGCTTCTGCCTGGCCCGGAACCGGCAGGCGGCCCCAGGCCACTTCAAACTGCGCCTGGGTATCGTTCATCAGCCCATTGGTGTCAATCACCACATCGGCAAAGGCGATCTTCTCTTCCTGCGCCCCTTGCGCTTTGATGCGGTTCGCCGCCGCCGATGTTTCCATGCCCCGGCAGACCCGCAGCCGTTCGAGCTGTTTTTGCCGGTCACAGCGCGTTACCCACACCTGATGACACGCTTTGGGCATATCTCCTTCCAACAACTTAATCGCCTCGATCATCACATAGCTGGCGTCACTTTGCAGGATGCGTTTGTCCACTTCGCGGCGCACGGCCGGATGCACAATGGATTCCAACAACGCCAACTGGTCAGAGTCAGCAAAGACAAGCTGGCCCAGGAGGTCACGGTCAATACGGCCGTCCGCCTTGCGCACCCGCGATGTAAACTCGGCCGCAATCGCCTCTTGCAACGGCTTATCCCGATCCATCAACTCATGCACAATCTTGTCTGCATCAATGGTCAGCGCCCCTGCCTCCCGCGCCAGCCCCATCACCGCCGACTTGCCGGTAGCGATATTCCCGGTCAGGCCAATGATCACCTTGCCCTCATAATGGGTGGCGTTTTGCAGCTTGTCGTTCTTCCCCTGACTACTCATGTAACTTCTCCCACTGCGCCAGCAAAGCGTTCAAATTGTCTTCCGCCTCGGCATAAGCGGCGCTCAGGCTTTGTATCTTATCAAAAGATTGCGCTTCTGTCGCCTGCTGCAAAGCGGCGATGGTGCGCTGCAACTCCTGTTCGGCCATTTCAATGTGGCGCTCCAGCATCGTCACCATTTCCTGCAAACGGCGCTGCTCATTTTTGCTCAAGGCCACCCCGTTTTGCGGCGATTCCGCTTCTTTTTCAATCGGCCGTATGGCCGGCACCGGCCCCTTCGCCGCCTCTTTTTCTTGCTGCCGTGCCGCCAGGTATGCCTGATAATTGCCGGGGTAGACGCGCAGACGGCCGTCCGCCACTTCCCACACCTGCGTTGCCAGCCTGTCCACCAGATAGCGATCATGGG
>CAYXUZ010000262.1:900-4762 GCA_964467705.1 uncultured Ardenticatenaceae bacterium | reverse complement strand
GCGTGCCCTGGCCTTCCTGCGCGACCAGAGCTATGACACGCTCAAGTTTGCTCACACGGCCGCCTGGGCCTGGCTGTGGCAGGAGAGCGACATTCTCATTGAAGGTGACGACGAGGCGCAACTGGCGGTGCGTTACAACCTGTTCCAATTATTGGCTGCCGCTCCCCAACACGATGAACGGGCCAGCATTGGCGCTAAAACCCTCAGCGGTTACGGCTACGCCGGTCACGTTTTTTGGGACACCGAAATTTTCATGCTGCCCTTTTTCAGCTACAGCCATCCGGTCATTGCCCATAACATGCTGCTTTACCGTTACCACACGCTGGCCGGGGCGCGGCGAAAAGCGGCCGCCAACGGCTTTGACGGAGCCCAGTACCCCTGGGAAAGCGCCGCTACCGGCGACGAAGTAACGCCTACCTGGGTGACGCATTTCAGCGACCCCAAGAAGCTGGTGCGTATCTGGACGGGCGATATTCAAATCCACATTTCCGCCGATGTAGCCTATGCCATCATGCAATACTGGCGCATTACCGGCGACGATGCCTTCATGCGCGACTACGGCGCGGAGATGATTTTGGACACGGCCCGCTTTTGGGCCAGCCGCGCCGAGCCGGAGGGCGCTAACGGAATGCGCCAATACGCCATCCGCGACGTCATCGGGCCAGACGAATATCACGACCATGTGGATAACAACAGCTTTACCAACTTTATGTGTAAGTGGCATTTGCAGACGGCACTAGGCGTCCGTGCCTGGCTGCACCAACAGTACCCACAGCAAGCGGCTGAACTGGAAAAGCGCCTGAATTTGTCAGAAACGGCCTACGCGCATTGGCAAGATGTGATCAATCATCTCGTTTTTCTGTATGACCCGGAGACGAGCATCATCGAGCAGTTTGAGGGCTTTTTTGCCCGTGAGCCGGTTGACCCGGCCTTTATTGCCAGCGCGGACAAATCGCTCCAGGTGATCTTCGGTATTGAAGGAGCCAATGAACGGCAAGTTCTCAAGCAAGCGGATGTGATCATGCTACTCTGTCTGTTCCGCGACCAGTTTGACCGGGATGTGTGGCAGGCCAATTGGGATCGTTACATGCCTATTACTGACCATCGTTATGGTTCGTCGCTTGGCCCTAGTTTTCATGCCTGGGCTGCCTGCGAAATGGGTCGCTCAGAGGAAGCGTATCAGCATTTTATGCTGGCCTGCCGCGCCGACTTGCGGGATGTGCGCGGCAACGCCGGTGAGGGCATTCATGCTGCTTCGTTAGGTGGCGTGTGGCAGGCGCTAGTTTTTGGCTTTGCCGGTTTGCGTCTGACGAGCGATGGGATGGTGTTACGGCCGTGCCTGCCTGCCCACTGGCAACGACTGGCTTTTCACTACCGGTATCAGGGGCAGCGACGGCGGGTAGATATTCAGCAAAAAGGAGGCAAAGAAAAGGAGGTGATTATCCGGCACGAATGATGGACGGAGGTGGCCCGGTGGAAATAACGGCCACAATTAAAGGATAAGCCGCACCGCACACGCGCACCCGGCAAGGCATGAATGTGCGGCCCGGCCCATGAGACGGTCAAGTCCCGGCAGAATTATAACAACGAACCACCAGATTGCCGTGACATTGACCTTCACAATTTAATGAAATGGTAGAGACGTGGCAAGGTAACGCCTCTACCCCAGACGATTTGAAAGGAGAAGGAACATGAAACGTCATTGGTTTACCTTATTCGTGGCGCTTTTGCTAAGCGCCTTGTTGTTTGCCTGTAGTGGCGGTGGAGATGCGGATACCGAAACGGACACGGCCGCCGAAACCGGTTCTGAAACGGCCGAAGAGAGTGATGCGGGCGCAGAAGAAGTGGCCGAACCAGTAGAAGAAGAGGCGGCGGCAGACTGTTTTATGGAAGTGGAAGATGGGGCCACCATCACCTTTTCCGGTTGGGGCAACGAAACCGAGCAGCAGGTGTACCGGGATTCTATTGAGCGCTTCAAGGCTGTGTGCCCGGCCGTTACCGTTAACTACGAACCTATTCCCGATGAATTCCAGACCAAGCTGAAGGCAGCCATGGCCGGTGGCACTGCCCCCGATGTTTTTTACGTGGATGATCAATTGATGACCGCTTTTGCGCCTAACGAACAGTTGTTGGCGCTGGACGAGTATATGGACGAAGCGGGTACCAGCCGCGATGATTTCATTGCCCCGCTGCTCACCATCTTCACGCTGGATGGGCAGACGTATGGCTTGCCCAAGGATTGGGGTACGTTGGGGCTGATCTACCTGCCGGAAGTGTTTGCCGAGGCGGGCATTGATGAACCAACGGCCGATTGGACATGGGATGATTTGCGCACGGCCGCCCAGGCCATTGCCGAAAACACCGATTATGCCGGTTATTGCCAGGGATCTGACTGGGCGCGTTTTGCACCCTGGGCGTTCTCGAATGGTGGCGCCTATGCCACCGAGGATTACGCCACCGCCACGCTGGACACACCGGAAATCAAAGAGATGGCCGCCATGCAGTTAGAGATGTTCCAGGAAGGCAGTCTACAACGGCCGTCAGACCTGAGTGCGGGCTGGTGTGGTGAAGCTATCGGCAAGAAACTGGCCGGTATGACGCTGGAAGGTGGTTGGATGGTCAACTACATGCGCACCGACTTCCCCGATGTAGCCTGGAAAGCGGTACTCCTGCCGCAAGGGCCAGACAACCGTGCCGATGTCATTTTCACCAATGCCATTGGCGTTAATGCCTTCACCCAATACCCACGGGCGGCTGCCGCATTCACCATCTTTGTCACTGGCCGTGAGAATCAGGGCGAAATTGTGCAAACCGGTTTTGCCTACAGTACACACCCGGATCAGGCAGATTTGGTGCAAGATGAAAACGACAAAGCTATTGCCGAAGGTGGACTGCTGCCAGATAGCCGCGTCGCTTACTGGGGGCCAAACACAGGCCGTGTTAATGACGCGGTCAGCCAGGCCCTGGAACGTATTTTCCTGAACGATCAGAGTGTGGATGAGGCTTTTGCCCAGGCGCAAGAAGAAGCACAGGCGGCATTAGATGAAGTAAAGTAGCGTCATTGCGTAATTGGGTAATTGGGTAATTGTGTGATTTCCTAATTACCCAATTACCTCCTCAGGAGGTGGTTTATGCAAGCCCCACAAGTCCGCCCCAAAGTAAGTGGCCCCAAAGTGAGTGGCCGGGCCAACGTGGCTGCGGTGATCGCGTTTGCCGTGATTGTTATTGTGCTGATGGTAATCGCTCTGATGAATGCACCGGTAAAGACGAACCCGCTCATTGCCCGGAGTCTGGAACTGTATCTGGAGCAGGTGCGGTTGACGGCCGTACCCTTCTTAACGGCCGTGGCTATCCTCGGCGTCGTCATCGGTTTGTATGCCGCCCGCGCCGTGCGCCAGGCCTGGGACAAACCCGGTCAGCGCGCTGAACTGCTGGCCGGTTATGGTTTTCTCGCCCCCTACCTGCTGGTTCTGTTGACCTTTACTCTGGGCGTCTTGTTTTTTGCCTTCTACGTCTCCTTCACTGATTATGGCATTTTTACCGAACCAGAATGGATTGGCCTGGATAATTACCGGCGCGCCTTTACTTCGCGCACCTTCATCCAGTCGCTTTACAACGTTTTCTGGTTCGCTCTCATCGTCACCTTCGTGCAAACGGCCATTGCTATTGCCCTGGCAGTGATCCTGAACGCCCCCATACGCTTCAAACAATTTTTCCGCACCATTTTCTATGCCCCCAGCGTCACCTCTTCGGTCGTCATTACCCTCATTTTTGTCTGGCTTTATTTGAAGACCGGTTATATCAACTACTGGATTGCCATGGTGCTGGGCTGGTTTGGTCAGACGTGGGTGCCTATAGATTT
>CAYXUZ010000262.1:0-890 GCA_964467705.1 uncultured Ardenticatenaceae bacterium | reverse complement strand
GGGGGACCCGCGCGGTCTCTTTCAAATTATCGTTGGCTGGTTTGGTGTGGTTATTCCCTCTGATTATTGGTATCTGCGTGGCCCCAGCATCGCCCTCATGTCTTTGATGGCCATGAACATCTTCACCACCGTGCCGACCTTTATGATTATGTTCCTGGCAGCGCTGCAAGATATTAACCCGGTGGTGTATGAAGCAGCGGCGATTGACGGGGCCACCGGCTGGCAGCAGTTTTGGAAAGTGACGCTGCCGCTGCTGCGCCCGATCATTGTGCTGGTATTGGTCCTGGGCACGATAGGCACACTGCAAGTGTTTGATCAGGTGTATCTGGCCACAGCCGGTGGCCCGCTGGATACGACCCTGACGCCGGTTTATGAGGTGTTTACCCGTGCTTTGGGTAAGCTGGGGCCAATTGAAATGGGGTATGGCGCGGCTCTGGCTTTTATCCTGGCGGCAATCATATTTACCTTCACCTACTTCCAGCGCCGCTTTGTAGAAAAGGGAACGCAGCTTTACTAAAGGCGTAACGCGATTTGGCAAATCGCGCTATGTTGACGGAGGAGATTGACAATGGCAACAACGAGCAACCCAACTGCCCCGGTGAAGGGTAAAGCGGTAGCGGAAAGTCGGCCGCGTAAACCGGCGCGGTTTTATGTGGGCCGGGTGGTGCGGTATACGGCCGTCGTCCTCATCGGCCTCGTCATGTTTACACCCTTTATCCTGGCTTTCCTGGGCACGTTTAAGTCCGGCGCGGAAATTATCGCCTATCCGCCCCAACTGTTACCCGCCGAATGGCTGACCGAGAACTGGGTGCGGGTGTGGAATGCTGATTTTGGCCAGGGGGGCACCTTTCCCCGTTGGCTGTTTAACACGGCTTTCCTCTCGGTCATTA
>CAYXUZ010000261.1:2732-5026 GCA_964467705.1 uncultured Ardenticatenaceae bacterium | reverse complement strand
GCACGGCGATGGTGCTGGCGACATTGCCCGATGGCACGGCCGTTGCCGCCCAACAGGGCAAATGGCTGGTCACATCTTTTCATCCAGAGTTGACGGGGGACGGCCGTTTTCATGCGTACTTTTTGGGGCTGGCAGAAGACAGTGAGCAGTGAGCGGTAGGCGGTAGGCAGTAAGCCGCGGGTAAACTGCATACTGCTCACCGCTCACCGCTCACTATTTACGAGGGAGCACCACCGTAAACAGCGCCCCGCCGGTCAGGTTATTCTCGGCGGTTATACGGCCGTGATGTTGTTCCACAATACGTTGGGCGACGAATAGACCCAGACCGGCCCCTTTGCCGTTGGGTTTGGTGGAGAAGAAGGGATCGAAAATTTGGGTGAGGATGGCCGGGTCAATGCCGGGGCCGTCGTCACTGACAGAGAAGGCGTATTCTTCACGGGTAGGAGGGGCGGCGACCAGCCCATTGACCCGCGAAAGCGAGACGGTGGGCGGTGGCATGGGCCAGGACTTCACCACAATTTTGCCGCCGCTGCGCCCAATGGCATCGCGGGCGTTGAGCAGCAAGTTGACCAATACCTGGGTCATCCGATTATGGTCACAGACGATGGTGCCCAGATTTTGCGCCAGTTGGGTTTCTACCTGAATGTTGTATTCCCCCTGTAGTTGATGCTGCAAAAGCGTCAGTGCATCTTCGATGATCATGTTCAGGTCGGTAACGGCCGTTTGGGTCTCTTCTTCATAGGAATAATTGCGCAGCACCTCCACAATACGCGCCGCTCGCCAGGCATTTTGCTCAATCATGATCACATATTTGAGCAACTGCTCCATGCTCAGGTTGTTCTCTTCAATTTCGTGCTGCAAATTGCTGCATGTGGCGGCAATAATGCTCAGCGGCGTGTTCATTTCGTGCCCGATACTGGCCGTTAACAGGCCGATCCCGGCCATCCGTTGGGTATACGTCAGGGCTTCGCTCATTGCTTCCCGCTCTTCTCGCTCTGTGGCGCGCTCTCCGGCATGGCTGAAAGCTATCACTTCCGGCTCGTCTAGCAGCACAATTCTGTCGGCCATGTTTGGTTTGAGGTGGTTGATAAACTGCACGGATGATTGTGTTTCTGCTTCCACCATTGTCGGTTATTCCTCATTTCAATCTGGGTGTGGAATCAACAACGCTTCCCGAAAGACAACTAAACGGGGGAATTAAATGAATTGTTGGCGTGGCGTTGTTTCGCTGCATAGCATACGCCACCCCCCCGGCAGCGTCCGTATGTGCCCCGTAAATTCAACGTGAAGGCGGCGTAAACGGCCGTAGGCCAAGAGGAGACAAGGTGACAAGGTGAACGGGTGGCAAGGTGAGGGGTGAAGAGGGATGGCAGGCGCATGGCAAACGTTTTTGGGGCGTGGGGATTGGTGAGCAGGGAAGCGGTATAGTACACTTTGAACCTGTAATTTGCTGGAGGAAGTATGAACCGTTGGCTGAAAACAATCCTTTTGATAAGCACTCTTTGTTGGCTGGTTGCCTGTAAACCGCCAGAGGTAGGGGTCACGGCCGTACCCCCCACCCGCACCGTTGCCCCCACCATGACGATGACGGGTACGGCCACTTCGGCTGCGCTCAGTGCAAGCGTGCCGCCCACACCGGCTCATACTTCCACGCCCATAGCCACGCTGCCACCGACGGAAACGAGTACGGCCGTGCCAACAGAAACAGCTACGGCCGTGCCCACCGCTACACCAATCCCTTTGCCCACAGCATCGTTTTGGGACTCTGCTTTGGGAGATGCCCAGACTGACTTCCAGATGGTTGATCAACTGGGTGGGCGAATCAATACTGTCACAGTGCAAGATGGTATTGCCTATGTAGGTGTTGGCCCACGCCTTTGGTTGCTTGACGTTTCACAGCCAACGACGCCTGTAGAACTTGGTCAAAGCGACATTTTGCCCAGTCTGATCCAGCGTATCGCGGTCTTGAATGAGACGGCTTATGTATTGACCAACGATGAATCGGGCTTTTGGATTGTGGACGTTTCCCGGCCCAATCAACCACAGATTGTTGATTTCTTTGAAACGGCCGTGCCTGTTAATTTTCTGCGGGAGTGGAACGGCCGTTTGTATATCGGGCCTACAGCACGTGAGGAAAACACATTGATATTCAGCGTGGATGACCGGCTTCGACCTGTTCTTGCTGGTGAACTCCCCTATGATTATTATCCGATGTCAGATGACCAGTTCGTCTATGCATCCAGAAATGATGGCGAAAATCCGATAACCATCTCAATGGCCGACGCCACAGACCT
>CAYXUZ010000261.1:389-2722 GCA_964467705.1 uncultured Ardenticatenaceae bacterium | reverse complement strand
AGCTTAGCCCAGTTGCGGAATTTACTACAAATTTAACTGGATATTTTATTGCCGTTGATCAAGACCGTTTCTATTTTCTCACCTTTGAACCCTCATTTTCCATTTGGACTATAGAAAAACAAAATTTCACAGGCAACCCAACTAAGCTTAATGAGTTGCTCCTTTCATATACTTTTGATTCTATTCATGTCGAAAATGATCTTCTATATGAGCTGGAAAATGCCTCTGACGCCGGTTCTTATGCGGCTGGGATAAAGGTTTTTGATGTATCTGATCCGGAGCATGTACGTCAACTAACCAGACTGAGAATAGGCAACCGGTATTACAATTACTTGATTGATGAAAATATCATATATATTGCTGCTGGCGAAAGCCTTGTTATTGCCGAAATAAGCAAGGACACTGGGTTACAAAAACTAGCTGAATGGCGTAGTTTAGGTGATTTAGACTGGATAGAAGCCAATGCAAACCAGCTTTTTGCGTTGAATGACCTGGACCATCGCATCTACCAATTTGAGGTGGATTCAGCGCAGACCTTGCGATTACTTCATGAATACAAACATGACCAGATGTATATTGATCAGGCTGTTCTAAGTGGCAATGCTGTTTTTACGACAGGTTGGTGGGCGGGCATTCATCGCTTTCAAACGGATGTGATTCCCTGGCAGGAAACGGCCGATTTCGATAGTCCCAATAGAATAGAAACTGTCAGTGGTATGATCACTCAAGGCGACTACCTCTACGCAATAACAGATGGTGTTCTAACTGTGTTGGACATTTCTGATCCCCTTCAACTGCCGCAAACAGGTAAATTTGAGCAATTGGCAAGCAGTTATTCTTCTCTGACTGTTGACAATGAGCAACTTTTCATCTGGGCAAGATTTAGGAATGGACACAGGTTCCAGATTATATCTATTGCAGACCCTACCATGCCTGAAGAAATTGGTATTTGGCAAGACCCATTGCAGGCTCAGGTGAAAGATCTCGTTGCCCATAACAATCTCGTCTATTTGCTCACCTCCTTATGCTCAGAGGATGAATGTAATGGAGAAACTCTGCTCAGGATTGTTGATGTCACGGATGCAGCCAATATGACTGTTATTGCCACGTTACCGATTGCCGGCAACGCAACCAATGTAACGTTGCTAGACGACCAGTTGTTATTGGGTGGAGACAAGATCAGGCTGGTAGATATATCAAATTCCGCCCAACCACAACTGATTGGCGAGTTGGCTACGCCGGGTTATGCGCTAGATGCTGTTGAGTACAATGGTCTGATCTACGTGGCGGATGGGGCGGGTGGGCTGTTGGTGCTACGGTTAGCAGAATGATGGGGATATTTACAACAAATCGTGTTCAATTAGCAGTTTTTCTACTTCGCTCAGGAATTGTGTCACAGGTTGGGCAGACATGCCTTCTGGCGTGTCTATATGTTCATGCGGTTTGCCAAATGGGTGCAGATGCCAACGGCCGTACTCCCGATCTCGCCCGTAAATCCTGCCTGTGTTACCCACCAGCGCAAGACTTAAACGGCCGCTGCGTTGGCTGAAAAGAGTTGCACAAAAAGTTCATTCTCGATTTCAAGATGAATTGTGACAGTAGCATCAGTACGCTCCACTTGCTTAAAATCCCAAATAAACCAGAAGCGTTCCCCGGCCAGAATCGCCTCATTGACAAAGTTGTCAATGGTCATGCGGTCAGTCCTTGTTCGTCAACTCTTTTAACTGTCGTTGCGTAGTCGTCATGCCATCTACGGCCGTTTCCCAAGAAATCGCGTCCGACTCCACCTCCCAACTGTACCCTTGCTGTCGGGTCATCTGTTGCTGTTCAAACGCCTCAAAGTCCATGTTGTATTTCTGGGATAATTGCTCGTTTGTCAGGTGATAATGGGCCAACCGGCGACGATATTCAGCAATCAATAACAGCCGCACCTTTTCGCTCAGGCTTTGTTTAGACCCCAGTTCCAGATATTGCAGGTGTTCAACCACATCATGGGAGAGCGTCACATCCATATTCATAAGCCACTCCTTTATTCACCAACCTTTGTCGCTGCCATTTTAACTGAGTTACGCTACAGAAGTAAACAAGACCGCAGTGCGCTTTAGCGTACTTCTTGTAACAGCCTGGGAATTCCATTCCCAGGCAACGGCCGTCCTCGTCCCCCTAAAACGCTAGCAACTTTTCCATTGCCTGGCGAATGGCCGCCACCGTTGGCACTACCCCTTCCATCAGCGAAGTGCTAAAGGGCACGGGCACGGCCGGGGCCGCCACCCGCTCCACTGGCGCATCCAGGTCGAGGAAACAGGCCGAAGCCACGGCCGCCGCAATCTCCG
>CAYXUZ010000261.1:0-379 GCA_964467705.1 uncultured Ardenticatenaceae bacterium | reverse complement strand
AAAACCGCCAAACTGAATGTCCTCATGCACAACCAGGCATTTGCTCGTTTTCTGCACACTGGCAAACACAGCCGTCCTGTCCCACGGCGACAACGTGCGCAAATCAATAATCTCAATGCCTGCCAACTCCTGTGCCGCCAGTTCACACCGCTCCACCATCGCCCCCCAGGTGACAACCGTCAAGTCGTCTCCCTCTGTCACCAGTTTCGCCTTGCCAAAAGGCAGCATATACTCATCACCAGGGTACGGCCGTCGCGCCCAGGCCGCATCCAACATCGCCCGATGCTCAAAAAAGATGACCGGATCGTGGCCGCGCAGCGCCGTGCGCAGCAGCCCCACCGCATCCTCCGCATTCGACGGGCAGGCAAACAGCAGGCCG
>CAYXUZ010000260.1:0-5391 GCA_964467705.1 uncultured Ardenticatenaceae bacterium | reverse complement strand
TCTCCTTGCAAAACGGCCTGCTGCTGCCCAACTTCAACGGCACGATTGCCGTCAGCGAAGCCACCGCCGCTACCGACCAGGTATCGCTGACCGGCGACGCTCACTACGTGCGCCTGGCTACCAGCCCGGCCAGTTCCACCACTACCCCCGGCAGCCCGGCCACCTTCCAGGCGGCCGTCTCCGCCAACTTTAGCGACAGCTACACCGTAACCCTGTCCGCGCCCGGTTGGGACACGGCCGTCGCCGCCGACGGCAGCCTGACCGTCACCCCCACCCTCACCACCCCACCCGGCGACTACACCCTGCTGCTGACGGCGCAATCGGCGCTGTACCCCACGGCCGTGGCCGCCGCCGAACACACTGTCACCGTCAATCCCATACAGGGCGTGGATGTCTCTATCCAGCCCGACCCCATCTACACCACTCCCTTTGGCACACCGGATGACCCGGCCAACCCCACCACCAACAACGGCCAGGCGCAAATTCCGGGCGCGGCCTACACGGTGCAAATCGTCAACCGCTCCAGCCAGCCACACACTTTTGACGTGTCGGTGACGGGCATGGCCCCCGATTGGCTGATTTTTGCCGGGGAAGAAGGGCAAACGGCCGTCTCCATCACCTTGCCCGCCGGGGGTAGCACCTGGCTGGGGCTGTATGTGCTGCCAGCCACGCCCACCCTGCCCGCGCCTGGCAGCAGCTATCCGTTTGCAGTCACGGCCGTAGCCACCACCAACCCCACCATCACCGACAGCGACAACACGACCTTTGTCATGCCCGCCGTCCCCTTCCAGCACCTCTGGCTGGAACCAACCTCCCTCTTTGCCCTCAGCGACGCGGAAGCGGAATTTACCGTGCATCTGCGCAACGTGGGCAATACGCCGGGCAGTTTTGACCTGGCCGCCCACCTGCCCGCTGGCTGGCAACTGACCGGCTTGCAATCCCCCGTCCTCGTCAATCCGGGCCAGACCAGCAGCCAAGTCGTCACGCTAAACGTACCTGCCGCGCCATTGGGCAGCGCACATCAAGTGAGTTTGTCCAGCCCCGTGCCGAATCAAGTCTATACGCAGTGGGCTACCGTGAACACCCGCCTGGTCAGCGCCAATACTGCCCCCATTTTTGCGGCGGCGGCCGGCTGCCTGGCCGATGAAACAGCGTTGGCCGCCGCTTTGCAATCGCTGGCGCTGGCCATTTCCGCTCTGGAAGAGTCGTGTGACGGGGGCAATTGCGCCCTGGCGCTGCGCAACCAGGCAGTGGCCGCGGCCAGCAGCGCCGCCAATTACGGCCGTCTCACCTCTCCCCTCGGCCAGACGTATACCGTCCTGGAAACGGCCGCCAGCACATTAGCCGCCGCCACCGATGATGCGTCCAGTCTGGCGGCACTGCCGGGCATTAGCACGGCCGTAACCAACCTGGAAACGGAACTGTGCGCCATCAAAGCGCACCGCCCCACCGTGCGCCTGACCCCCTGGATGAACGCCGCCTTACCCGGCCAGCCGGTGGAGTTTGACCTGGAAATTAACAACCGGGGCACGGTCACGACGACTTATGCCGTCACCGTCACCCTGCCGGACGAGACGCTGACCTTCCCACAGACCATTGCCCCCGGCGCAACGGCGCAAACGGCCGTGCCCGCCGCCGCCTCTGATCTGGCCTTGTATCTGATAGATGCGCAGGTCACGGCCGTGAATACCCCATTGGATTACATTACCGCCCAGGCCCAGGCGCGGCTGAATGTGGTAGACCGCTTTATCCAGGTGACGGCCGTAGCCGCCGACCCGCCCTTTGTGGAAACGGGCGTCAGCAGCACCACTTTGCAGGTGGAGATCGCCAATATCGCCGGGATTGGGCAGAGTGGTGTGGTGGACACGGCCGTGTACGCCGCCAACGGCACCCTGCAATGGAGCGACGCCATCCACCTGAACATTCTCGGCGGTGCGCCCCGCACCTACGACCTGACCACACTAGACACCTCCGGCTGGGCCGCGGGCGTCTATACCATCACCGCCAATGTGCTGCTGCACGGCGCAGCCACCACCGGCGGCGATGGCTACGGCCATCTCAGCGTCGGCCAGGCCGTCATCCCCAGCCACGCCGTCGCCCCGGACATGGTGGCCCCCGGCACGGTCACCGTCACCACCAGCATCACGACGGAAATCAATCCATTGGCAGTGGGCAATGAGCCGGGGTCAATGGTCAATGGTCAATCGTCAATGGGCAATGAAACGGGGCGGCAGCATCACATCTATGATGCACCGTATTGGCACATGCCGTCCGTAACGGTCAACGATCAATGGGCAGTGGGCAATGAAGGCAACGCCGAGCCAACGGTACTGGGAAATCCAACTTCCTCCCTGCCCGAACCGTCATCTGATGCCGATTCTCTGTTTGTGGCCGATGTGGAAATCAGCCAACCGCTGACCTTTAATCCGGCAGAAATGGGTAATGATCAATTGGCAACGGTCAATGAAGAACAGGTGGTGGTGAGTGCGCCAACGGCGTCCTCCTTTAGCATCAGTTCGGTTGTGACCCGCACGGAGCAAAATGACCCGGCCGTTAGCACAACCGGCACATGGACGAACCAAACGTTGGCCCAGGCCAGCGGCGGTAGTTATGGGCGTAATGCGGTGGCAGGCAACACGGCCGTGTTCAACTTCACCGGCGACTGGCTGAACGTTGGTCTCATAGGCGGTACCTTGAGCGGCCACATGGAAATCACCATTGACGGCAACAGCCAGGGGGTGTTTGACCTGTATCGGCGAGAAGACGGCACGGCCGTGACCCTGCCGTTCCCCAACCTGGGCAATGCCCCCCACACCGTCACCGTCACCGTGTTGGGCAACAGCAATCCGTTCTCCTCCGGGGTGCGGGTGCAGCTTGATTACTTCGACTTTGGCGATGGTTCGGCCTTTGCCGACGGCACGTTTGAACAAGACGACCCACGCCTCATTCTCAGCAACGGCTGGACGGCCGTGAACCATGCCAACGCCAGCGGCGGCAGCTATGTGCGGGCGAGCAGCGGCAACGGCTGGTTCCCCTTCTCTGGCAACTCCTTCACGTTGCAGGCCATCGCTTATAGCGGCGGCGGCCAGGGACAGTTGTTTGTGGATGGTATCTATCTGGACACTATCAACCTCTACCACCCCAACAACGCCGCCAACGCCATCACCCGCACCTTTAGCTATGAGGGGTTTGGCGCGGGTGTCCACACCTTGCAGATCAAGAGCTACCGTGATAACACCACCATTGACGCCCTGACCACACCGGGCACTGGCCCCTTCATTGACCCCAACCCGCCCGTCTCCGGCATCACCCGCTTTGAAGACGACCATCACACCATCCGCTACAACGGTGTGCCCTTCACCCAAACAGCACAAAGCTGGGCGCGCACCAGTGGCATCGGCAGCAATCGCGCCAGCGACGGGCAATACATCTACTCGGCGGCCGCCAACGACACCATCGCTTTCGACTTTGTGGGCAGTTGGGTGGGTGTTGGTTTTGCCACCGATCGTTTTAGTGGGCAGGCGGAAATCGCCATTGATGGCAACGTAGTGGCTATCGCAGACCTCTACACCCGTGAGGATGACACGGAAAGTCTCTACTTCGACGGTCTCAACGCCGGGCCACATACCCTGACCATCACCGTGTTGGGAACCGGTCACCCCAATGCCAGCAACAGCCGCATCCATCTGGATTACTTCGATGTGTGGGATGGCCTGCCATTGGCCGATGGCACGTTTGAAGAGACGGATGCGCGCCTCTTTTACAGCGCCGGTTGGGGGCAAACGGCCGATGCCGGGGCCAGCGGCGGCAGTTTCGCCAGCCACGGCAACAACGGCACCGCCTGGTTCCCCTTCAGTGGTGACTCCCTCACCTTCCAGACCTGGACGCGCCCCAATTACCATTCCCTCGAACTGCGCGTGGATGGCAGTTCGTTGGGCATCCTCGACACGTATAGCCTCATGCCCGGCCCGCGCACCTTCTCCTTTGCCGGTTTTGGTGGTGACGCACACGTGCTGGAAGTGCGCAGCTACCGAGGCATCACCACAGTAGATGCCTTTACCACCCCGGCCACTGGCACACCGTATGAACCGCCTGTTTACAGCGGTGTCATCCGCCTGGAAGAAGATCACCCTGACCTGCGCTACAACGGCCACCCCTACCGCACCATGCCCCAAAGTTGGGCCACACAAAGCAGCATCAATCACGGCAGCGGTACCTACAACAGCAACACCAGCACGGTGGGCAATACCCTTTCCCTCGACTTTAACGGCAGTTGGGTCGGGGCCGGTTTCCTGGCGGGTGGCGTGGTAGAAATCTTCATTGATGGCGTCTCGCGGGGGCTGTTTGACACTTCCACGACGACCAGCGTGGCCAGCATCTATTACGATGACCTGATCAGTGGGACGCATACGATTTCGATCACGGCCGTGTCCGGCAACCTCCGCCCGGACTTCATTGACATCTGGGACGGCCAACCGATTGACGATGGCTGGTATGACAGTGATCTGGAAGGGGTAGACGGCCGTTTCCACTTCAGCAACAAAAACTACTGGAACCAGGCCACCAACCCCTACGCCTACGACGGCGACTACCTCGTTCCTGGCCTACCCAACATCAGCGTCAACCACTGGTTCACTTTCATCGGCGATGACCTGACCCTGCTCGCCTTCAATCGGGACAACACCGCCTTCGACGTTTTCATTGACGGCCAATACATTGAGCAGATTGACCTCAATGCCCCCTTCTCAGACCAGCCCATCGCCTTCCACTACCCCGACCTGGGCGATGGCCCTCACGTCATACAAATTCGCAACCTGACCACATCCAGCCGGATAGATGCGTTTGAGGTCAACCCGGATGGCTTCTACAGCTATACCCCCCAGATCACCTGGCATGATGACTCCGCCACAGAAGAACTGGATCCCGCCTTCCTCACCGGTTTTGTCAGCAGCATCGGCATTGGCGACCTGAACGGGGATGGGGTGGTGGAACTGGTAGCGCCGGCGAACAACGGCCGTCTCTACGTCTATCGCGGTGACGGCGCAGACACCGGCAACGGCACCCCCATCCAATGGCACACCGACCTGGTTGGCCCCGCCGCCGAACCGGCCCTGGCCGACCTGACTGGCGACGGCATGGCCGAAATTATCATCAGCGGCTACTATGGCCTGTTCGCCTTCCGCCACGATGGGCAGTTGCTCTGGCAAGAGGAAGATATTAAGGCGTACAGCAGCGACGCTGGCGGTCTGTTTGGTTGGGGAGGCCCCACCATCGCCAACCTGGACGACGATAACAACCCTGAAATCGTCATCGCGGCTTCGGAAGACGCCCTCTACGTCCTCGACCATGCGGGCAACATCCTGGACAGCGACCCCATCGGCCGTTGGCCCA
>CAYXUZ010000259.1:4214-5498 GCA_964467705.1 uncultured Ardenticatenaceae bacterium | reverse complement strand
ATAGTCCCCAAACCGGCAGTGGGTGACGACCCAGAGGTGACGGCGGAATTGGTGAAGCAGGTGAAGTTGATGGCGGGGGTGCGGGTGGTGCGACGGCCGTACCCAACCCCCATCACTGTGATACCGGCCAAAATGACAAAACAACACGGCCGTGTCCATTTGTTAGCCCTGGCGGCTTCAACGGGTGGGCCGGGGGCGCTGACGGCCGTGTTGGGCCGTTTACCGGCCGATTTTCCCGCGCCGATTTTGGTGGTGCAGCACGTGGCGCGTGGTTTTGCCGCCGACCTGGCGGTCTGGCTGAATCGGCAAACCGCGCTGACGGTGCGGCTGGCGCAAGATGGCGGCGCCCTCTGTCCCGGCCAGGTATTGGTGGCCCCGGATGACCGCCATCTGGTGGTACACGCCAGTGGCAAGGTGGCGCTGCGGCCACCAGCAAAGGGCGACCGTTACTGCCCGTCGGCCGACCGGCTGTTTGACTCGGTGGCGCGGCTGTATGGGGACACGGCCGTGGGCGTGATCCTCACCGGCATGGGTGACGACGGCGCTCAAGGGCTGGCGGCGCTGCGGCAAACGGGCGCACACACCATCGCCCAGGACGAGGCTACCAGCCTGATTTTTGGGATGCCGGCCGTGGCTATCCAGCACAACGCGGTGGAGACAGTGCTGCCGGTGGAGAAGATTGCGGAGGCGATATGTGATCTAGTGATCTAGTGTTTTGGTGTTTGAGTGTTTTAGTGGTTACGCAACTACTAGATCACTAAATCACCAGATCACCAGATCACCTTGTTTGTGGAGTGAATATGACAACGACCAACCCTGAACACAACGGCGGTGCGGCGATATTGCTGGTGGAGGATACGCCAGTACAGGCGATGCGGTTTAAGACGCATTTGGAAGAGAATGGGTGTATGGTGCAGTGGGTGGAGAACGGCCGTGATGGACTGCAAGCGGCGCACGAATCCTTCTACGACCTGATCATCCTGGACATTGAACTGCCGGACATCAACGGTTTTGAGGTGTGCCGCCGCCTCAAGGAAGACCCGGCCGTAGCCGAGATTCCGGTGATCATGCTCACCACCCGCGACCGTGCTGAAGACGCCCTGATTGGCCTGAATACCGGCGCGGTGGATTACATTCCCAAAGACAACTTCGCCAATCTTGTCTTGCTGGAAACGATCAAACAGATGGGGCTGCTATGAACAGAGTAAATAAGACGGTGAGCGAACGGATTGTGATTAAAAGCGACCTGGACATTGTGACGGCGCGGCTGCGGGCACGGGAAGT
>CAYXUZ010000259.1:1254-4204 GCA_964467705.1 uncultured Ardenticatenaceae bacterium | reverse complement strand
CGCGAGATGGGCTTTGGCACCATTGACCAGGCGCGTATCTCGCTGGCGGCCAGCGAATTGGCGCGTATCCTGGCGCTGAAACTCAACAGCACCGGCGAGATTTTGATTGCCGGGGTGAATACGCCGGAGCATGTGGGCATTCAAGTGACCAGCATTGACGGCAGCGATGAAAAGCTGCTGGAAGCGGATGGGCAGGCCACCGAGGAACCGCTCGAAGATTCAGCCCTGACCAACGCCATGTCGCTGGTGGATGAAGGGCTGGTAGAGCAGGTTGGCGCGAAGAATATACGGGTGACGTTGATGAAGTGGTTGGCATAGAGGTAATTGGGTAATTGAGTAATTGGGTAATTACTCAATTACCCAGTTACCCAATTACTTTTAAGAGATTGCAAAATGGTTAGTGAAATGGTTTCAACAGTAAAAGGAGGATGGGGTAGTTCGTCGAACATCCGTAAAGAGCTAGAAAGAACAAAAAAAGAGTTGGAAGATGCCCGCCTGAAGATGGAGCGGTACCGGGCGACGTTGCGGTTGGCCGGGGTGAACATTGAACGGCGCAACCGGGTGATTCGTGCCCTGACCTCGTTCCCATACCAGGCCAGCCGCATGACGGAACCGGCGGCGCTGCTGAAACTGGGGCTGTCGCAGGCGTTGGAGATGACCGAGGCGAAGGTGGGGGCGATTGTGATTATTGACCCGGCGACGAAGGAGTTGTCGCTGGGGGCGCATGAAGGGCTGACGCCTGACCTGGTGCGCATCCTGACCGGCAAGCAGTTTGATGCAGGCGCGGCCACGTTGATGCCGCATCTGGTGGCGGGCACGGGGGCGCTGGTGGAAGAGTCGGACGCGGCCGACGAAGGTGAACGCATGTTGCTGGCCGCGGCCCAGGTGAGCAGTCTGATGAGTCTGCCGCTGTTTGCCGGGGAGCAGTTGTTGGGCACGCTGGTGGCGGGCACTGTGGACGAATCCCGTTTTTCGCCCGCATCCACCCACTTTTTGATCGCCATTGCTCAGGGCATCGCCATTGCCTTGGAATCGCTGCGGCTGCGGGAGCGGCTGTGGCATATGGCGGAGATGTTTTTGAGCCAGGCGATGACAGGGGAGGGTACGGCCGATACCCTGGACACCCCACCGCCGCTGCTGCCGCCGTTGCAAGCCAAGCTGGCCGATCTGGTGGCCAGTCTGGGCGGTACGATTGGGGCGATTTTTTTCCTGGACACATTGAAGGAAGATTTGCAAATTACCCTGGCGGCTGATTATGGCTTGTCGCCGATTTTTACCAGCGAGTATGCCCAGTTCCGCAATTCCTACGCTTATTTCCCCTTCCACCAACTGCTGACGCACAATTTGCTGGTGAAGAATCTGGCGCAGGTCAATGCCCGCCAGCCGTTGCCACTGCTGAAAAGTTTGCAGGAGGAGGGGGCGCGGTCATTGGTGGCGGCTTATTTTTCGGACCCGGATGAGGGGAAGATGCGGGTGATTTTGGTGGCGTGTAATAAGGTGGGGGCGTTCACGGCCGTGCAATTTGACCCGCTCATCACCATGAGCCAATCGCTGCTGCCGCTGCTGGATGAACCGCCGTCGGTGCCCACGCTGCCCACGCGCAGTGTGCATGTGCCTTCCATGACGCTGGAAGCGAAAGAGGGCGACCTGGAACTGCTGCTGGCAGCGATGATGGAAGCGGAGGAAGAAGTGCAGCGCCACAATGCGGACTTTGCCACGCTGAACGATATTTCGGAGATGCTGGTGCAGACGTTGGAATTGGGGCCGGTGCTGGAAGAGGTGTTGGGCCGGATCAAACAGATGTTGCAGACGGAGGCGGCCTGGCTCTATCTGATGGAGGATAGTGATAATGAGCGGGCCGGGCTGCGGCTGGCGGCGTATGAAGCCTTGTCGGAAGAGTTTGTGACGGCGATACGCCATTTGCCCATTTTGGATACGTTGGAAGGGGAGGTGGCTCACGAGAACAAGGCGCGCCATTTGAATGATGTGTCCCAGGCGATGGCGCAGTGCCAGATGATGCACGAGATGGAGCAGGTGCAGGCGGTAGCGGCCGTACCCTTGTCGTGCCCGGAAGTGATGATTGACGGCCGTGCCCATCGCCGGGTGGTGGGGGTGCTGGTGGTGGCCATGCGCCAGAGCCACACCTGGCAGCCGCGCCAGATTCGCCTGCTGAACACGGTGGCCAACCAGATGGGTTTTGCCATCAACAATGCCCTGCTGTATGCCCAGGTGAAGGAAGACATGGAAGCGTACTCGGTCAGTAACCAGTTCCTCAAACAGGTGAATGATGCGCTGATGGGAATTTGAGACGGCCGTTGTGCCTGGCACATGGCAACCGATAGCTCCGATCCTTCGCTTGAGTTGTTTGCCGACCGTAGCTTGTTCATTGGCCATACTATTGTATCGAGAGAAAAATGACAAACAGGTCAAGACTGATCGATCACCGTAGAGCATTAGCAAATAATTCTGATGCTTATTCATTTGAATTATTGCCAGAGAACATTGGTCGGTTGGTAAAAACTCTCACGGTACATCTAAAGAGCGCTGGGTATCAAGTAACATATAAAGAATCTTCTGACGATCTCTCAAAAATAATCGAACTTCTCTTCAATGCACAGGACAACAGGCCCTTTTTCCACGTGGAAGGTACTGAATTACCTCTTTGCTGGAATTCTCCAAAGGATTGGGATAAGAACTACATAAAATATGAGTGGGGGCATCTAAGATCAAAGAATCAATCCCCTGAGAAAGCCCACCAGCTAGAGAATCTGGGGTTATATTCAGCACGATGCAATCAGCATATCCAAACGAGCATGCATATTGAGGAGCTGATGGTTTATGGTGGAATCTTAGCCCAACGTATTAGCAATGTGTTGACAGCTAGAAGGAAGCTGTTTGAAACAGACGAATGGAAGGAATTGATCAGAAGACTGGGTTAAGTTTATCCCCC
>CAYXUZ010000259.1:0-1244 GCA_964467705.1 uncultured Ardenticatenaceae bacterium | reverse complement strand
ACCACCTGACTTTTGTTCATGGGAGAGGGAGGAAGTGGAGAGGTACGGCCGCAGCCCTCGTGGTAGCCGGTTTTCAAGGCAGAGCCACCTGACTTTTGTTTGTGGAGAGGGGAGGTGGGGGGTACGGCCGTAACCCTCATTATGGCCGGTATTTAAGGCAGTGCCGCCTGGCTTTTGTTCATGGAGAAGAGAAGTGGGGAGGTACGGCCGTAGTCCTCGTTGTGGCCGATATTCAAGACAGAGCCACCTGACTTTTATTTGTGGAGAGGGGAAAGTGTGGGGTGTACGGCCGTAGCCCTTCTCCTTACTTTACCTGCTTTATATTCTTGCCTTGTGCTATTGTATTTAGTATCATACCTTCGTGAGCAAAGCAGACAAAACCCTCTAGCAAATGCAAAATAATCCCCTTGACTGGCGGATTGATAGTCTGAAAACCGTCGCCAACGCTTACAACATTGAATGGCGGCAACGGGGCACAAGTCATGTCGTTTTTGTACGTTCCGATGGTCAGACGCTACCCGTCCCCGCTCATCGGCCTATCAAACCGATTTACATCAAGAAATTTGTGGATTTTGTGATGGAATAAGCCATGAGAGATTTGAGTCAATACCCCTTTGAAATTCGGCCACTTTCAGACGAAGAGGGTGGTGGTTTCTTGATTTCTTTTACTGACTTTACCGAGTGTATTTCCGATGGTGAAACCATAGAGGAAACCATTCAAAACGGTATGGACGCTTTGCAAGAAACCATCGCGGCTTTAGAAAGCCTAAATCTGGCTGTGCCAGAACCGGGGAGTGGTGGCAGTTACAGTGGAAAATTTATCCAGCGTGTGCCCAAAAGCATTCATGCTCGCCTCGTGATAAGGGCCAAACAGGAAGGTGTTAGCATGAATTCGCTGGTAACGTCCATCCTGGCAGAAAGTTTGGGCAGACGCGAAACTGCTTGACTTTTCTTCATGGAGAGGAGGAATGGAGGGTCACGGCCGTACTTCTCTCCCATTCCCTCTCAATGTCTATTGTTCAAAAGTTCTGTTACGGCCGTTTGCAAATCGGCATAAATGGGGAAAGGGGCCAGGCTGGCAGCTTCAGGTTTGTCCACCTGACTTTGGCCGCGCCCGGTGAGCACCAGGGCAGAGATTGACACCCCGGCGGCGCGTCCGGCCTGCACATCGGTCAGGGCGTCGCCAATCATAATGGAGCGGCTTAAGTCTAGTTGGTGGTCGTGGGTGGCCTGGAGCAACATGC
>CAYXUZ010000258.1:0-5522 GCA_964467705.1 uncultured Ardenticatenaceae bacterium | reverse complement strand
ACGGGAGGCCCAGGCAGATGCCAATATGCACAACGGCAACTTTGCCCAGGCCATCACCCTGTTGGAAGCCAACGTGCAGCAGCCCGACGCCTTCAGCCGCACCGAACAAATAGACAACCTCTACAACCTGGGCGTTGCCTACCTGCGTGAAGCGCGATATGCCGATGCGCTGGGTGCATTTGAGCAATTAACGGCCCTGGCGGGGGATGAAACGCCAACGGCCGTCCACTTCCACATCGGCCAGGCGCGTAACGCATTGGGCGACTTTCCGGGTGCCATCGCCGCCTACCAGAGCTACGTCAGCGCCAATTCCGACCTGGGCGCCTACGTCTATCCACGCATCGCCGAAGCCTACGCCGCCGTCGGCGATGCCGCCAATGCCCAACTGGCCCGTGAAGCCGCCGCCAACGCCCCCGCCCATCGCCTGACCGAATTTGCCAACCGGCGGGCGCTGGCACAGGTGTACCTGGACGCGGGCAACTACGCGGCGGCCATCGCCCAATATGACGCCATGCGCGACCTGGCCCTCACCGAAGTGAGCAAAGGGGAGATGACCTATCTGGCGGGCAGCGCCGAACTGCTGGCGGGCAATACGGAAGCGGCCTACGGCCGTTTCCAACAAGCACTCATTGCCTATCCCCGTGCCTACAACACCTACCTGGGGCTGGTGCAACTGGTGGAAGCAGGCCAACCGGTAGACGAGTTCCAGCGTGGTCTGGTCAACTATCATGCCCAATCCTACGAAGCGGCGACGGCCGCCTTTGCCCGCTATGTGGCCGCCACCCCAGAGAGCTACAACCCGGAAGCGCACCTGTACGCAGCCTGGAGCTACGAAGCATTGGGCAATCTGCCGTCTGCTCTGGCCGAACTGGACAGCTATGCCAACAGCGACCCGGCGACGGCCGCTTTTGAACGGGGCCTGATGCTGGCCCGCGCTGGCGATCTGCCCGGCGCGTTAGCGAATTATGATTTTTATTTGCAAAACTACCCCGATGGCGAAGATGCCCCGGCCGTGGCCTGGCGGGCGGCGCTCAATGTGGAAAATCAAGGGGATGTGGCTACGGCCGTCAGCCGTTACACCGCTCTGGCCGATACCTACCCCTGGTTTGAAAATACGCCGGAGGCGCTGTTCCATGCTGGCTGGTTGGCATACCAGAGCGGGAATGTGGACACGGCCGTTACCCTCTGGAGCCGCGCCGCCCAAACCTACCCCGCCAACGAATATGGTAACGCTGCCCTGGTCTGGCTGCTGCGTACCCTGCCCGGCTACAGCCCCACTCACGCCGAAGATGGCAGCGGTGTACCTGACCCGCACAAATTGTTGGCGCAGATTCGGCAGCAGGCAGAGGGGGGCACGGCCGTGAACTACTACGCCCTCCGCGCCAGAGATATTGTGCAAGGGAATGAGCCTTTTACGGCCGTTGACCCTTTCCAACTGCCCACGCCCGAAGAAGAAGCCGCCGCCCAGGACGAAGCCGAAAGCTGGCTGCGTACCCAACTTGGCCTGGAGCCCGGAACCGACATCCGCACGCTGTCGTCCACCCTGGTCAATGACGGCCGTCTGATTCGCGGCCAGAAGTTATGGCAGCTAGGGTTGTACGAAGAGGCCAAAAGGGAGCTAGAAGCCGTGCGGGAGGCGTATGCCCAGGATGCCCTCAGCAGCTACCAACTCGCGCTCTTTTTCCGCGATTTAGGGTTATATCGTTCTTCCATTCTGGCGGCGGCGCGCCTGCCGTTCCTCACCGGGCAAACCGTGTTTACCTTGCCGAAGTTTATCGGCCGTCTGATGTACCCGGTGTATTACAATGATCTGGTGCTGCCATTGGCGCAGCAATACGGCTATGATCCCCGCCTGCAATTTGCCCTGCTGCGTCAGGAAAGCCTGTTTGAGAGTTTTGCCACCTCCAGTGCCGTGGCTCAGGGTCTCAGTCAAGTCATCCCGGACACCGGCGCGTACATTGCACAGCAACTCAACTGGCCGAACTACGAAAACGAAGACTTGTACAGACCATTTGTGGGGTTGATCTTTGGCGCGTTTTATCTGGATCAGCAGCTTCGCGCTTTTGATGGCACAGCCCACGCCGCCCTCTCTGCCTACAACGCCGGGCCGGGCAACGCCGCTCGCTGGTACAATGCTGCCGGTAGTGACCTCGACCTGTATATTGAAACTGTGAATTTCCCCGAAACCCGTCTCTACATTGACCGCATTTATGAGGGCTACGTCATTTACCGCTTCTTGTATGGTGGTACAGATTGAGAGATTAAGAGATAAAGAGATAAAGAGATTACCACGTTCCCAATATCCCCATCTCACCATATCTTTTTTACGCCTTTCCTGATTGCCACCCTGCTTGCTGTGGCGTATAGTTAGCGATGTATGGAACACCCCACCACTTACATCCCCATGGACAGACGGCAGGCGTTGGCGCAGGGCAGGGAACTGACCGAACACACCAGCGGCACGGCCGTGTTCGCCGACATCTCCGGTTTCACCCAATTAACCGAAGCATTAGCGCAGGAACTTGGCCCCCGGCGCGGCGCGGAAGAACTGACCGGCTATCTGAACCGGGTGTACGATGCGCTGATCGTCGAACTGCACCGTTTTGGGGGGAGTGTTATTTCTTTTGCCGGGGATGCGATTACCTGTTGGCTGGATGGGGATGATGGGTTGCGCGGCGTGGCCTGCGCCTTAGCCATGCAGCAGGCGATGACCCAGTTTGCGGCCATTTTGATTCCATCAGGGAGTACGGTCTCATTGGCCGTGAAAACGGCCGTGGCCATCGGTTCCGTGCGCCGTTTTGTAGTCGGTGATCCGGACATTCAATTGCTAGACGTGATGGCCGGTGAGATGCTGGAAGGGTTGACGGCCGCCGAGCATCTGGCCGGAAAAGGGGATGTGGTGCTGACGCCCCAAACGGCCGTTGTTCTGCAACCGCACCTGCACATCAACGAATGGCGCACGGCCGGCAATGGTGAACAGTTTGCGGTGGTAAAGGAGTTGTTGACGGCCGTGCCTCCCCAACCCTGGCCGCCACTGCCTC
The DNA here is from genome assembly GCA_964467705.1 of uncultured Ardenticatenaceae bacterium. Lineage (GTDB taxonomy): Bacteria > Chloroflexota > Anaerolineae > Promineifilales > Promineifilaceae > CAADGU01. Next base: position 2,481 of record CAYXUZ010000258.1, on the reverse strand, counting down.
ACCCCCTCGCCGATGACCAAATTCAACCCTGGTTGCTGCCAACCGTGTATGATCAATTGCAACACGGCCAGGGTGAATTCCTGGCCGAATTACGCCCGGCTGTAGCCCTGTTTATGAAGTTCACCGGCATTGATTATGACCGTGATCCGGCCGCCGCCGTGCGGTTGGACTGGTACATCCAGGCCGTGCAGCGCATCATCCAGCAATATGACGGCGCTCTGTTGCAACTGACCATTGGCGACAAGGGCAGCTACCTCTATGCCGCTTTTGGCGCCCCCATTGCCCACCAGGATGACCCCGCCCGCGCCGTCTCTGCTGCCTGGGATATTGTTCACTCAACCGCCATGCCCACCATCCAATCCGTGCATATTGGCATCGCTTCTGGGCGAATGCGCACGGGAGCGTATGGCGGCAGCGCCCGCCGGACGTATGGTGTGTTGGGCGATAGTGTGAATGTATCGGCACGGTTGATGGAGCGGGCCACACCCGGCCAGATTCTGGCCACGGCCGAGATTCAGCAGGCGGTGGAGGGCTTTGAATGGGAAGTCTTGCCGGCGATTGAGATGAAGGGGAAAAGCGGCAAAATGGCAGTCACGGCCGTCACACGCCCCCGCCCGCGCTCCATGATGCGCCTGTTAGAACCGGGTTACGCCCTGCCCATGGTGGGCCGCGAAGCGGAAATGTCGCTGATTGCCGAACGGATCGAGCGTGTCCAGGCCGGGCAGGGGCAGATTATTGGCATTACGGCCCATCCCGGCATGGGCAAATCGCGCCTGGTAGCCGAAGTCATTCGGCTGGCTACAGAACGAGGGCTGACCGGTTATGGCGGTGAGTGTCACGCCTATGCTTCCAAGAGCAGTTACCACGTCTGGCACACCATCTGGCGCGGCTTTTTCAATGTTATGGGCGACCCACCGCTCGAAGAAGTGATCACCCGATTAGAAAATGAACTGGCGCAGATTGACCCCGCGCTCCTGCCTCGCCTGCCACTGTTGGGCATGGCTTTGAATTATTCCATCCCTGACAACGATTTGACTCGTTCGTTTGACGCCAAATTGCGCAAGGCGTCATTGGAGTCGTTGTTGATTGCGTGTGTGCGGGCGCGGGCGGCCACACGGCCGTTGCTCCTGGTTTTAGAAGATTCTCACTGGATTGACCCCCTGTCCCATGATTTGCTGGAAATTTTTGGCCGGGCCATGGCCGATATGCCGGTGCTGTTGGTGCTGGCCTACCGCATTGTGGAAGTGGGTGGTGATTTGCCGCCACGAGTGATTTCGCTGCCCTACTTTACGGAAGTGATGCTGACCGAATTTACGCCGCAAGAAGCACAGAACTTGATGGAGTTAAAGATGGCGCAGTTATTCGGGGCAGACACGGCCGTTTCCCCCGTTTTTATCGAACGCATTACCGCCAAAGCGGATGGCAATCCGTTTTATATAGAAGAACTGCTTAACTACCTGCAAGACCGGCAAATTGATCCCCAATCCGCCGATGCCCTGGCCGCTCTGGAACTGCCCGATAGTTTGCACAGCCTCATCCTCAGCCGTATTGACCAATTGACCGAAGGGCAAAAGAATACCATCAAAATCGCCAGCGTAATTGGCCGTCTGTTTCGGGTGGCGTTGTTATGGGGCGCATATCCAGAATTGGGTGATGCTGCCCATGTGCGCACCGATCTGGAAGCGCTGCGCCAGATGGAATTGACGGCGCTGGACACCCCGGAGCCGGAATTGACCTACGTTTTTAAGCACGTTGTCACCCAGGAAGCCACTTACGAAAGCCTGCCCTACGCCACCCGTGCCCGGCTGCATACCCAGATCGGCGAGTATATCGAACGTTCTTATGTAGAAATGCTGGCTGCCTACGTGCCCATTCTGGCGCACCATTTTTCGCATGGCGAGAATAAGACCAAAATGCAGCGTTACCTATTGTTGGCCGCTGCTGACGCCCAGGCTAAATATGCGCATGAAGCGGCCATCGCCTACTACGAGCGCGTCATGCCGCTGCTGCCGGAAGTGGAAAAAGTACCGGCGATGTTAAAAATGGGTGAGGCGCTGCAAACGGTGGGGCGCTGGCCGGAAGCGGAAACGACGCTGGAAAATGCGCTGGCATTGGCGCGACAATTGGGTGATGTACACGGCCGTGCCGCCGCCCAAACCGCCCTCGCCGAACACCTGCGCAAACAGGGCCGTTATGACGAAGCCGCCGAACGCCTGCAACATGCCCGCCTGAACTTTGAAGAATTGGGTGATGAAGCCGGTATCGGTCAGGTTCTGCAATTTTCCGGCATATTGGCCGCGCAGCGGGGCGATTACCAGACCGCCCGCACCCTGTGGGGCGAAAGCCTGGACATCCGGCGGCGGTTGGGCGACAAAAGCAGCATCGGCAGCCTGCTGAACAATCTGGGTATTGTGGCCCGTTACCAGGGCGAACATGCCACCACCCAGCGGTTGTACGAGGAAAGTCTGGCTATCCGCCAGG
>CAYXUZ010000257.1:0-5651 GCA_964467705.1 uncultured Ardenticatenaceae bacterium | reverse complement strand
TTTGAGTGGCTCGCGGATGGAAAGGACACGGTGCGCGATTTCGGCGATTCCGCCTTCTTCGTTATAGGCGGGGATTACAACTGAGAGTGTGGTCATAGGGTTTCCTACGCATGAAGATGGTGACTGCCATCTTCATGCTCTAAATGTGATAAATCTTCCGATCGGGATAGGGCGGCTGCCCATCAATTTCTTTGATCACTTTGGCGGGGACGCCGCCGACAACGGTGTGGGGCGGCACGTCTTTGGTGACGACGGCGCCGGCGGCGACGACGGCCCCTTTGCCCACACGCACGCCATCGGTAATGACGGCCCCGGACCCCAACCAGACATCATCTTCAATAACAATACCTTCGGCGGTGATGCCTTGCTCGGTAAACGGCCGTGTCCGGTCGGCAAATACATGGTTCACGGCGATGATTTGGGTGAAGGGGGAGGTATACACCCGGTCACCAATGGTCACGCCGCCCTGCCCGCGAATCACCGAATACTCGCCCACCAGACTGTCCTTGCCGATTTTGATGCCAGAATGGGGCAGGCCGCGAAAGTTATAAACGTGCAACACCGCCCCGTGCATGACAATGCTGTTCTCGCCAATTTCGATGCCGTTGGGGCAGGCGTGTAAGTAGGTGTGTTGATCCAGGTAAACGCCGTTACCCAGTTTGATGTAGTTGGCAAAACGAAGGCGGACGCCATTTTCAATGGCCGCCTGCCCTTCCATTTTTAAGATGAGGCGGTACAGCACCCCGCGCAGGCCAATGCCGATGATGGTGGGAATCCAGCCGATGAGCAGGTAAAGGGTTTGCTCTAGGAGGTAACGGCCGTAACCGCTGGCTTGCCGACTGAGATATAGTTTGACGCCGTCTACTGCTGAAGCCACAAAACCTCTACAAACATCGAAATTCAGGCTCGATTATTGGGACGGTCACTTAAGAAGCCTATTAAGTGAGCGAGTGGCAGGTGGCAGGTGTTTACCTGCCACCTGCCACCCTTAATCGTCAAGATCATTGAACAGGTCGGCCAGCCCTTGCTCCCATACGTCGTCCAGGGGGGTAAACGGCCGTTCCGTAAACTGATCGGCAATTTGGGCCATGATGCCCCGGATATTGACCTGGGGCGTTTTGTCGGCCAGTTCTTCAAGCTGTTCGTCCAGAGCTGTGAGCAGGTATTGGCTTTTTTGTTCCAGGTCAGACAGGTTCACGTTCAGGCCAAAGAGCCGGTTCAGGCGGCGCATAATGTCCAGCCATGCTTTGTAATCGTACTCAATGCGCACTTCCCGCCCCACTGCACCCAATTGGGAAAAGTCATAGTTAGGCACAAAACCATAAAACGCTTGAAAGGGCACTCCTTCGCGTTCGGCCCGGTCTACCAGGTAAGAGCCAATGGAAGACCCCCCTTCGTAGTCGGAAAAGCGCACGGCATACTGGCTCAGTTCGGCCTTCATCTCTGGCAGGCTGTAAATGCAGCCCACTTCCCGGTCTTTGTCATAGGGCACTGGACCATAGACGCCGCCCAACGAGGCAATGCGCTGTACACCGAGGGTGTGTACGGCCGTGAAAAACGCCGCCGCATAGCGGTCAATATCCAGATGTGGTTCGTCTCCCAAAAAGATGATGATCCCTTTATCCACATTTCCGGCGTAATATAGTTCATTGCGCCGTTGTTCCAGATGGCGGCGATAGCCATCCTCAAAACGGACAACGGGCCGCAACAAATGGTGTGCGCCAGGCAGTTGAAATAGATAAAAGCCGTCTGATTTGATTTCGCCAATGAGCTGTGCTTTGGTCTGTTCGATCAGATATTCGGGCAAACCGGAAGAGATACTGCCCGCGTCGGCCCATTGCCGCCAGCCGGCAATCATCACCATTTCTTTGGTAATGGGTGTTTCCCAGATTTCTACTGCGCTGTCCATAAGTCACTCCGTTTTGCTCGTGAGCTACATGCCGTTAGCTGCCAGTAGTGTACCAGCAGAATGGTGATCCGCGAAGGACGCGAAGGGCGCGAACGTTTTTCTCTTGTTTGGGTTGGATTTGCCACAACCCTTGCTCCTCCTTCATAATTCATAATTCCTAATTCTAAAGGAGCAGAGATGGTAAACGCAGAAGTGATGGTAATTTTTTGGGGTCTGGCTTCGGCACTGACCTGGGGGGCGGGTGATTTTAGCGGTGGGGTGGCGGCCAAACGCACGGCCGTGACCAGCGTAGTCATCGTCTCCCAAATTGTGGGCGGTTTGTTCCTGGCGCTGCTGGCGCTGTTGTTCCGGGAGGCGCTGCCGTCCCCAATTTCGTTGTTAATGGGCGTATTGGCGGGCATCGGTGGCGTGATCGGCTTGTTGGCGTTGTATGGGGGGCTGGCTAACGGCCGTATGGGAGTCGTGGCCCCGTTAGCGGCGGTCATTTCAGCGGCGCTGCCTGTTCTCGTCAGCCTGTTCACCGAAGGTCTGCCCCAGGCCGCGCAATTGGCGGGGTTTGGTCTGGCGCTGCTGGCGGTGTGGCTGCTTTCTGGCATGGGCTGGCGCACGGCCGTGCCCCGGCAAGAACTGGCCTATGCGGTCGTCGCCGGCACAGGATTTGCTCTCTTTTTTATCTTCATTGATCGGGTGGAAGTGGGGTCGCTCTTCTGGCCTCTAGTGGCTGCACGCACGGCATCTGTCACGCTGTTGAGTATCTGGGTGGTGAGCCGGGGGGCATGGGTACGGCCGTTGCCCAATCAACTGCCGATCATCGCCCTGGCTGGCGTGCTGGATGCGTTGGGGAACGCCTTTTTTGCTCTGGCGGCCCGCCTGGGGCGGCTGGATATTGCCGCTGTCCTGGCCTCATTGTATCCAGGTTCCACTGTCTTGCTGGCGCGGCTGATATTGCAGGAACGGCTGACGCGCCTGCAATGGTTCGGCGTTATGCTGGCGCTGGTGGCGTTGGTGCTAATTGCCATCTGATTGAAAAGAGCTGACAGGTTTCCAAAACCTGTCAGCTCTAAAACATTACTGATTCTTTATGGACGGCTTTGTGAAAATATGGACAATACGGTTGGTTGTGGCGCGGTTGGAAACTGGCCACAGCGAATAGAACAATGATTTGCGGAGTGAAACATTGCAGACAGTCCAATTAAGAACCGCACAATGGCAAGATTACCACGAGGTGTATTATGAGCGGCATCGCCACACCGTGGTCGGCAATTTGAAAATCGCCAGAGATGTTTACAGTCCCGAACTCGCCAACCGGCGTGATATTCTGGTCTATCTCCCCCCCTCTTACAACAGTTCCCCAACCCGTTACCCGGTGCTGTACATGCATGATGGCTACAATCTTTTTGACGAGGCCACCAGTTATATTGGCGATTGGCAGGTGGACGAGACAATGGAGCAGTTAAGCGCCGAGGAGAGGCTGGAAGCGATCATCGTGGGCATCCCCAACATGGGCGCGGCGCGGATGGATGAATACAGCCCGTTCCGCGACCACCATTATGGCGGCGGCAAAGGCAAGGCGTATGTGGAGTTTATTGCCCATACACTCAAACCGATGATTGATGGCACATTTCGCACTTTGCCGGATAAACGGAATACCGGTTTGATGGGGTCTTCGATGGGCGGGTTGATCAGTCTCTATGGGTTTTTTGAATTCCCGGCCACGTTCGGTTTTGCCGGGGTGATGAGTCCATCGGTGTGGTTTGCGCATGGGGAGATCTTTCGCTATGTGGAAAACGCGCCGTTCCAACAAGGGAAGATTTATCTGGATGCGGGCACGCGGGAGATGGGTGGGTTCTGGCCGGATCAACATGTGTTGATTTCGCGTTCGCGGCAGTATTACGGCCGTGTCCGCCACCTGAAACGCCTGCTCGTCAAAAAAGGGTACCGTCCCACCCGCCATTTGCTGCACATCGAAGCCAAAGGGGACGGGCATGACGAAGGCGCCTGGGCCAGACGGCTGCCTAATGCCATTCGGTTTTTTCTGGGAGCGCCGATAAAAAGAGACTAGGAGATTGGGAGATTAAGAGATTATCACTCTCGTAGTCTATCAATCTCTTAATCACCTGCTTACTCATTTCCCTCCCATTTCCCCGATCAATTTGTTGCGTTGTATTTGCTCTGTCTGTAGGATTGCAGGTATTAGTAACCCGACCCCCATCACTGCGTACAATCCGGCATTGTCAACGGCCGTCAGGGAAGGACAACAAGGGTATGACACAAAGTAACGAGAACGAATACCAGATGAAAACTAACCCGCTGCTGGGCATATCGGTCGGCAGCTTATGGCATAACCGGGCTGACCTGGTGCGGAAATACCGGGGGCCACTGATTGCCGTTGTCGTGTTCATCTTGTTGGGGTTGCTGGCTTGGCAGTTTCAAAAGCAGGTGCTGGCCGCCTTTTCCATTTTGCAAGATCAGGAAGCAGTAAGTGCCTATATCCAGAGTTTTGGCATTTTGGGGCCATTGGTGTTGGGTATCGGCCACTATTTGCAGGTGATCATTGCCTTCATTCCGGGGCATGTGTTTGTGCTGGCGGGCGGGTATTTGTATGGCTTCTTGCCGGGGTTGGCGCTGAACATGCTGTTTGTGGTTACAGCCAGCCAGTTTTCTTTTTTCCTGGCTAAGAAGGCAGGACGGCCGTTGGTCGGCAAATTCGTAGACACGCCCACCCTGGATAAATGGCAGGCCATCGCCGATAAACGAGGTATCACCTTTTTTACCATCGCCTTTATACTGCCTGTCTTTCCTTCCGATGCCATGAATTTTGTGGCCGGGTTGTCCGGCATGGACGGCCGTAAATTCCTGATCGCCAACTTCTTTGGCCGCCTGCCTAGTGTGGTCTTGATGAGTTTTATTGGCGCATATGGGCTGGAATTTTCCAATACCGTGCGTGGGTTGCTGGTGGTGGCCGTCGTGTTGGTGTATGTGGTGGGGCGCTACGTCATCCTGCAAATTGAACGGCAACATAGCGGTGAGGTGTACAAACGGCCGTTGCCCCAAGAGGGCAGCCTGGGGGATTAGCTCCTTCAAACACCCAATTCACTCACCCAAATACTTGGTCATCAACTCATCATAAGTTTCCAGACGGCCGTGTTCTTCTGCTTCTTTAGCTTCTGCCACCGTCAAATGCTCCCGCGCCTGCTCCGAAATTGACCGGGCCAATTCCCGGAATTCATACCAGGTTGCTCTGTTTGCCAGCGCATAGGCCGCCAGACTCGCCGCTTCCGCCCATTGCTGCCGTTGGCCACAAACAGCGGCCAGGCTAACCAGGACGATCAGGCTCAGCCCCAATTCTGCCTGTTTGTGCGCCAGACGCAGAGCCTCAGCCAGAAAAGCAAGCGCCTCATCTGTTTGCCCCAGGCGGGCGCTGGCCCGCGCCTGCCCGGCCAGCGCGTAGGCGCGGGTCCATTCATGGAAGATGCGCTGCCCAATGGTGAGCAGCCCCGTAGCAATTTCGTAACACGTTTCAAAGTGCTGTCGGGCGTCGTCGTAACGGCCGTCGGCCAGCGCCAGATCACCCATCCCCCGGTAATAATACGCCACCCCCAATGGGTCAAGCTGCTCCATGAGTGGCCGGCTCTTTTCATACCAGCGCCGTGCTTCTTCGCCATTTCCCATCATGCGTTGCAAATCCCCCATCTCCCACTGATGCCAGGCCAGCAGCACCGAGCGGCTGCCATCGGGCAAC
>CAYXUZ010000256.1:0-5683 GCA_964467705.1 uncultured Ardenticatenaceae bacterium | reverse complement strand
GCTGGATACGCTGCCCCACCGCGCCTTCACCCGCGACACCTCCCTCATTGTCCCTTCTGATTGGCGGCCCGATGTGCCCGAAGCACACCGGCTCTGCTGGCGCGTCAGCATCGTCAATGTCACCGGCTACCGTTCCGATGGGCTGCCCATTTACACCTTTGGCGGCAACAGCAGCAACCCGGCCTGTTTTGATTGGTTGGGCGCATTCCCCACTGCCACACCTACCCCCACCTTCACGCCGTCCCCCACGCCCACCCCGTAATCCTCGATCTTTTATCATTCCCAGCAAAACCTGCACAGCGAGAAATCTGTTCCTTGTGCAACGATTTCTTCTGCTTACACAATCATATCTTCTGCTTGCAAAATAACATCTTCAATAGAAGATAAAGCATTGCAACAGTAAGAAATTATGTTGCAATAGTAAGATAAGGCATTGCAACGGTAAGATAGAGTATTGCAATAGTAAGATAAAGCAATGTAACGTTAAGGAAAGGCTGTGCAACCTTAAGGAAAGGCAAAGTAAGGGTAAGAAAAGAGGGAGTAAGTCTTAGGAGAAGCCAAACAGAGTGAAAGAGGGCAAAATCCAGGGGGGAACGGCGGCCATCAAAGCAAAAATGGGTTATCGGCACGCTCTTCGCCAATGGTGGTGGCGGGACCATGCCCACTGAGGACATGTGTTTCGTCGGGCAGGGTCAGCAGCTTGTGGCGGATATTGTGCATGAGCGTGGCATGGTCGCCGCCGGGCAGGTCGGTACGGCCGATGCTCTGCTGAAACAACACATCCCCATCAAACAACACCCGATGGCTGGTCAGATGGAAACAAACATGGCCGGGCGCGTGGCCGGGTGTATACAACACATCCAATGACAACTTGCCCACTTGAATCACATCCCCCTCTGCCAGCATGTGATCTGGCTCTGGCGGGTCAGGGATGGTCAGCCCAAAAAAGGCGGCGGACATGGTGGCCTGGGCCAGCATTTGCACAGCTTCGGGGTGGATGTAGATGGGGGCGTTGGTTTCTTCCTTTAGCTGCGCCAGGCCACCCACATGGTCAAAGTGGGCGTGGGTGAGCAAGATGTGGGTGACGAGGTAGCCTTTTTCTACGGCCGTGGCCGCAATCCCCCGCCCATCCCACGCCGGATCAATCACCGCCGCCTCCATCGTCTGCTGGCAGCCCAACAAATAACAATTCGTCTGCAAAGGCCCCAAAGGGAGTTGTAGAATTTCAATCATAACAACCTCTTTGAGTATCAAGTGTCAAGTGTCAAGTGTCAAGTGTCAAGTATCAAGCGATCACTTGACACATAAACACCTGACACCTGACACATAACACCTGACACCTGACACCCGGTACTTGACACCACTTCACCCTGGCAACGTCGGTTTGGCGCGGGGGCGGCTAAAGGCAAACAGCCCCACCGGAATGAGGCGCTGTGCCCGCCAGGACAGATAAAAAATCTCACTGATAAGCGCCAGATTCAGCGCCGCCGCCGCCGAAGGCAAACCGGGCAGCCGCAGCCGCACACCCAGCGTCAGCGTCACGGCCGTGACCACCAGATTCACCGCCATCGCCACATTCACATCGGTCGTGTGACGGCCGTGAATCAACATGCCCCGCAGCCACATGCCCACCACCGTCAGACCGGGGAAAAAGAGATAAAAGACCAGTGTATACTGCGCCAGCGCCCCCACCTCAGCCGTCATATCTTGCACCACAAACAGGTAAAACTCCGACAACGGCGTAAAGACAAACAGCATCATAAACAGCGTCAACACCAGCGCCAGATTCCGCGCAAACCGCCGCAGCCTCACAAAAGAGTCCGCCTCATGGCTCAGGGCGATCACCACCTCCGGCAGGGCAAAAGCGGCCGCCCGCGCCATCAACAAGACCTGGAACAGCACTGGCCACGCCGCCAGCGACGCTACCGGATTGTCCAGCTTCGCCAGACTGGACGTGACCAATGGTTGCACCAACAAAATCATCAGACTCGTACCGGCCAGCGGCAGATGAAACCAGAATAACTGACGATAGGAAAGCGGTGTACCAGCCACAGGTGGCGATGCGGGGCCAAGCTGGTTTTGCAGCAACGGCCGTACCGCCCATGTGGCAAAAATCGCTTCCGCCACCACCCCGGCCATCAGCGCCGTGGCCCCAATGACCACCCCCGGCCAGGCGGAAAACAGCCCCAATAGAATAGCCGCCCCACCGGACGATGTCAGGCGCACGGCCGTGCCCCAGGCCATCTTGCCCGGCTGCCCAAACCCAATCAACACCCCTTGCAAAAAGCGCCGCCAGGCAATGGTCGCGCTCCAAAAGGTCATAATCTGCATCCCCGGACGCACCCACACCGCCACCTCCGGCGGTGCGCCCATCCAGCGCATGACCACATCAAACAAGGGGGTGAAGGCGATGAGGATGGTCACGGCCGTCAGAAACACCATCCAATGAACCGTAAACCGCCGCACCATCAAAAAGCTCGCCCGATCCTTTACCAACGCCGTCGAAGTCGCCAGCATATTGATAATCGGACTTTCAATCATCACCGACAGGCTGACCACAATGCCCATCGCCGCCAACATAATCACCTCATTCGGCAGGCGGTTAATGGTGGCGCTGACGATGGGGCCTTCGGCCGTCATCAGCAGCCAGCTTAGAAACAGGGGCAGCCAGAATAAAAACACGTTTCGTTGTCGCATACATCAATCTCCAAACAGAAACCGGAGTATAAGACCACATGACAACCTGGACAAGCAGACGCACAGAGCGACCATCCCCCGGAGAAATGGTTATGCATTTCGGCAGCAACAGATAGCCTCTGTTATAATCTCGTCGGAGGATTTTGTGACGCAACTGCGTATTCTGCTCCTGGGGTCGCCCCAGATTGAACTGGACGGGACACATCTGGACACCGACCGGCGGAAGGCCATCGCCCTGCTGGCCTATCTGGCGGTCACGGCCGTGCCCCACACTCGCGACGCCTTAGCCACCCTCTTCTGGCCGGACAGCGACCAATCCCGCGCCCTGGCCTACCTGCGCCGCGCCCTCTGGGAAGTCAATAACTTCCTGGGCGAAGGCTGGCTGGACGTAGGGCGTGACCAGATTGCCTTGCGACGCGAGGCAAATATGTGGTTGGACGTGGCTGCTTTTCAGGCACTATTGGCTGAGGAGAGCAGCACGGCCGTCGGCCAGGCCATTGACCTGTATCGCGGCGACTTCATGGCCGGGTTTACCCTGCGCGACTGCCCCGATTTTGACGAATGGCAGCGATTCCAGGCCGAATCCCTGCGGCGCGAACTGGCCGAGGCGTTGGAAACGTTGGTAGCGCAATTGACAAAAAAAGGGGAAATGGACACGGCCGTAGCCTACACCCAACGCTGGCTCACCCTTGACCCGCTCAACGAATCCGCGCACCGCCAGTTGATGCGCCTGTATGCCCAATCAGGTCGGCGCAGTGCCGCCATCCGCCAATACCAGCAATGCGCCCAACGTTTGCAGTCCGACTTAGGCGTCACCCCAGAGCCAGAAACGATGGCCCTGTATGAAGCCATTAAAGCGGGCGAATTCGCCCATCCCGCCCTCGACTTTTCCGAACCTCTCGTCAGCTTAACCGCCAAAGTGCAAACGGCCGTCAGCCAGCCCCCACTCGACAATTTGCCCCTGCTACCCACCCCGTTTGTCGGACGGCGGCGACTGTTGGACGAATTGGGCCAATTGCTGCATGAACCGCAGCACCGGCTGGTGACGCTCATAGGGCCGGGTGGCATGGGCAAAACCCGGCTGGCTATCCAACTGGCCCAGGAACAGCAGGCTGCCTTTACCGATGGCGTATGGTTTGTATCTTTAGCCCCCTTAGAATCGGCGCGGCAACTGGTAACGGCCGTTGCCAGAGCCTTGCACTTCACCTTTAACGACCTGGACGAACGGAGCAGCCCGCGCCAACAATTGCTCGATTACCTCACCGGCAGACGCCTGCTGCTGGTGCTGGATAACATGGAACATCTGGTAGATGGGTTAACCCAAAACGGCGAAACCTCCCTCCCTCAGGAAATTCTGGCCGCCGCGCCGCAAAGCAAAATCATCGCCACCTCGCGGGCGCGGCTGAACGTGCGCGGCGAAACACTGGTGAATGTGGAAGGGATGGATGTGCCGGCTACGGCCGTGACCAGCCTCACCCCTGCCGAACTGGAAACGTACAGTTCGCTCAAACTGTTTGCCCTCACCGCCAGCCGCATCCAGCCCGATTTTCAACTGACGCCGGAAAACCTGAATCTGGTGAAAGATATATGCCGCCTGGTGGCCGGGATGCCGCTGGCAATTGAACTGGCGGCAAGCTGGCTGGAACTGCTGTCGCTGGCCGACATCAAGGCGGAGATCACCCGCAACCTCGATTTTCTGGAGACGGAATTGCAGGATGTCCCGGAGCGGCAGCGCAGCATTCGCGCCGTGTTTGAATCCACCTGGCGGCTGCTGACCCTGGCCGAGCAGGATGCCTTCCCCAAACTAGCTATTTTTGTGGCCGGTTTCACCCGCGAGGCGGCGCAGGCGGTGACGGGCGCTTCTTTGCGGGTGTTGATGGGGCTGGCGAACAAGTCATTGATCCGGCGCGGGGAAGACGGCCGTTACACCATCCATGAACTGCTGCGCCAATATGCCCTGGCCTATTTGCAGGCTCACCCGGCAAGTTGGCAGCAGGCGCAGGCCCAATTCAGCGGCTATTTCCTCCATTTTTTGTTGGCCGAAGGGGAAAAGATGCATGGGCCAGAACAGGCAGGGGCGTTGACGACGAACGCGCCAATATCCAAAACGCCTGGCGGTGGGCAGCCGGGCAAGGGCAGTATGATCTGTTGCATCAAACACTGCCCGTACTCAACATTTTTTACCAGGCGCGTTCGTTTGCAGCCGAAGATATGGTGATGTTGGGCACGGCCGTCAGCGCCCTGGAACAACAACCACAACCCGAACACCTCCTCTTCCTGGTCAAATGTCGCCTCTTACGCAGTTGGTTTGCCTACGACTTCTACTTCTACACCTCCGAGACAAATTGGCGCGCCGCCTTGCAGGTGGAAGCAATCTACAATTTTGCTGAAACACACGGTTTAATGGCGCAACTGGGCATCTGGCTCTCCCTCCTGGGGTTTCTGTATAGCGCCGAAGTGGAGTTGGAAGCGGGCGTCCAGATGATGCGCCAGGCGTATGAACAGGTGTGCCTGGATGGGCAACCGTGGGAGATAGCGTGGGCGGCCCACGAACTGAGCCTGGGTCTGATGAACCTGGGCGATCTGGAAGAAGCGGCCTATTTCCTGGCCGAAAATATGCAGTTGAACCAGGAAATGGAAAACATTTTGGGTTTGTTCCGCAGCCTGAGTACCCTCTCTTATTTGCAGACGTTGCAGCATAACTATGCCGCCGCCCTGCAAACGTTGGAGCGGCTGCAACCTTTGGAAACAAAGATAGGCCACGAATTGGCGGGTGCGTTCCGGTGGCAGCGTTTGGGGAATACACTCTTGAGCGCGGGCGAATATCCCTTGGCAGCCGAAGCCTTCCTGAAAGCGCAAGAAGCATACACGGTCGCCGGTTTTATTCCCGGCGCGATCTCCATCGCTTCCTGGGCCAGCATTGCCCTGGTGCGCGCCGGTGATCTGGAGCAGGCATTGGCACTGCGCCTGCAAAGCCTGGGGTTGC
>CAYXUZ010000255.1:0-5820 GCA_964467705.1 uncultured Ardenticatenaceae bacterium | reverse complement strand
GGGTACGTCGGGTGGCCCGGCGGCTTATTTTGCCCCGTATGCCGAGTGGTCGCCCGCCCAAAAAGAGGCGATTGGCCTGGCACACGGCCGTATACTGGACATTGGCTGTGGCCCTGGGCGTGTCTGCCTGCATCTGCAAGAAAAAGGGCATGAGGTGGTGGGCATTGACAACTCTCCCCTGGCCATTCACACCGCGCAGTTACGCGGCGTGCGGGAGGCGCACGTCATGTCCATTACCCGCGCTTCCCGCCAAACGCTGGGCGTATTTGACACGATCATCATGTTTGGCAATAACTTTGGCCTGTTTGGCAATCCTGGTCGGGCCCGGTGGCTGCTGCGCCGGTTTGCGGCAATGACCACACCGGACGGCCGTATCCTGGCCGAAAGCCGCAACATTTACCAGACCACTGACCCTGACCATCTGGCTTACCAGGCATGGAACCGGCAGCGCGGGCGCATGTCCGGGCAGGTGCGCATTCGGGTGCGCTATAAAACATTCATCGGCCCCTGGTTTGATTATCTCATGGTGTCGCCGGAGGAGATGGCGACCATTGTAGATGGAACGGGTTGGCAGATAGGGTGGATCATTGAGGGAGAGGGGGCGTATACGGCCGTGTTGGAGAAAACAGGTTGACCAATAAAAAACGGATCAGACCCATCGTGATTTGCCTGTTTCGCCACGGCAACCTCACCGCCCCATGAGAAGCCTTGCCATTGCCTCTTGCCTTGTTATACTCCGCCAGCGACAGGCTGGTCATAGTGATATGGGGGTACTGGTGCAGCAAAACCTCCCCATATCCCCAATCAAGATTTGAGGATTTGCGTATGGCAAAATTGCGCCGGATATTATTCCCGGTTTTTATGATTTTGGTGTTGGTAGGTTGTGGTGATGGGGAGGAACCGGCGGCTACGGCCGTGCCGCCCACTCCCACTCCGCTGGCCGAACCGACGGCCGTAGCCGCCCCCCCGCGTGATCGTGACTTCATAGTGGTGGCCACCGATGCCCCCCATCCGCCCTACACCGTATTTGATGCCTTTGGCGTGGTGGATGGCTTCGACAGCCGCGTCCTGGAAAACATCGCTGCTGACGCCAACCTGGATTATGAATTGATCGTCACTCCTTACGAAGGAGTACTGGCAAACATTGCCAGCAGCGGCAGCCGTGATTTTGACGCCGTAATTGCCAATCTGGTCATCCCGGACGAACCACCGCCCGGTATTGTTTACACCGATCCCTACCTGGAAGTGGGGCAGGTGTTGGTGGTGCTGGCCGATAATGAGACCATTCAAAGTTACCACGACTTGCAGCCGGGCATGTTGGTAGGCGTGGCCGGCGGCAGCCAGGGTGAAATAACGGCCCGCGAGGTCATTGGCGTAGCCGAACAAGACCTGGTGAATCATTATGAAAATGGTGTACAGGCATTGCAGGCGTTGATTGATGAGGGGGTGACGGCCGTTGTCACCGATAGCACGATTGCCACTTTTTACACTGAGAGCTTCCCCGAACAGTTAAAAATTGCCGGTGGAGACGGTCAGGCTGATAACCGTACTGCCTGGATCACCCAAAAAGCATATGGCCTGGCATTGTCAGCTAACAACGAAGCCCTGCTGACCACATTAAACAACGCCATCGCCACCACCCACGAAAGTGGGGACATTGAACGTGAAATTACTACCTGGCTGATTCCCAAAGATACGTTGGAACCGGGTGAATCTCGCGTGGGCACACCTGCCGATGAATTGTTTATTGGTATTCTGGGTAATCTGACCGACATGGACCCCGCGGCCCAGTCTGACTTGATCGGCTGGGAAGTAAAAAACAACACTATGAGCGGGCTTTACCGCTTCAACAGCAACAACGAACTGGTGCCGATGCTGGCCGCCAGTATGCCTGCTATTTCTGAGGATGGGTTGGAGTATACCGTCACGTTGCGGCGGAATTTACGTTTTCCCGACGGCCGTGAACTGACCGCCGATGATATGAAATGGGCAGTAGACCGCGCCCGCGCTCTGGGCAACTTCAACGTCAACAGTGTGCTTAAGGATAGCGATGGCAACTTCTATGCAGATGATGATGCCGTGCAGGTGCTGGATGCCGTCACAGTTAAGTTTGTATTGCAAGAACCCACCTCCCATTTTCCAGCATTGTTAGCCACGCCACCCTTTTTCCCCATCAGCCGCGATTGTTATGCTGAAGGCGCAGACCCAACCAGTATTTGCGGCGGCATTGGCCCGTATACCATTGTAGATTGGGTGCCGGGTGAGCGGTTGCGGCTACGTGCCAACCCGGAATGGCCGGGACGGCCGTCGCCCGCTTTTGCCAATATCACCCTCCGTTTTTACGATGACGCTGCCGCTCTGCGCCGGTCATTGGCCGAATTTGGCTCCATTGATCTGGCCTGGCGTGGCCTGACGTTCAATGACTTCACCACCCTACTAGCCGCAGATGCTAATGTTGACGGGCAACCTGATTTCCAATCGTGGAACGGCCCGGCGGACTTTAAGAGTTACCTGCTTTTTAACCAGGCGGTGGCTCCCTGGGATGATGTTAAAGTACGGCAGGCGGCGGCCCTTTCGCTGGACCGGGACCGACTGGCAGCAGAGACGTTTGGCGGCAGCCGTAATCCCCTGCTCAGCCCTGTGCCCGACTCCGTGCCGGGGCATACGGCCGTATTGCCTGCCCGCGACTTGAACCGGGCCAGGGCACTATTGTTAGAAGTAGGGTACAGCGAAACAACGCCGTTGGTCATTGAATTGTGGTATGTGAGCGACGGCCGTTACAGTCCCATTGAAGAGGCCTACGCCACCGCTCTTAAAACGCAGCTAGAAGAAACAGGCGTCTTCCAGGTAACACTCAACAGCGCTCCCTTTGAGCAGTTCCGCGCCCAATTGGGCGAATGTAACTATCCGGCGTCCCTTCTGGGTTGGCCTGCACCTGGTCGCCCGGTGGATTATCTGGATGTCATGGCCTGGACGGAATTTTTTGTGACCAGCAATAGCTTTTGTTTGAATTATGAAAGCGAGGAAATGACGGAAATGGTAACGGCCGTGCTTGCCGAAACAGACCCTGCCGCCCGCGCCGCCCTCCACACCAGCTATCAGCAACTTTGGGCTGAAGAACTGCCCACGCTGGATATTTTGCAGCAGCCTACCTACGCCATTTCTCTGCCAACCGTCAACAATGTGCGCATTGATGCCTTAGGTTTGCTGCATTATGAGGTTCTGACGAAGGGGGGAGGGTAAGAGGGCGTCATGTGTCAGGTGGCCCCCCACCTGACGGCACATGACACTTAATACACTTCTATCCCATTTCTTTTGCTTTCTTCTCTAATCGTTTGGCGCGGGGGCCAACGACGCGCTCGTTGCCTTCTAGCAGCCGCTTGATATTAGGACGCAGCGCCCAGGCGACGATGCCCAATGTCACAAAACCACCGATGATGTAGGCCAGCGTGTCTGAGTAGCCGGGCACATCTGCCAGATAAAGAACAATAAATGCCACCGGAATGACGGCGCCCATCGTCAACGAGGCCACCGAGGCAATGCCTACCCCTACCATCATCAAGATCATCACCAGCGCTGCCACAGGGAACATAGGCGGCCAGACGGCCATGGCCCAGCCCACATTTGGTCCCGTACCGGCCCCGCCCCGCCACTTCAAAAAAACCGACCAGTTGTGCCCAATGACGGCAAATGTACCGGCGGTAATCGTGATCCAGGGAATCAACGCCTCACCCACGCCAGCGCCTAAGAAAAAACGAGCCAGCCAGACAGCGGCAAAACCTTTTAGGGCGTCGCTGATGGCAGTGACAATGCCCACTTTCAAACCGGCAGCCCGCAATGAATTGGTGCCCCCGGTACGGCCGCTGCCCACGTCGCGCAGGTCAATGCCTTTACGCCAGTAGACATAAATAAAGCCAAAGGGGATGGCCCCGCAGATATAGCCTATAAACGCTGCCAAAACAAAAAAAACAATCTTTTCCATCTGGTAAGTCCTCTACCCATCGTTTTTTGCAAGTGGCAAGTGGCAGGTTGCAAGTAATGGTTGCCACCAGGATAACCTATAGAACACAGCCAGTGAAACATGGTTACTCAATGATCACGGCCGTTTCCGTCACCACACCCTCCACAATCCTGAAGCCACGTAGCACCGGTTGCTGCCGCTCCTGCAAGGATACAATCAAATAGGCCACGTCTGGGTAATATGCCAGAACCACGTCCGTTGGTGATGGATAAGCCGGGCTGTGCGGGTGGGAGTGGAAAATAGCGCATATTTCATCCCCATCATCTTCAATTTTCAACATGGTCTCCACTTGAAGTAATGGAGACATTTCATAGACAACAGGGCTATGAAGGATGTTTTCAATGGGATAAACGGCCGTTGCCCTCCCCTCTCGACCGGCTACCAGGTCACAGCCTTCTTCCGGATATACACTTTCACAATGTGCGAGCAGTTGGGCGACTAACGGCCGTGTAAGACGTAGCATGTGGCAAGTAGCAGGTGGCAGGGTACTTGCCGTTTGCAACCTGCCACTTGCCACCATTACTTTTGAATCCCGCCGTCCGTCAAATTGCGCACATTCAGAAGCCGGTCAACTTCATCACCGGGCAAATACCCTTTTTCTACCACCACTTCCCGCACCGTGCGGTTAGTCGCCATCGCTTCTTTGGCAACTTCGGCTCCCTTTAGATAACCAATCACGGGATTCAACGCCGTTACCAGGATGGCATTTTTGGCCAGCCAACCGGTCGCCTTTTCCGGGTTGGCTTTCAAGCCAGCTACACACTTGTCCGTGAAGGCATTTACGGCATTGATAATAATATCCATGCTTTGGAACAAGTTATAGGCAATGATAGGCATCATCACGTTCAGTTCTAACTGTCCGGCCTGCCCGGCCATCATCACCGTCAGGTCATTACCCATCACCTGGAACATTGCCATGTTGAGCATTTCCGCCAACACTGGGTTCACTTTGCCGGGCATAATGGACGAACCGGGCTGTACGGCTGGTAAGCGAATTTCATCCAGTCCTGTGCTGGGGCCAGAAGCGAGCAGCCGGAAATCATTGGCAATGCGCGTCAGGTCTTGGGCCAGAGTACGCAACGCGCCGCTGAAATGCACCGCATCTGCCATACTCTGCATGGACTCAAACAGGTCATCCGATTCATACAGTGTCAGGCCCGTCAGACGGCTGAGGACGAGTATCATGCGATGATGATATTCGGGGTGCGCATTGAGGCCGGTTCCGGTGGCCGTGCCACCTATGCCCAGGCGACGCAGCCCTTCGGCGGCCAGCACAATCTTCTCCCGGTCACGTTCTACGGCGCGGGCATATGCACCAAATTCCTGCCCCAGACGCACTGGCACGGCATCTTGCAAATGGGTACGGCCGCTCTTGACAATATCGTCAAAATCCGCTGCTTTTTCGCGCAGCACGGCCGTTAGCCTGTCCAACGTTTCTACCAGTTCATCCACCCGCCACAGGCAACCCAGACGAATAGCTGTAGGAATGGTGTCATTGGTAGATTGGGCCATATTAACGTGATCATTGGGGCTAATCGGCTTGGTTTTGACGCTCAATACATAACCCAAAATCTCGTTAGCGCGATTAGCAATGACTTCGTTGATATTCATGTTGTGGCTGGTGCCGGCCCCGGCCTGGATGGGGTCTACGACAAATTGGTCAGCCAGACGGCCGTCAATCACCTCATCGGCCGCCATCATAATCGCCTGCGCCATGGCATCTCCAGAAACCGATTTACCATCCACATCCTTATCGGCAAACAAGCCCAGGTCAGCATTCACCTCGGCCGCTGCCCGTT
>CAYXUZ010000254.1:541-6038 GCA_964467705.1 uncultured Ardenticatenaceae bacterium | reverse complement strand
GGCCACAATTTGGACAAACTGGCGTTGTTGTCGGCGAAGCTGGCGGTCGTTGGGTGAGAGGAAAACCATGCCCACGCCATATTGCCCCGGTTCTGGGAGGGTGAACCCCTCCTGGGTACAGACCTTTTGCAAAAAGTGGTGGGGGATCTGCACCATCATGCCTGCGCCGTCGCCGGTGGTGGCTTCGGCCCCCTTCGCGCCGCGATGGGTGAGATGGTCTACAACGGCGAGGGCCTTTTGCACAATATCGTGGCTGGCACGGCCGTGCATCTCCACCACAAAGCCCATGCCACAGGCGTCCCGTTCAAACTGCGGGTCATACAACCCCTGCGCGGCCGGATACCCGGCCAGGCCACGTTGCTCGCCTTGCTGGTCAACTTCCTCCGGTTGTTGCTCTTGTATCTCCTTCATTCTTCCTGTTTCTCCTCGCGTCAAACGCCAACCCTTGTGCCGATTCAATTTTTGGTAAAGAACAGCCTGGTGCCCAATTTGCCAGGCAACAGAGACAATGCTCACTTCTACTTCTTCCCAGTCTAATCAGTATAAAAGAGGCGGGTGAAGGCGAATACTGTGTATTGTGTACAAAATCACAAACAACATTTTGACATTTTTGAAAAATTGACGGCCGTACCCCCCATCGGATAGACTAGGCAACGTGTTGCGGCTACGGCCGTGAGGCGACAATCAGATAATTTGTGAAGGCCAGGACGCCTGCTGTGGAAATGAATTCCTCTCCATTTCTACACCAGGCGTCCTTTTTTATTGTTGGGAAATTGTTTGTTTTAAGGAGAAGGGATACATGTTACGCAAGATTCGGTTGATCAAGATAGTTTCCATCGCACTGGCACTCGCTGCCATTTTTGTTCTGATGAGTGGTACGGCTTTTGCCCAGGAAGAAGAAGTCGCTACCAGTACCATCACTCTCCAGATAGACACCATCTGGCTCTTTATTGGCTCATTTCTGGTCTTTTGGATGCAGGCCGGTTTTGCCATGGTCGAAAGTGGCTTTTCTCGCTCGAAAAATGCCGCCAACCTGATGATGAAAAACTTGATGGACTTTTGTATGTCCGCCATCATCTTTTATGCCTTTGGTTTTGCCCTGATGTTTGGCGCAGACAAAGCCGGACTGATTGGCACCAGTAACTTTTTCCTATCAGAAATTGCTCTGGATGCTTCTGCCGGTTATGACTGGGCCTTTTACCTGTTCCAACTCATGTTTGCCGGGGCGGCCGCCACCATCGTCTCTGGCGCGGTGGCCGAACGGCTCAAATTCAAAAGCTACCTTATTTACAGCGCCGTGATGAGCGCCCTTATTTACCCAATTGGCGGCCATTGGCTGTGGGGTGGCGGCTGGCTGTTTGAACGAGGTTTTGTGGACTTTGCCGGTTCCACCATTGTGCATGCCTGCGGTGGGTTTGCGGCCCTGGCTGGCGCCTGGGTGCTTGGCCCGCGCATTGGCAAATTCAATAAAGATGGTAGCAGTAATGCCATCCCCGGCCACAGCCTGACCCTGGCCGCGCTGGGTGTGTTTATTCTGTGGATGGGCTGGTTTGGCTTTAATGCCGGTTCTACTCTTTCCGGGATGAATGGCAGCCTGGGTTACATTGCCGTCACCACCACCACAGCAGCGGCGGCCGGTGCGTTATCGGCGCTGCTCATTTACTGGGCAAAGGCCGGCCATCCGTCCACGGAAATGGCGTTGAATGGCTCATTGGCCGGTCTGGTGGCGATTACGGCCGGGACAGCCAATGTGAGCATAAGCGGGGCCATGATTATTGGCGCTGTTGGTGGGTTGGTATTGGTCTTTGGTCTCGATTTTGTGGAACGGGTATTGCGGGTAGATGACCCGGTGGGTGCGGTGGCTGTGCATGGCTTTAATGGCATGTGGGGCACGATTGCGGTTGGTTTGCTGGCCGCACCCGCGGTGGGTGAATTTACCGGGATGGGGCCGGTGACGGGCCTGTTTTACGGCGGCGGGTTTGCGCAATTAGGCACGCAGCTTTTGGGCACACTCTCCGTTTCCGCTTGGTCATTTACTACCATGGCTGTCCTGTTTTATCTGATGAAGGTAACAGTAGGGATTCGTGTGCCCGAAAAAGAAGAGATCGAAGGGCTGGACATCTCCGAACATTTCACCACCAGCTACCCGGAGTTTGGGCCAACGGCCGTTGGCACGGATGCATTGGCGGCAGCGGGAGATTGACGGTAATTATGTAATTGCGTAATTGGGTAATTACGCAATTACTCAATACTCAATTACGGATAATGCTATGAAACTCACACTTGAACCCAACAGCAACGGAGACGAAAAAACCGTGCCCTTTCATGTGCGTGTGGACATTGTAACGGCGACCATTGATGCTGGTTCCATCTTTTATGTGCCGGTGGAAGTGAAATATCAAGGGATGAAAAAGAGCTTTGCCGTCAACATTGCCGGTTGGGTTCTGGAAAGCGAACGGCCGGAGGCGCTGCCGGGCAAAATCAGCCGCTTTTTACCCCGCCTGATCAGCCTGGCGCGTCTGCCCACCTACCTCTTTATTGCCCGGCGCGCCGGGGGTATTTACCCGGTTTACACCGTCGGCAGCGAGGTATTTGCCACCGCACCTGGCGGCCCCGTATTTCGCCATGTGGAACTGGCCAAAGTGCGCGAATACCTGACCGATTATTTACATGCGGCGGGTATTCTGGGTGAAAAGGGGCTTAGCGACAAATTACATACACGCGGCCTGAATATGAAGACATTGGGCCTGCGCCGTCCGATTTTTTACCTGAAAAAACGTGTGCCGGGTGAGGTAGACTTCTGGGCGCCGGTTTTTGAGTCTGGTGATGGCAAACATATTTACTGTTATGCGGCCGATGAACGGCGCGAAGTGCCCATGATTGGTGGTGTGGAAGTACTCTATTTGCAGCAGATGGTGGCGACCGCCTTAAAAACTGACAAACGTTTGAATGACAAGTTTGACTTACGCCTGGATCGTTTGTTCCCAGAACAGTGGGAACGGCTGAAGACAACATTGCAGCCGCGTGAGTCAATTATTGTCAATAGCCTGACGCTGCCGGTGTATGAAAATGGCAATGCCTTGCTCGCGCTGGAGGAGCGCACAGACGAGGGACGATTTAGCCTGTATCTGGGCAAAGATGTAGATGATTTACGCGCTCGTGTAGCTGTAGACCTGGAACGGCGGGGGATTTCAATAATCGGTAATCCGTAATCGCTAATCGGTGATTCGTTACTGATCACCGATGACCGATTACTTTTTTTAGAAGGTGCAAATCAATTTATAAGGAGAGTTTTACGATGAGTGGAAATACAGCCCGATTGAATGCGATTTCGGCGGTGATTAATTACAAGCCGATTTCGGAACCTTTGAACTTTGCGGAAACGCCTTCGCAAGAGGTGTTTGCGCAGAATGTGTTTAATCTGGAAGTGATGAAGCAGCGTTTGCCCAAACCGGTGTACAGGTCGCTGCTCAAAACGATTGCTGAGGGCAAGCCGTTAGAAATGTCTACGGCTGATGTGGTGGCTTCGGCGATGAAGGATTGGGCGATTGAAAAGGGGGCGACCCATTATGCCCATGTCTTTTATCCGCTGACGGGGCTGACGGCCGAGAAACACGACAGCTTTCTGTCACCCAATGGCGGCGGCACGGCCGTGACCGAATTTAGTGGCGACCAGTTGATTCAGGGCGAACCGGATGGTTCCAGCTTCCCCACCGGCGGCATTCGCGCCACCTTTGAAGCGCGTGGCTACACTGCCTGGGACGTGACCAGCCCGGCCTATATTCTGGAAAACCCCAACGGTACGACCCTGTGCATCCCCACCGCCTTTGTCTCCTGGACGGGTGAGGCGCTGGACAAGAAAACGCCGCTGCTGCGTTCCATGAAGGCGTTAAATGACCAGGCGCAGCGCATCCTCAAGCTGTTTGGGCATGATGATGGGGCGCTGGTGACGGCTACGGCCGGGCCGGAGCAGGAATACTTCCTGATTGACCGCAACTTTTACCTGGCGCGGCCCGATTTGCTCAATGCCGGGCGCACCCTCTTCGGCGCAAAGCCGCCCAAAGGGCAGGAGTTGGAAGACCATTATTTTGGGGCGATTCCGGACCGGGTGTTGGCTTGCATGTTGGAAGCTGAGCGCGAACTGTACAAACTGGGTGTGCCGGTAAAAACCCGCCACAACGAGGTGGCGCCGGCCCAATACGAAATTGCGCCTGTTTATGAAAACGCCAATGTGGCCGCCGATCACCAACAAATGATCATGGCAACCTTGAAACGGGTGGCCGAAAAGTATGGCATGGCCTGTATGCTGCACGAAAAACCGTTTGCCGGGGTGAATGGTTCGGGCAAACATCTGAACTTTTCTTTTGGCAATGCCACGCAGGGCAACCTG
Source organism: uncultured Ardenticatenaceae bacterium (assembly GCA_964467705.1). GTDB lineage: Bacteria > Chloroflexota > Anaerolineae > Promineifilales > Promineifilaceae > CAADGU01. Next base: position 1,648 of record CAYXUZ010000254.1, on the reverse strand, counting down.
CTGGAGCCGGGTGATACGCCGCATGAAAACGCTCGTTTCCTGGTCTTTTGCGCGGCCATCATCCGGGCGGTGGATAAGTATGCCTCGGTGCTGCGCGGCTCGATTGCCTCGGCGGGTAATGATCATCGGTTGGGGGCGAACGAAGCGCCACCAGCCATCATTTCCATCTTCCTGGGCGACCAGTTGACGGATGTGTTTGAGCAGATCAAAGCGGGTGGGGCCAAGTCGTCTAAGGCGATGGATGTGCTGACGGTGGGGGTGGATACGCTGCCGCCGCTGCCCAAACACGCGGGCGACCGTAACCGCACCAGCCCGTTTGCTTTTACCGGGAATAAGTTTGAGTTCCGGGCGGTGGGTTCGGGGCAATCTATTGCCGGGCCGTTGATGGCGCTGAACACGATCGTAGCCGAGTCGCTGGACTACATTGCCACGAAGTTGGAAGGGGCTACTGGTGACTTTGGCACGGCCGTGCAAAACCTGTTGCAAGAGATTATTGTGGAACATGGCCGGGTGATCTTCAATGGTGATGGGTATACCGAAGCGTGGCATCGGGAAGCGGAAAAACGGGGCTTGCCCAACCTGCGCACGACGGTGGATGCGTTGCCCGCGTTGGCCTCCCCGGAAGCGATTGCCTTGTTTGCGAAATACAACGTGTTGACCGCCCGCGAATCCAAGAGCCGGATGGATGTGAAGTTTGAGCAGTACATCAAAGAGGTGAATGTGGAAGCGGCGTTGACGGCCGAGATTGCCCGGACGCTGATTTACCCGGCGGCGGTGCGGTATCAGAATGAATTGGCGGCGACGGCGGCCAATTTGAAGGCGGCGGGTTTGAAGGCGGACACGGCCGTGTTGGAAGAAGTGAGCGAATTGATTAGTTGCCTGACGGAAAGTGTGGCCGAACTGCAAGAAGCGACGGAACATGAGGGGCACAACATTCTGGCTGAAGCCGAACATATCCGCGATGCGGTGTTGCCCGGTATGAATGCAGTACGCAGCTATGCGGACAAATTAGAAGGGTTGGTGGCGGATGATTTGTGGCCGCTGCCGACGTATCAGGAAATGTTGTTTATCAAGTAATCACTCGGCCAGACATCGAGTGTTGCATAC
>CAYXUZ010000254.1:0-531 GCA_964467705.1 uncultured Ardenticatenaceae bacterium | reverse complement strand
ATCAAGTAGGTGTGTAAATCCGTAATCCGTGACCCGTAATCCGTGACCCGTAAGCAGTGAACGGTGAGGGGATTGCAGGCTACGGCTCACGGATTTGCACCTTCCTTTGCCGAAGCCGCCCGGTGTTTGATCAAACACCGGGCGGCTTTTTTGTGTGCTGAGGTGGTGATGATTCGCCTGCAACCGGCTCCCCCGGCTTTGCACTTTCATAATGTCATAACAACGGCCGTTGTGGGAGTACGACCACCATACTGCAACTCAATTTCAAGACTTCCGAGAAAAAATCACAATGTATCAGGGCCAATTAGTTTACTCCTTGTACTCTCACCTTGAGTAATCAACGGGTTCAATTTCTTTATTGCACGACCACGCGACTCTGCTTGAGCAAATGGAAACTGCCTTCCCAATGATATGCTCAAAAGCTAGTGCCGCTGACTCCCAATTGTGTGAATCACTGCAAGAATTGCGGTTGTCGCAGAGTACAAAATATTCTTTTTCTATTTTAGTTCCGATTCTTATAATTATTCTTGT
>CAYXUZ010000253.1:3485-6163 GCA_964467705.1 uncultured Ardenticatenaceae bacterium | reverse complement strand
AAACATCAACACACCAATGGCATACACATCCGAGGCTGGGGTGGGCATTTCTCCGGCCGCCTGTTCAGGCGAAAAGTATTGGGGTGTGCCCCATACCTGGTCGGTAGTTAACTGTTGGGTGGCCTGGCTCATGGCGCGGGCAATGCCAAAGTCGGCCACCTTCACCTGCTCATCATGTGTCACCAGGATGTTTTGCGGCTTCACGTCGCAGTGAACCAGGTTGGCGCGGTGGGCATAGCCAATGCCGTTGCAAACCTGCACGGTCAGGTCAAGCACCTGGTTGATGGGCATAAAACGGCCGTTCTCGGCATATTGGCGAATGAGCTGTTTCAGGGTACGGCCGTCTACAAACTCCATGACGATGTAATAGCGATGGCCGTCTTGCCCAATGTCATGCACGGTAACGATATTGGGGTGGGTCAGATTAGCGGCGGCGTGCGCTTCGCGCTGGAAACGACGCAAAAAACCTTCATCACTGGTCAGGCTCTCTTGCAGCATCTTGATCGCCACAATGCGCCCCAACGCCCGATCCTGCGCTTTGTACACCACCGCCATGCCACCACTGCCCACACGCTCAATGAGTTGGTAACGGCCGTTTAACACAATTGCTTCTTCACTCATGGCGAGATTGTAAGGGGGAAGGTGGCAGGTGGCAAGTTGCCGGTAGCAGGTTGGCAAGGACGGCCGTTTGCGATATGTTTCCGCGCTTGTGAGCAAGGGTAGATGGAGAGATGGTCTGGTTTTGTTGGCGCTAGTGGGGCTGATCCTGGCCTGGGTGGGGCAGGCGTTTCTGCCGGGCAAGGTGTTGTTGCCGCTGGACATTGTGGTGCAGATGTGGCCGCCCTGGCAAGGGCCGGACACGGCCGTAACCGTCCATAACCCCCTCATTTCCGATGTTGTTGACTATATCTACCCCGTGAAGGCGTTTGTGGCCGAGGAAATTAAAGGGGGCACGCTGCCGCTGTGGAATCCGTATGTGCTGGGCGGCTACCCGCTGACGTACAACACGCAGGCGGGGCTGTGGTATCCACTGTCCGTTTTATATTATGTGCTGGAGCCGGTCACGGCCGTAGACCTCACTATCACGTTGCAACTCTTCCTGGGTGGCCTGTTCATGTTCGCCTACCTGCGCCAGTTGCGCCTGCGCCGTCCCGCCACCTTCCTGGGCGCGGTCATCTTCCTCTGCAACGGCATGATGGTCGTCTGGCTGGAATGGCAGGTCGTTCACGCCGCCGTCATCTGGCTGCCCCTCTGTTTGTATTTTATGGAGCGTGCCGCGCAGAAAATAGAGATTGGAAGATTGGGAGATTGGGAGATTGAGGGCCAATCACTTAATCTCTCACTCCCCCCATCTCTTCTCCCCGTCTCACAAAGCCCAACCATTGATCACGCATCACGCATCACGCATCACGCGCCACTGCTCACCGCTCACCGCTCACCGCTCACCGACGCTATTCTCGCCGGCTTCGCCTTCGCCCTGCCCTGGTTGGGGGGGCATTGGAATTGGGCGCTGTATGGAAGTTTGACGGTCGTTGTCTATCTGTTCTGGCGATTTGGCGCAATTTTTTTAACGCAAAGGGGCAAAGGGGCAAAGGGACAAAGAGAGATTTTAAGTGTGGGGGTTCTCGTCCTGGCGGTGGGGGTGGGGTTGAGCGCCATTCAGGTGATACCGGCGTTTGTCTATCTGAGCCAGGGGCACCGGCAGCCGTTTACGCTGGCGGAATCGCTGGCGCTGGGGCTGAAAAACCGGGCGGCCGTTGCTTTGCTGCCAGACTTTTTTGGTGATCCGGTGCGGGGGAACTGGTGGGGGCCAACCAATTACAACGAGACCGCTTTTTATGTGGGCATCTTGCCGCTCTTTTTGGTGGTGTTAGCCCTCTTTTTGCGGCGCGATGGGGTAACGCGCTTTTATGGCATATGGGGTGGACTGACCTTGTTGTGGGCGTTGGGCACACCGCTTTATGCGCTGCTCTGGGGGCTGCCGGTTTTTAACGGGCTGTGGCCCAGCCGGGCGGTGACGGCCGTTGTCTTTTGCACGGCCGTACTCGCGGCCCTGGCGCTAGATAAATTGCTGCAACCGGACGTGGATCAGCGGTGGGTGAAGTGGGGCGTGGGGGTGGTTACGGCCGTGCTGCTGCTCATCCTGCTGGTTTATGGGGTGTGGTACCAGGCCGAACGGGAAGTGTGGACGGCCGGGCTGCCCTGGTTCGGCGCGGCGCTACTGGTCGCCGTGCTGTTACTGCTGCTGCGCCCGCGGTTGGGAACGGGTTTGTTTGCCGGGCTGGTGCTGCTGGTGGTCGTGGTTGACCTGTTCTGGGCGGGGCATGATTACAACACGGTGGGGGATGTGGCTGATCTATACCCGCCGACCGCCACCTCTCAATTTTTGCGCAGTGACCCGGAACCGTACCGCATCGCCACTCTACCGGAAGGAGTGGCTTACCCGCCCAACAGTAATTTGCAGGAGCGCATCCCGGCCATTAGCGGCTACGAACCGGCCATTTTGCAGACCTGGGTAGATTACATCAGCGCCGCCGAGGGGGAGCAGGCCATTTATTTTGAGCGGGAACTCATGCCGCTGCACGGCTTGGAGTCGCCGCTGCTGGACGCGGTCAATTTGAAGTACGTGGTCACGATCCGCGACTGGTATGCAGAGACGTCAGTAGACGGCCCGGCGC
>CAYXUZ010000253.1:0-3475 GCA_964467705.1 uncultured Ardenticatenaceae bacterium | reverse complement strand
GTGGATACGTGGGTGAATGTGGCGGACACGGCCGTGAGCCAACCCCTGACCATGCCTGACGCCGGGCTGCACCGGATTGACCTCCCTTTGCAGGTCGGCGAAGGAGCTACAGGCACTCTTACTACCCGCATTTTCACGCCAGATGGCAGCCAGGAACTGGCCCACGCCACCTGGGAGGTAGGCCAGCCGTTGACCGATGGGTGGGCCTCGTTTTTCTTTAGCCCCTTTCCGACCGAATGGGGGCGCGAATTTTTGTTGGCGGTGACATTTAGCGGTGAGGGGGAGACGGCCGTTGGCGCTTCCGGCTCTGCTCTCGCTTTTCGCAGTTATTACCTGCCCCGGCCAGCCCTGGCGCATGAAGAGGGCAAGACGCGGGTCTATTTGAATGAGGGGTATTTTCCGCGCGCCTACCTGGTACCAGAGGGCTTGATTGCCCCGAATGCAGAGATGGCGCTGGCGCGGGTGCTGGCCAACCAGGGGCGATTACACGAAACGGCCGTGCTGGAGATAGAGACCCAGGTGGATGCCTACACACCAGGTGGAACCGGCACGGCCGTCATAACTGACTATACCCCCAACCGTATCACCATCGCCGCCCACAGCGATGGCCCTGCTTACCTGGTGCTGGCCGATACCCATTACCCCGGCTGGCAGGCGACCGTAGCTGGCGAACCAACTGATGTATACCGGGCCAACTCCGTCGTGCGGGCTGTGGCCGTGCCTGCCGGGCAACATGAAGTGGTCTTTACCTTTCGCCCGTTGGATTTTTATGCGGGCGCGGTGATTACGGCCGTGACCCTCTTGTTCGTAGTCGCCACTTTAGTGGCCTCAAGTGTCGCTAAAGCCAATACACTGCAAATAACAACTACAGCATCTCTGAACGAGATTTCAGGCTGAGGGCGCCGATATGCTTTTGTCTCCTTTTCAAGAAATCTTTGGCTGGCAAAATACGCTCAAGCATCTCCGCTAATTCCCGGCAAAAATTGCTTTCGGCAGTGATTTCTCGTATTCTGTATCCCATGCAGGCGACCTCCGAGCTTTCTCGTTAGTGTTGAGATCAACTATTTTGCTCGAAAAGTCACTTCCTTGTTTATGTGAATAGTATTGATTACACCGTTAAATAAGTCTTCTTAACTTTTTATATTTGCCTGTCATTCCGAGCGAAGTCTTCGGAGCGAGGAATCTCTCTCCTCTACAAATGGGAGACATTCTTTCTCGAAGACTAGCCAAATGACACAAGAAAGTTCAGATTATTTTGTTAACGGCGTATTGAACCTCGAGGAGAGAAATGATGTTAAAAAAACCAATCACTGTTCTGGCATTTACCCTGGCCGTTTTACTGCTCCTGTTGGGCTGGTTTAGCAGCCTTTCCGCCAGCAGCAATACTGCCAAACCTGCTGCCGCCCCATCAAATCAGCAAGGTATCACCCAAATCGCCCCTGATGAACTGGAACCTTCTATCCGCAATGGCAACCAGCGCGTCAGCACCGTAACCGGGCAACCCCTGGTGCTATATGCTGTGAATGATGTAATAACACCGGGTACACCGGTGGAGATGGCCCAACAATATCTGCGTGCCAATGCCGCCCTGTTGCATCTGCAAACACCCGACTTGAGTGATCTGGAACATACATTCACTCGACAGGGGCCATCAGGCCCTACGGTTCGCTTCCAGCAGGTTGTTAATGGCATACCGGTCTATAAATCAGACGTGGTTGTTCATCTGAATAACCATCATACCGTCACTTATGTCGCCAATGACTACAAAAGCGCATTGGTTGTCCCCACCAACCTGATGCCCTCTTTAACGGCCGTTGACGCTACCGAATTCGTGCGCACCTACTTGGGCGTCACGGGCAAAACCCAGGTAGAAAAGAGCGATCTCATGCTTTATTTCCTACAAGGTCAGACCTACCTGGTTTATCGCGTGAATATCGTGGCTAACGACCCGCTGGGTGATTGGGAAGCCATGGTAGACGCTCATACCGGCGAATTTCTCAAACTGGTAAACCAGAGCCTGGACATTGAAGCGGTAGGAGAAAGCAGCACGGCCGTAACCAATAGCGGTCTCGTCACTGGCACCGGCAATGTCTTTGACCCCGACCCCCTCTCATCCGCCACTGCCACCTATGACGATCCCGGCTTCACAGACGGCAACGACGCGACTACCCCTCAGCTAGACGGCGAACTGATGAGCGTCACCTTACAAGACATCACCTTTACCGGTGGTATGTATCATCTCGATGGCACTTACGCCGCCATCCGCGACACAGAATCTCCCTTCAAGGGTCTCTTCTCCCAGGTCACCAATGTCTGGAATTACAACCGCTTTGATGATGCCTTTGAAGCTGCCAACACCTACTACCATATTGATTCCTCCATGCGCTATTTGAATGAGACTCTGGGGCTAAACATCATGCCCTATCAATACAGCGGCGGCGTGCGTTTTGACCCGCACGGCTTGAGCGGCGCTGACAATTCTCATTACAGCACCGGTTCCGGCGAAGTGGCCTTTGGTGAAGGTGGGGTGGATGATGCCGAAGATTCCGATGTCATTCACCATGAGTTAGGTCATGGCCTGCACGATTGGGTAACAAACGGGGGCTTATCGCAAGTAAATGGCCTCAGTGAAGGCACCGGCGACTACTGGGCACAATCATACAACCGCAGTCTGGGATATTGGCAGCCCAGTGATCCCCAATATCAATGGGTATTTAACTGGGACGGGCACAATCCATTCTGGCCCGGACGAGTAACCAATTACCCGGCCCTTTATCCAGGTGGCCTGACCGGCCAAATTCACACAGACGGCCAGATATGGTCTACCTGCAATATGCGCGTCTATGATGAAATTGGCAAGCAGCAGATGGACAGAGCCATGTGGGAAGGGCTGGGCATGACCAATTCCAGCACCAATCAGGAAGATGCGGCCAACGCCGTTTACCAGGCCGCTATTGACATGGGCTACTCAGCATCGGAACTACAAGACATGCACGACATCTACCTGACCTGCGTGTACGTGGTTCCAGATGTACCCACCGCTGATTTTGGCGTGGAAGTCACACCAGATACACTGAGTGTCTGCTCACCAAACGATGCTGAATTCACCGTCAATGTGACCGAATTTAATGGCTTTGGCGCGAACGTGATCCTGAGTGCATCAGGTCAGCCAAACCCACCGAACTCGGCCGTATTCAGCGTGAACAATCAGCCACCACCCTACACCAGTACCCTCACCATTGGCACTAACGGCGCGGCCGCCGGTGGCTATGCCATTGATGTGGTCGGCATGTCGCTCACAACCACGCACACCACTACTGTCCAACTTAACGTGGCCTCGTCCGCACCGGGCGTGCCCACCCTGCTGACCCCGGCCGATATGGCCACCAACATCCCGGTCACACCAGACTTCACCTGGGCTGCCGTTAGCGGGGCGACGGGCTACTACCTGGAACTGGCCGACGACATCAACTTC
>CAYXUZ010000252.1:0-6283 GCA_964467705.1 uncultured Ardenticatenaceae bacterium | reverse complement strand
AGCCTGGAACCGAAATTTTGGGAAGGGTTTTGCCAGGCCATCGAACGACCTGATTTAATTCCACGTGGTTTTGACCAGTCGGCAGCCAATCAACAGGCGCTCAAAGCTGAAATTCGGGCAACCATTTTGGGGAAGGCGTTGCCTGAATGGACGGACATTTTTGCCGGGTATGATGTGTGCGTGGAGCCGGTGTTGACCATTCCCGAAATGGTGGCCCACCCCCAAACGCAGGCGCGACAACTGATTGTGGACGTGCCCAAACCAGATGGCACCACCCAATTCCAGGTGGGCAGCCCGTTCAAGTTTTCACAGACGGAACCCGTTTACCACCATGTGGGGGGTGAGGTGGGGGCAGACACGACGGCCGTGCTGCATGAAATTGGATATACCAATGCCGAAATCGAAACATTCCGGGAAGCAAAGGTTTGTTTATAGGGTTCATTGCCTGTTTGGTGAAACCGGGTCAGGAGGAAACGATCATGCGCGTTTATGGGCGGCTGGTTTATCTGGTATGGGCGCTGGGCATGGGGTTGGGGCTGGTCACGGCCGTCCTCATCCACCCCCTTCGTGTCTCATTCGCTAATACGGATACATCTGGCGGAGGGGACGTCCTCATCAATGAACTAGATGCCGACCAGGTGGGCACAGACGCGGGTGAATTCATTGAACTGTATGATGGCGGCGTGGGTAACACACCGTTGGACGGTCTGGTATTGGTAGCCTTCAATGGCAGCAGTGATACCAGTTATAACCTCTCCCCCTTCACCTCTGGCATTGACCTGGATGGCTACGCTACCGACGCCAACGGCTATTTTGTCATTGGCAACACGGCCGTACCCGGCGTAGACCTCATCTTCAACGACAACACCCTGCAAAACGGCCCGGACGCTGTCGCTCTCTATCTGAGTGATAGCAGCAATTTCCCCGGCGGCACGGCCGTGACCACCACCAATCTGATTGACGCCCTCGTTTATGACACCGACGACCCCGACGATCCTGGCCTGCTTATTTTGCTTAATCCCGGCCAGCCGCAGGTGAATGAAAATGGCGGCGGCAACGGCATGTCCCACGCCAGCCAGCGCTGCCCCAACGGCGCGGGCGGCCTGCGCAACACCAGTACCTACGCCCCACATCCACCCACACCCGGCATCGCCAATGGCTGCCCGCCTGATCTCCACATCGTCAAAACCGGCCCCTCGCTGGCCTTCCCCGGCGAAACCATTACTTACACCGTCAGCTACGGCAACAGTGGGGCAACAGCGGCAACGGCCGTACTCATTACCGACACCCTGCCCACCGGCCTCACTTATATCACCGATACCAGCGGTCTGCCCTGCCCTACCTGCACCGCGAGCGCGCCTGTCTGGTTGGCCGGAGCCGTGAACCCAGGTAGCAGTTATACCTTCACGTTGGTCACGGCCGTAACCTCCACCATTCCTGTTGCCACCACCCTCACCAACACCGTCACCATTGCCGCATCTGTTAGTGATGCCAATCCGGCCGATAATACGGCCGTTCACCCCACCACCGTCTACCCCATCGTCCCCATCGCCACCGCTCGCGCCGCCAACGATGGCGACGTACTGGGCATCACCGGGCAGGTCATCTACACCCCCGGCACGTACCACCCCAACGGCTGGGGCGTACAAGACGCCAGCGGTGGCATTGCCGTTTTCTACAGCCCACCGCCCCTGCTCAATTTGGGTGACACCGTGCGGCTGATAGCCACCCGCGACACCTTCCAAAATGAAGAGGAGATGGCCGCACCCATCCTGTATTTTGCCAATCTGGGGCCAGGGCCAGAACCCACGCCGCTGCCCTTCACCACCGGGCAAATCGCCAATGGCAGCAGCGAAGGCTGGCTGGCAATCATCACTGGCACCGTGTCCAATCTGCTCTGCCCGGCGCAGTTTTATCTGGATGACGGCACAGGCGCGGCGCTGGTGTATGTGGATGTGGACACGGGGATTGATGTGTGTGGCGGCGGGCTGCAAAATGGGATGACGGCCGTAGTCACCGGTTTCAGCACCCAATTCCAGGACGAGTTTGAGATCAAACCGCGCCGTCCGGCGGATGTCATTTTCAACAGCAACGCGCCCGTCATCAGCAAAGAAGCCCCGGCGCGGGTAAACCCAGGGCAGCTTTTCACCTACACCCTCTACATCGCCAACACAATGGGACTGACGCTCACAAACGTGGTGATTACTGACGCTTTGCCCGCACTGGCCGATTTTGCCTACGCGCTCGACGGCGGGAGCTATGCCGATGACATGGTTTCCTGGACACGGCCGTCCCTGCCCGACCAGAGCAGCCTGATCGTTCGTTTTGCGGTGACGGCCACACAGGGCACGGCCGTGATTGAAAATAACCAATACGCCATCACCGCCGCTAACTTTGTCACACCTACTTTTGGTATGCCTGTATCCACCCTGGTTGTCAGTGGCACGCTGGCGATTCACCACATCCAGGGAGCGCGGCACTATTCGTTGTTGGCCGGTGAAGTGGTAACGGGAGTGCAAGGGGTGGTTACGGCCGTGTCTGACAACGGCTTCTTCCTGCAAGACCCCAACCCTGATGCAGACGAGGCCACCTCCGAAGGCATCTTTATCTATACGGCTGGTACACCTACCGTCACTGTCGGCGATCTCATTTCGGTCACGGGTACGGTGGACGAGTTCACCAGCGAAGGGATAGGATCCGGCAATTTGTCAAACACCCAACTGCGCAATGTCACGATTGATTTGCTGGCAACCGGCCAACCGCTACCAGAGCCGGTTGTGGTGGGCAGCAACGGCCGTGTGCCGCCCCACCAGATCATTGACAACGACGCCAACGGCGATGTGAACCAGACGCCCAACTTTGACCCAACCGAAGACGGTATTGATTTTTACGAAAGTCTGGAAGGGATGCTGGCACAGATAAACGAAGCCATTGTGGTTGGCAGGACCTACTTTAACGAGGTCATTGTGGTTAGTGATAGCGGGGACAATGGTGGGCTGTTCAGTCCGCGCGGCGCGCTTGTCATCCGCGCCGATGATTTCAACCCGGAACGCATTTTCATTGACGATACGCTCATTCCCCACAGCGACGATTATGAAGTGGGAGGCACTTTTACCTCCCCTATCACCGGCGTCCTGGATTATAGTTTTGGCAACTTCAAACTGCTAAATGTGAATCCCTTACCGGCGGCCACAACCGGTGGATTGGAACAGGAAGCGACCATCCTCAGTAGCGACACCGACCGGTTAACCATTGCCACCTTTAACGTGGAAAACCTGGATGCCCAGGATGATCCGGCCCGTTTTGAAGCATTGGCGGCGATTATTGTGGATAACCTGAGCGCGCCAGACATCATTGCTCTGGAAGAGGTGCAAGATAACAACGGCCCGGTGGATAACGGTATTACAGACGCTAGTGAAACATACGAGACGTTGATTGGGGCAATCATTGATGCCGGTGGCCCGGTGTATGATTTCCGGGATATTGCCCCGGTGGACAATCAGGATGGTGGTGAACCGGGCGGCAATATCCGCGTCGGCTTTTTATTCCAGCCGGGGCGGGTGACGTTTGTGGACAGGCCAGGGGGCACGGCCGTACTCACTACCACTGTCTCATTGGGCAGCCGGGGTGTAGAACTCAGCGCCAGTCCAGGCCGCATTGCCCCGCAGCACCCCGCTTTTGACGGCAGCCGCAAACCCCTGGCCGCCGAATTTCTCTTCAATGGTTATTCGTTCATTCTCATTGCCAATCATCTCAATTCTAAAGGGGGGGATGGGCCGCTGTTCGGCCGTTACCAGCCACCCGTATTAGTCTCGGAAGCCAAACGGCTGGCACAAGCGCAGGTGGTACATGATTTTGTACAAGAGATTTTGGATCTGGACGCCACGGCACATGTGGTGGTGTTGGGCGACCTAAATGATTTCCCTTTTGCGCTGCCCTTGCTGGCGATGCAAGATGGGGTACTGACGAACCTGATCACCACCTTGCCGGAAGAGGAACGGTACACCTATTTGTTCGAGGGTAATGCGCAGGTATTGGATCATATTTTGGTCAGCGAATATCTGGCGAAACAGACGGCCGTTGCCGTTGATATTGTGCATGTGAATGCTGAATTTCCCCCGGATGAACAGGCCAGTGACCATGATCCGGTGGTGGCGCAGTTTACCATGCCACCACCAACAGCCAGCTATGCCATTTACTTGCCGTTGGTGAGCAAACCGGACACGGCCGTAAACCATCATCCGCATTATATATTTTCTACTCCACCACTATTTGTTGGGATTTTTTTCCAGGTGTTGAGCCAATAGCCGCAACCGTTTCCACTGCTGGCGAAAAACATAAATGATAGCCAGCGCGCGCAGGTAGCGGACATCACAATCAGGCAAACTGGCTAATTCTTCAAATACGGCCATCGCTTTGGCGTCAGTCCGCCGTGTTTTCATAAACTCTTCGGCCAGCATTTTTAGCTCCACCTGCCGTTCCTGTTTCTGTTTGCGCGTCTGTAGCTCTTGCCACTGGTTGCCGAAGACTTGCTCCCGAACCCGCTGCATCACCGCCAGCAGTTGGTCGGAGGTGAAAGGCTTGATCAAATAATCGTGGACGCCTAATTGCATGGCTTCTTCAACGGTTTCCTGGCTCCGTTCGGCGGAGAGAATGATGCAGACGATTTGGGGGCGGTGCTGGCGAATGAGCCGGATGGCGCGCAGCCCATCCATTTCTGGCATATTCAAGTCCATGAGGACTACATGAGGTCGGTGTTGGCGCACCATTTCCAGAGCCTGACGGCCGTTTTCGGCCACTGCCACCACCCGCGCTTCTGGCACTAAGGTCATCATCAGCCGGGTACTGCGGCGTGTCTCCATCACATCATCTGCAATTAACACACGCATCAGTTCCGGGGGTTGGCCTGACCTGTTTGCGTTGTCCGACATGAAAAACCTCTTTCTTACTTAGCTGGGGCCACACTATGCACACCGGCCATCACCACACATCGGCTTAAATTATACACAAAACACCCAAACCGGATAGCGAATTAACGCACCTTGTTGGTCACGTCATAATTGTTATACTAGCATATGTGTTACCTCTCCTGTGATGCTCAGGCAGGATCGGGTAACAGGAGACAATTTTGGCAAATGTGCGCAAACCCATCATTATTTTGATGGCCGATGACGATTCCGAAGATTGTATGCTGGCCCAGGAAGCACTGGCGCATATTAACATGGAACATGAAGTTCATACTGTCTCCGATGGCGCGGTGCTGATGGACTATTTGTATCGGCGCGGTTCGTATGCAACTTTAAAAGATAAACCTCTCCCCAGTTTGATATTGCTTGATTTGAATATGCCGCGTATGTCTGGGCTGGATGCGCTGCAAAAGATCAAGTCAGACCCACTATTACGTCGCATTCCTACAGTTATTCTGACTTCATCAGAAATGGAAGAAGACATTCAGCAAAGCTATGATTTTGGGGCCAATTCTTTTGTCACCAAATCTGTGACTTATAATAGTCTGGTGGAGGTGGTGGAGGAAATTGGTAAGTATTGGCTGGAGGTGGTGCAGCTCCCCCCAGAGAGGCCCCCGACTCGGCCCTGACTGTTTATTGTGGTTGTGCTTCCGGGATGGCAAGAGTGCTGCCGTCTGTCAGATGGGATTGGCGCAGGGGGAGGATGATATGAAAGGCGCTGCCGGGACATTCGGTTTCGTCGTAGCCCGCGCTTTCTACCCAGATATGGCCGTTGTGCGCTTCCACAATTCCCCTGGCAATGGCTAAGCCAATCCCCGACCCCCCCCCCTTAAATGTCGTTTTGCCGGAGGAGTGCTGCATTACTTTGCCCGTCTGGAAAAATTTCTCAAATACCAGTTCCTGCACTTCCGGGGCAATGCCAATGCCCGTATCGGAGATGATAATTTCCACGCCGGTCACTTCGCCGCTGCCATTGTTGGATGTGGTGTGGGCACGGCCGTCCACCCGAATAAAACCCCCGTCCGGCGTATACTTCACCGCATTCATCAGCAAATGGGTAAACAGCTTCTCCATCGCCTCCGCATCCGCTTCCACCTCTGGCAGGCCGGGCATATCCGCCACCGTAATGATGAGTTGGCGGCCGGCCCACTCCTTCTCCAGGCGGCGCACCACCTGTTGAATGAGAAAACGCATATTCAGCGGCGACATGAACAAATCGAGCGAGCGGCTGTCAATCTTGGCTACATCCAGAATGTTTTCCACCACCTCTTCCATGCGCCGCACTCCCCGGTGAATCCCTTCCGCCCACTTCAAAT
>CAYXUZ010000251.1:0-6333 GCA_964467705.1 uncultured Ardenticatenaceae bacterium | reverse complement strand
TGAGATGAAGCTGGAATACGCTCAACGGCTGGCCGATGCCGGTCTGCGCCAGATTCAGGTCGCCTCCTTTGTCAATCCCAAAATCGTGCCCCAAATGGCCGACGCTGAAAAACTATTCGCCCGCCTGCCCCGGCGCAAAGGGGTCATTTACAGTGCCCTGGTATTGAACATGCGCGGCCTGGAACGGGCCATCGCCGCCGGGGTACAGCAGGTGGAAATGGGCGTCCCGGCCAGCGAAACCCTGGCCCGCAAAAATGCCAATACCACCATCGCCGAGGGCATGGCGGATATGGCCGCCATGGTCGAAAAAGGCCAGATCACATGGCTTGCGCGTTCGCACTGGCGTCCAGGCCGCCTTTGGCTGCGCCTTCGAGGGCAAAATCGAGCAGGGCAAAGTCATCAGCATGGCCCGCCAATTCCTGGCGATGGGCGTTGACGAACTTTCCCTGGCCGATTCGGCCGGGCTGGGCAACCCTCAGGCCATGCGCCGCATGGCCCAAGAACTGCTGCCCCTGGCCAACGGAACGCCGCTCATCTTCCACCTGCACGACACTCGCGGACAAGGGCTGGCTAATTTGCTTTCCGCGCTCAAATCGGGCGTCACAATATTTGACGTTTCCTTCGGTGGACTGGGCGGCTGCCCCTTCATCCCCACCGCCAAAGGCAACGTCGCCACAGAAGATACCGCCTACATGCTGCATGAAATGGGCATACAAACCGGCATAGATTTGCCCCCGGTAGCCGCTCTCTCCCGCCGTATGGAGGAATTTTTAGGCAAGGAATTACCGGCAAAGATGCATCAGTTGATCTGATCGAGAACTGACCGATTTTGCAAAACCTGTCAGTTCTGTGTAAATCCTATGGGCCAAACCATCTCTGAAAAAATCATTTCTCGTCAGGCGGGGCAGGCGGTTCAGGCCGGAGAGATCGCCATCGTCCGTGTGGATGGGGTGATGGCCACCGACGCCACCGCGCCGCTGGCGATTCGCGCTTTTCGGGCCATGAACGGCCGTACCCTCTGGGACAATCAGCGCGTCTCCCTGGTCATTGACCACGCCGCCCCCGCCCCCAACGAGACCGTGGCCAATCTGCACAAATTGATGCGCGACTTTGCCGCCGAAATGGGCTGCCGCCTCTACGACGTGGGCGAAGGCATCTGCCACCAGTTGATGGTGGAGAACGGGCATGTCAAACCGGGCGACTTGTTCCTGGGGGCCGATTCCCACACCCCCACCTATGGCGCGTTAAATGCCTTTGGCGTGGGCGTCGGCTCCACCGATCTGGCCGCCGCCATGCTCACCGGCCAGACCTGGCTCAAGGTGCCGCAGACGATCAAAATGACGCTGAACGGCCGTTTACCCGCCAACACCACCACCAAAGATGTGATCCTCTTCCTGGTCAAACAAATTGGCGCGGAAGGGGCCAATTACCGGGTGGTCGAATTTACCGGCGCAGCGGTAGCCCACATGACCCTGGCCAGCCGCATGACCCTGGCCAACATGAGCGCCGAAATGGGGGCCAAAACCGGCCTGGTTGACCCTACCGGTCTCGACCTCTGGTATCCGTTTACGCCCACTTTACCGGATCCCGACGCCGTGTATGAGCAGGAATTACACTTTGACGTTTCCCATTTGCGCCCCCAAATCGCCAAACCTCATGCCCCAGACAATGTCGTGGACATTGACGAACTAAAGGGAACCAAAATCCACTACGCCTTTATCGGTTCCTGCACCAACACCCGCCTGGAGGATTTGCAGGCGGCGGCGCAGGTGTTGAAAGGCAAAAAGCTGCGCCGCGATGTCCGCCTGATCATCGCCCCTGCTTCCAAACAGGTTTTTAATGAAGCGCTGCGCGACGGCACCATCGCCATCCTTTCTGAAGCAGGCGCAACCTTTATCACCTCTGGCTGTGGCCCCTGCGTAGGCTCCCATTTGGGCGTGCCCGGCGACGGCGAAGCGGTCATTTCTTCAGCCAATCGCAACTTTCAGGGACGCATGGGCAATCCCAAAGCATCCATCTATCTCGGCTCGCCGGCCGTTGTGGCCGCTTCCGCGTTGGCGGGCGAGATTACGGAGCCAGAACTGTGACCATCGCCCGTGTCTACGACGTGGACAACATTGACACCGACCGGATTATTCCCGGTAAATACACCAAGACGCTCGATATGTCGGCCCTGGCCGCCCACGTTTTGGAAGACCTTGACCCCACCTTTGCCGCGACGGTGCAGCCAGGTGACATTCTGGTAGCGGGCAACAATTTCGGCTGCGGCTCCTCCCGCGAGCAAGCGCCGCTGGCTCTCAAAGCGGCTGGTGTTTCGGCGGTAATCGCCCGGAGTTTCGCCCGCATTTTTTTCCGCAACGCCATCAACGTTGGCCTGCCGGTCATTGAAGTGGATTGGCACTTTATTGAATCGGGCGATGCTCTCTCCATAGATTTGGTCAACGGGTTGGTCACCAATCACCGCCGCCACGAATCATTCCCGACCGTCCGTATGCCGCAGCAGATGATTGAGATTCTCAACGCGGGTGGGCTGGTGAACTATTTGCGGGAGCGGGGGGGGTATGCTTAACACCCTTTCCTCCCTGCGCGTCCTGGAATTTAGCCATGCCGTCCTCGGCCCGGCTTGTGGGCTGACGCTGGCCGACCTGGGCGCGGAAGTGATCCGCGTTGAGCCGCTGGCGGGTGACCCCACCCGCAATTTGAAAGGGTTTGGCGCGGGCTATTACGCCTTCTTTAACCGCAACAAAAAAAGCGTGGCCATCAACATTAAAACGGAGATGGGGCGGGAGTTGGTGGGCAAGCTGCTGGAATCGGCCGACGTTTTGATCGAGAATTTTGGTCCTGGGACAATGGAGCGGTTGGGGCTGGGGTATGAAACGCTGGCCGCTGCCCATCCCTGCCTGATTTACTGCTCCTTGAAAGGTTTCCTGCCTGGCCCCTATGCCAACCGGCTGGCGCTGGATGAGGTGGTGCAGATGATGAGCGGCCTGGCTTACATGACCGGCCCGGCGGGACGGCCGTTGCGGGCCGGCGCTTCGATCATTGACATCATGGGCGGCGTTTACGGGGCGGTTGCCATCCTGGCAGCCTTGCGCGAGCGGGACGCCACCGGGCGGGGGCAGTTTGTCAGCAGCGCCTTGTTTGAGACGGCCGCCTTTATCATGGGGCACCACATGGCTTACGCGGCCATCACCCAGGAAGCCGTGCCGCCCATGCCGGAGCGGGTAAGCGCCTGGGCCATCTACCGCACATTTACCACCGCCGACGATGAACTGGTTTTCATCGGCGTGACCAGCGACAAACAGTGGGTGCGCTTTTGCGAGCTATTTGCCCGGACGGATTGGCTGGTGGATGAACGGCTGGCGACCAATAACGGCCGTATTGATCAACGTGACTGGCTCATCCCCCAAATTGCCGACATGATCGCCAACCACAGTACGGCCGACGTCCTGCGCCGCTGCGAACAGGCAGAACTCCCCTTTTCCCCCATCGCCCAACCGGAAGATTTGTTTGACAACGAGCAGTTGCTGGCCGGTGGCAGTCTGTTGGAAACCGTCTTGCCCGACGGCCGTCAGACCCGTCTGCCGCGCCTGCCCCTGCTGCTCAATGGGCAAGGCGCGGTCGTCACCCAACACCCACCCCAAATTGGCGAACACACACGGCCGTTGCTGGCGCAATTGGGCATGGCGGATGATGAGATTGAGGCGTTGATCGAAGAGGGTGTGGTGGCGGCAGGATGACCGCCAGCGGTCAATCAAAGGAGACACATATGACAGAGAAACTAACCGGCGCGCTGCTGGTAGAGCACATGAACGAGAAAGAAGCGGCCATCGCCCGGCGAGTGGAGAGCGTGCTGCCCGCCTTGCGAGCCAACGCTG
The DNA here is from genome assembly GCA_964467705.1 of uncultured Ardenticatenaceae bacterium. Taxonomy (GTDB): domain Bacteria; phylum Chloroflexota; class Anaerolineae; order Promineifilales; family Promineifilaceae; genus CAADGU01. Next base: position 2,455 of record CAYXUZ010000251.1, on the reverse strand, counting down.
TCGCCGCCGACCAGGCGGGCGAATTTCCCCGCGAAAACATCCCCTTTCTGCGCGACGCCGGGCTGTTTGGGCTGATTATCCCGGAGCAATATGGTGGGCTGGGCGGTGGCCTGCGCGATCTGGCGGCAGCGGCGTTTGCCCTGGGAACGGCCTGCCCCTCCACCGGACTCTCCTTCTTCTTCCATTGCAGCAGCGCCTCGCGTGGCTTACTGGCGCTGGAGGCGCTGGAGGCCGGGCTGTTCCCCGACGCGACCGAAACGGCGGCCACTCACCAATTTGCCGAACGACTGCTGCTTAAAATGGGGCGGGACGGCCGTTTCCTGGCTAATTTTGCCAGCGAAGCGGCCAAGTCGGCCAACAGCGCCGTTTTTATCTCCACGGAAGCTGCGCCGACGGCAGGCGGCTGGCTGCTGAACGGCGTCAAATCGTTCGGCTGCTCCACCGGCGTCGCCGACGAATATCTGGTGCAAGCCAAAATCAAGGACGCCGCCGACCTGAATGGCATGGCCATTTTCTTCGTCCCCCGCGCCGCGCCGGGTGTGTCGGAGCGGGCGCAGTGGGATTCTCTGGGGATGCGGGCCACGGCCACACACGGCATTGTGCTGCAAGACGTTTTTGTGCCGACCGAAGAAGCCTTAACTGTGCCCGGCGCGTTTCTCAAGATGATGCAGATGAGCCGGGGCAGTTATGTAGGCAATCAATTGGCCGTCGTTGCCCTCTACCTGGGCATTGCCCAGGCGGTGTACGACTACGCCATCGGCTTTTTGAGCCGCCTCAAGTTTCAAGACACGGGCCAGTTGATTGCTGCGGAGAGCGCGTTTCACCAGGAGTTGATTGGGCGCATGGCGGTTGACCTGGAGACCGGTTTTTTGTGGACGCGCCGCCAATTGGAGTTGGAAACGGCCGATCCCCCTATTCTGCCTAAAGGAGATGTCGTCAAACAGTGGCGGCTGTGTAAAGGGGTGGTCTGCGAGGCAGCGCATCAGGTGGCCGTGAATGCACTCAAGGTGTGCGGCACGAGCAACACCGGCAACCAGGGCGTGGTCGCGCGCGGCCTGCGTGACCTGACGATGGGGCTGGTGCAGGCGTTCCCGGCGGAGCGGGGGCGCATCGAAGCGGCCAAAGCGATTATTACCGATTCGGCGCAGGCACAATTTGGCTTAGCGGGCGGCTAGAAGCCAGGCTCTTGCCAAAAGCCCGGCTTCTACTGAGGAAACCTATGACCAACACATTCTCCTTTCCTCCCGGCACAGTCGGCCACGCACTGACGTTGATGCGCGGGGTGTGGCATGACCATATTGAGACGTTTAATCTGGACGGATCGCCGCTGGCGCATGATCCCTGGAGCGGCGCGCCGGGCGACTCTCCGTTTGATAATCTGGTCTACATTGATTTTGACGGCGAGCATTATCTCCAGACCAACGTCACGTTTGCCGGACGGCCGTTCCACGCCCGCTCCTTCACCGCCAGATTGAAAAACGGCGTACTCTATTTCGACAAACTGGGGCCGGACGCCCCGCAGCATATTGGCGTTTCCGGCGGCGTAGGTGTGCTCTGGTTTCTGGCCCAGAACAATACCGACGAGCCGCTGGCGCGGTACAGCGAACCGGATTGTATTACGCTGGATGGCTTTGACCGGCGTGTGCGGATGACGGTGCTTTATCGCAACGGGACGGCCGTGCGCACACTGACGGCACGGGGCGTGAAGCTCTCCCCTTTCGCCGCCGCCCGCCACCCCCTCGATCCACGCGGCGCGGATGGCCCGGTGCATGAGGTTCGCAGTGTGACGCATGTTTATAAAAAGAATTGATGGCTAAAAATAAAAAGGAGTTGCCATGGAAACACCTGCTATAACCATCCCTTCTCTTGAAGAGGTGCATAGTCGTTTTCAATTGTTTGATTATATTGACGGGGAGCGCCTACGGCCGTCGCTGGATTTGGGCGGCTGGGTGAGCAACCCGAACACGGGCGAGCCAATCGCCCCACAACTGGCAACCAGCCCGGAGAACGTGACCCGCGCTTTGGAAACGGCGCAGCGTGTGTATGAAGCGGGCGACTGGGCCTGCTTACCGGCTCACGAACGGGCTGACCGGCTGGATGCGGCCGCCGCCGCCCTCATGCCCATGACGCCGTTGATTGCGACCGTCGAGTCTTATCACACCGGCATGGTCATCAGCCTGACCAATTTTGTGAACGCCATTGTCTGGCTGGCGTTCAAGGGGGCGGCGGGTGTGCTGCGCAGCGGACACACGCGGACTGCCGCACCTGGCCCGCTGGGTGAAGTGGAGATTTTGCGTAAACCGCTGGGGCCGGCTGTGGCCATCGTCCCCTGGAATTCGCCCGCTGCTCTGGCCGCCCATAAAGTGGCGAATGCGCTGGCGGCCGGCGCGCCCCTCCAGCCCGATGGAGAATGACGGACGCCCCGCCCCCCCGCGCATCCCCAACTTTCCCGTCC
>CAYXUZ010000250.1:0-6558 GCA_964467705.1 uncultured Ardenticatenaceae bacterium | reverse complement strand
CAGCGAACGCGCCCCCGCCCTGCTTGACCTGCCGGATACCTTTGTCACTGCCGAAACGCCGCAGCAATTACAGGTGCACATGCTCTCCAACGGCCGTGTTCAAGCCGACACCAGCCGTTTCCTCACCGAACATTGGGATGATCTGCTGCCGGTGGTGGTAGACGGCCGTTACCCCTTTGGCAGCTACTACACCGAAGTCCAAAACAGCCAGCGCCCCGTCACCAATCCCGACGACATGCTCAAACGGGACGAACTGGTCGCCTGGCTGGACGAAGCCGACTACGTGGTGATGAGCAGCCAACGCGCCGTCTGGCATCTGCCTCGTCTGCCCCTCACCTACCCCCTGATGATTCGTTACTACGAAGCCCTGTTCAGCGGCGAACTGGGCTTTGAACTGGTCAAACAGCAGCACGCCAATTTCCATATCGGTCCGCTGTACATCAGCGACACCGCCGGAAAAATTAGTTGGGGCGAACCACCCAACGTCGGTTGGCCGCCGCCCGGCGATCTGGCCGCCGAAGAAGCGTTCAGCGTCTACGACCATCCACCCGTCTGGATTTTCCAAAAAACGGCCGATTATGACCGCGAAAAAGTGGTGCAGTTGTTCGGCGAAGTTGACCTGACACAGCAGCTATTCCAGACGCCCGGCCAGGCTACGCGCACGCCCAACGCCCTCTTCCTCAGCCCGGCCGCCCTGGCCGTGCAGCGGGCCAACGGCACATTTAGCGAGATTTTCAACCTGGATAGCGTCTTGAACCAGAACCCAACACTCGCGGCCGTCGTCTGGTGGTTGGCGGTGGTGCTGATGGGCTGGCTGGCGTTTCCACTCACGGCCGTTGTCCTGCGCGGCCTGCCCTCCAAAGGCTACCTGTTTGCCCGCGTCCTGGGCTTATTGCTCGTCTCCTACTTTGGCTGGCTGCTGGCGAGTTATGACATTTTGCCCAACACGGTCGGCACACTCTGGTTGGGTGTACTGCTGCTGGCTATTGCCAATCTGCTCATCTTCCTGCGCCGCCGCACCGAGATTACTAACTGGGTGCGGCAAAATGTGGGCTACATCCTCACCGTCGAAATCATTGCCGTGGGACTGTATCTGCTGGCTATTTTCATCCGCCTGGGCAACCCCGACCTGTGGGACGTGATTTGGGGGGGCGAAAAACCGATGGATCTGACCTATTTCACGGCCGTGCTCAAATCCACCACCTTCCCACCCTATGATCCCTGGTTTGCCGGGGGCTACCTCAATTATTACTACTACGGCTTCGTATTTGTCGGCGTCCTGCCCAAACTGCTCGGCATCATGCCCACCCTGGCCTACAACCTCATCCTGCCCATGCTGTTCAGCTTCACTGGCATGGGCGCGTTTGCCCTGGCGTATGATTTGGTCTCTTACCATGACAAGGTGACAAGGTGGCAAGGTGACAGGGTGACATCTCCTCACCTTGTCACCCCATCACTCGCCGCCGGTCTCATTGCCGCCGCCCTGGCCGTGCTGCTCGGCAACCTGGCACAGGTGGGGGTGATGACCAATGCCTGGTACCGGGCGGGCAACCCGTCCTATGAGGAGATCATTCCGGTGCTGGGCACGGCCGTGCGCACCGTGCAAGGCGGCGTCAGTCTCATCGGCGAACAGACTGCCCCCATTTACCCCGGCGACTGGTTCTGGACCGCCTCCCGTGCTATCAACGCCAACGAAGGCGAAGTGGGGCCGATTACCGAGTTTCCCTTCTTCACCTTTCTCTACGGCGATCTGCACGCGCATATGATCAGCCTGCCGCTGATGCTGCTGGCGCTGGCCTGGGCGGTGGCGCTGGCGTTGCAGCCGTCACTTATGGGCTTGGGCCGGTCTTCAGACCGTGCCCAAAACGTGGTCGCCCAGAATGTGGCTCGGTCGGGAGACCGGCCACAGCGTAATAATGGTTGGGGGGAAACGGCCGTGCAATGGCTTATCGGCGGCATCATCTTTGGCGTGTTCCTGGCAGCCAATAGCTGGGACTTCCCCACCTTTTTGGTGATTGGCGCGTTGGCCGTCTTTTTCTACAGTTACCAGACACACGGCAGTAAACTCAGCCTGCCCATGCTAGGCACGGCCGTGATGCAAGTTTTGCTGCTCTGGGTGCTGGCTTTCCTGGCCTACCTGCCCTTCAGCAGCAACTTTGCCGCCGGGTACACCTCAGTGGTTTTGTGGGATGGTTCCAACACGTTCCTCAGCCGCTACCTGATCATCTGGGGGCTGTTCCTCTTTTTCATCGTCGGCTACCTGTTCATCGAGTTCCGCGATTGGGCCAAAAGCTGGACGTATGAGGGGATGCGGGCGATGGAGGTAGCGGGGATTCCGTTGCTGATCACGGCCGTGCTCTACGTGCTGCTGCTGCTGATTTTGTGGCGGCTGCAATACTGGGCAGCCCCGGTGGTACTGACCTTGACGCTGGTTGCCGGGTTGCTTGGCCTGCGCCAAAAATTGTCCCCGACGCGGCGAATCGTACTCATCCTGATCGCCTCGGCGTTGGGATTAACTCTCTTTGTAGAATTTTTCGTAGTAGACGACGGCACCGGCCGTATGAATACAGTTTTCAAGGTGTACATGCAGGTGTGGCTTATGATGAGCGTGGCGGGGGGCGTCACGGCCGTGTGGGGCTGGCAGCGCGTCAAAAAGGCGCAAACCGGCAAATACGTTTGGGCGTCGGCGCTGGCGGTGTTGCTGTTTGCCGCCGCGCTCTATCCCATCCTGGCCACCCGCGCCAAATGGGACATCCGCATGAACAAAGATGCCCCCCACACCCTGAACGGTATGGATTTTATGCCCTACATCTCTTACCAGGAAAACGGCCAGACCGTGCCGATGGTCTTTGATCACGACGCCATCCTGTGGATCCAACGCAACGTACCCGGCTCGCCCCTTATTGCCGAAGGGTACAGCGACAACTACTACCGCTCCATCACCAACCGCGTGGCCATGTACACCGGCCTGCCCAACATCATCGGCTGGAGCGGCCACCAGCGGCAGCAGCGGGCCGCCCTGCCCGGCACGATGATTGATATGCGTATTCAGGATGTGCATCTGCTGTACAACACCACTGGCATCCCCGAAGCCATGAACATCATCCAAAAATACGGCGTGGAGTACATCTATGTGGGGCAGTTGGAATGGGTCTTATACGGCCCACAAGGTTTGCTGAAATTCGACCAGATGGCCGACGCCGGTCTGTTGGAAGAGGTATACCGCAATGACGGTACGAGCATTTACCACGTCAACGACGCTTCGGTAAATACACAATGATCCGTTCGTAGTAGGCGATAAATCGCCTACTACAAACAATTACACGTATGAAAAACAATCCATTACCCCGGCTGGATCAAGATGAGGAGTTGCGGCAAAAGTTATTGCCGTATTGTCGTTTGCAGCCGGGCGAGATATGGATAGACCCTGTACGCGGGCACAAAGTGGGTTGTCTGGATTGTACCAATGCTGGCGCTGTGACCGAACTGATGGACGGGGTAAAGGCAAAACTGGCGGTACATGACCCACCCTACAATCTCATTGCCTTCGACGAGCGGGAACTGGCCGATTACATATCCTGGTGCCGCCAATGGGTAGCCCTATCTTTTCAGGTGTTGGCCGAAAATAGTGCGTTTTACGTCTGGCTGGGGGCGGATCAGAACAATCAGTTTCAGCCATTGCCGGATTTTATGCTTATGATGCGTTATTTTGCTTTTCAGCCGCGCAGCTTTATTACCATGCGTAACCAGCGTGGCTACGGTACGCAAAAGAATTGGATGGCGATACGGCAAGAATTGCTCTACTACGTCAAAGGTGATCCGGTTTTTACTGTGCAATACACCGATATTCCCAAAATTCTGCGCGGCTACTACAAAGAGGTAAACGGCGAGATTACCGAAAATCTGGAACGGAGTAAATCGGAAAATATCCGCCCTGGGAATGTCTGGGTAGATATACAGCAGGTGTTTTACCGGATGGAGGAAAATGTTTCCGGCTGTTACGCCCAAAAGCCATTGAAGGCGATTGAGCGAATCATTCAGGCCAGTTCCGACACAGGTGATCTGGTGCTGGATTTCTTTAGCCATTCTGGGACAACCCTTTTGAGCAGCGAGATACATGGCCGTCGCTGTTACACCACCGACATTGACCCCATCTACTGCGAAATCACTATCCGGCGGCTGGAACGCTTCCGGCAAACGGGCCAAACCGGCTGGCAAAATGGACACCCATTTGAGGTGGATTTGCCAACAGTGTTTACCGAGGTAGTTGAACCGCCTGTAAAGCAACGGACAAAAAATGAGCCGGTGCAGGCGAGGCTTTTTTAAGGGATGGAACAACTCAAAGCCACGCTCAACCAGTTGATAGAACGATTGAACGAACCGGAACTTTTTCAGGAACGGTTGGAGACGTTGATCTCTGTCTATCCCTTCAATGAATACGAATTTATCATCTCCACGCTTTTGGGTGCGGATATATTGTCGCTGGACGAGTATTATGAACTGCGGGACGCCTACCTGGATCGCAACCTGTATCTTTACCTGTTTGAGATTAGCGCACCGCGCAATTTTGGCGAGCAGTGGGCGCAGGGTCATTTGAAAACATTGATACCGGATTTGCAACGGCCGTCAAAAAAGCTAGACCTTCACTATTCCGGCCAATATGACTTCTGGCTGGAAACAGCGACTGGCAACATCCGCATTGAGGTCAAAGCCTCACGCGCCGTTGATTTTGACAGCGACGAGCCATTGTATGTCAAGGCTCTTTCGGTCAATTCAAGCAAACGCTTTGATATGAACTTTCAACAGGTAAAACCACGTTATTGTGATGTCTTTATCTGGATTGGGGTCTGGCGTGACAAAATTCGTTATTGGGTTTTGAGTTCGGATGAGATGGCAAACAATCGCTACTATTCAGTAGGACAAATATAGGCGAAGGTCAATTACATCTGAAAGATGACAATATCAAGGATTTTGAAAAGTACGAGGTAACTGCGTTGGAATTGCGTACTGCTGTTCTCGCGGCATTTGGACGCCAGACAAAATGGGCGGAGGGGGCCAATGACGCCATTTGACGAGATCTGGATGATGGTGCGCTGGTGGCTGGCGCTGCTGGTGGTGGGCACGGCCGTCACCCCCCTCACCCTCCACCTCCTCCACCGCCTGCCCGACCGGGGTTACGCCTTTACCAAACTGTTGGGGCTGCTGCTCACCAGCTACCTTTTCTGGCTGTTCGGCAGTCTGGGCATTTTGGGCAATAACCTGGGCGGCATTCTGGTAGGGCTGCTGGCGGTGGTTGGGCTTTCCGTTTGGGCCTGGCAGCAGGGGCGGGCGGAAATCGCTGGCTGGCTGCGGACAAATTGGCGCTATGTGGCTCTGACGGAATTGCTGTTCCTGGTCATTTTCCTGGCCTGGGCATGGGTGCGGGCGCAAAATCCGGCCATTGTCGCCACCGAAAAGCCGATGGATTTTGCCTTTTTGAACGCCATCGGCCGCAGCCCCTCCTTCCCGCCACTTGACCCCTGGCTCTCCGGCTATGCCATTAGCTACTACTACTTTGGCTATTTGATGCAGTCGGTGTTGGCGCGGCTGACGGCCGTACCCGAACCCTACGCCTTCAATTTAGCCATTGCCTGGTTAGTGGCAGGCACGGCCGTGGGCGCTTTTGGCCTGACTTACAATCTGGTCGCCGCGTTCGGCCAGCAAGCCAGACGAGCGGCCGTTGCCCTGGGGCTGGTGGCCGCCATCGCCATCCCCATCGCCGGGAATCTGGAAATTGTGTTGGAAGCCGCCCATGGTTATGGTTATGGTTCGCCGGAGTTTTGGGACTGGCTGGATGTGCGCGACCTGAACACCCCGCCCGACCCCACCACGTCGCCGCGTTATGAAAATGCGTTCTGGTGGTGGTGGCGCTCCTCTCGCCCCATCAATGAATACAGCCTGAGCGGGCAACGCATTGAGGGGTTGGAACCGATTGTGGAGTTCCCTGCCTTCAGTTTTGTCCTGGGTGACCTGCACCCGCATGTGATGGCTTTGCCGTTTGCTTTCTTGAGTTTGGGCGTGGCGCTGGCCTGGTTTCTGAAAGATTTTAACGCAGAGGCGCAGAGGCGCGGAGAAGATCATCAAGAATCTGCGGAATCTGTGAAATCTGTGGATTTATATTTAGCTCAGTTTACACAGCTAGTGCGGGAGGTGGGCGTGCCGTTGTGGTTGTTAACGGCCGTGATCCTCGGTGGTCTCTCCTTCCTGAATACGTGGGATGTGCTGATTCACCTGTTTGTGGTGTTGGGGGCCTTTACGTTGGCGCAATGGCGCAGCTACGGTTGGTCAAAACAGATTTTAACCAGGACATTTTTGATGGCGCTGCTGCTGGTGATTCCGGCGGTGCTGTTGTATTTGCCGTTTTATTTCGGCTTCCGCTCCCAGGCAGGCGCACCGTTTTTGCTGCCCATGCTCAACCGCCCCACGCGGCTGGCGCAATTTTTGATTGTCTTTGGCCTGCCGCTGGGCACCATTACCATTTTGCTGCTGGTATTGGCCGTGAAGCAGCGTTTTCGGCAG
>CAYXUZ010000249.1:0-6574 GCA_964467705.1 uncultured Ardenticatenaceae bacterium | reverse complement strand
CTCTCCTTTGCCGCCGCCGAAGCGCCCAAAGGCGTGCCGGTGCAAACGTTACAGCCGCTTAACGAAAAACAGATTGACCGCTTCATCAGCAGTTGGTATGGGGTGCTGGCGGAAACGGGGGAGTTGGGGGCCGCGCAGGCGCAGCAGATGGCGAAGCAGTTGCAAAATGCCGCCCACCGCCGCCGTTTGCAACCGCTGGCCGAAAACCCGATGCTGCTGACCATTATGGCGCTGGTGCAGACGTATCATGGCACACTGCCCGATGAACGCGCCCGGCTGTACCAGGCGTGTGTGGAGACGCTGTTGCTGCGCTGGCAGCGGCACAAGGAGACGGGGCCGGGGGCAGAGATGCCCGATTTCCTGGCGCAGTTGGGTGTGAACCAGCAGCAGTTGGAGCGGCTGTTGTGGGAGATTGCCTGGAAAGCGCACAGCCGGGCGGCGGAACGGCAGGAGTCGGCCGATATTGCCGAAAACGAGGTGATGGGCATTGCCAGCGCCCACCTGGGCAGCTATGCCAAAGCGGAGCAGTTCATCGCCTATACGGAGCGGCGGGCGCATTTGCTGGTGGGGCACGGCGGGCAGCGGCAGCGGGTGTATCGCTTTCCGCACCGCACCTTTCAGGAGTATCTGGCGGCCTGTTATGTGGCTTCGCAGCGAGATTTTTCGCGGGGCGCGCCGAAGCTGGCGCAGCGGGGCGATAGCTGGCGCGAGGTGCTGAACCTGGCGGCGGGCACGCTGGTTTTTAACCAGAACAATGTGGAAAAGGCGCTGGATGGCATCCGGGAGGTGCTGCCGGAGCGTGTTCCGGCGGCCGAAGACACGGGCGGTTGGTACAGGGTGTGGTTGGCGGCGGAGATGATGCTGGTGGTGGGTGCGGACGTGGCCCGGCGAGACGATGTGGGGCGCAAGGTGCTGCCGCGGCTGCAAAAGATGTTGGTGGCGCTGCTGGCGGTGGGGGCGCTGACACCGCCGCAGCGGGCGGAGGCGGGCGACGCCCTGGGGCTGCTGGGCGACCCGCGCCCTGGCGTCTGTACGCTGGAGCCGGAGTTGATTCCCATCCCAGCGGGGCCGTTTTTGATGCACGATAACAAAGTAACGGTGCAATTGGACGCCTATGCCATAGCCCGCTATCCGGTGACAAATGCGCAGTATCGCTTTTTTGTGGAGGCGGGTGGCTATGAAAACCCGGATTTCTGGACAAAGGAGGGGTGGCAGCAGCGGGGCAAGGAGAAATGGACACAGCCGGAGTATTGGGACGATCCCTTTACCTCCATTGACAACAAGCCGGTGGTGGGGGTGAGCTGGTATGAGGCGGTGGCGTATTGTCACTGGTTGAGCGCAGAAACAGGGAAAAGCTACCGGCTGCCGACAGAGGCGGAATGGGAACGGGCGGCGCGGCATACAGATGGTAGAGAATTTCCCTGGGGCGACACATGGCAGGATGGCATCATCAATTCAGATGAAGCGGGGGTGGGGCGAACAACGGCCGTCGCCTCTTTCCCCCACAGCACGGCCGTTTGTGGGGCACAGGATATGAGCGGCAACGTCTGGGAATGGTGCCAGACACGCTATTGGAATGAAAAACAACAGGAGTATCCACTGCCCTATCGAGGGGATGACGGCCGTGAAAATCTGGACGGTCAGTCCCGGCGCGTGGTGCGTGGCGGGTCGTGGGAACTTCGCCCGCGCCGCCTACCGCCTCCACAGCCTTCCTTCAGTTCGCGACCCCGACTACGGTTTTCGGTTGGTGGTGCGTCGTCCCCCATCTCATCCTGATCACTGATCACTGCTCTTGCCTGCGTAATGGTAATGGAGCAGGCCAATCTCTTGCGCCTATGGGCGCAAGATCGCTACAAAAATTTTCACCCATTCGTGTGCTCCATATTGTTTGAAACGTTGGCCTGTCATTCCCGCGCAGGCGGGAATCCAATGGGTTTTGGCCGCCTGCCTCTGGATGCCTGCCCGCGCAGGCATGACAATTCCCCGCGCTCCGTGCTCCGCGTCATAAACGGTCAAACAAATGGGGATGACCATTCAGGCAGATGTAGCCCCCGTATGCAAATGTGGGCGAGATGGCGCGGGACGGCGTTTCACGTTTCGGCCACCGTATGACCGCGCCATCCCGCCCCACCCGAACGTCTGTCGTAGGGGCAACCCTTGTGGTTGCCCCAAACAGGGCGGGTACAAGACCCGCCCCTACGGTAGGTTGCGGATGCGGTGGGAAATGGGGGTGGTTGGGATATACTCCTTCCATGACCATTTTGCTTTTTCCGGGGCGGCATTTGCTGAACACGGCCTTTCAGGAGCAGTATCTACGTGGGCTGCTGCGGATGCCGTTGGCGGCGCTGCCTTTTTTGGATGAACGGCGCTCCACCACCGCCACCCCCATTGACCAGATCGTCTTTGCCGTCACCTCGGCCAATCAGCAACATGCCCGGTACAACCCCATCCCCTTTCATGTGCGGGCTATTGGCGTGGACCGGTTTGCACGGCCGTTGGAAATGACCTTTGGCATCCAATACCGCATCATCGGCATCCCCCATTACCCGCCCACACCCCGTTTTGCCGAATTTGTGCTGAAAGAGATTGAGGAACAGACGGAAGGCGGCCTGGCGCTGACGCCGCAGAACTGCGCCGTACTCACCTGCACACCGGGCGTGATGGAGATGTTCCAGCAGTTGGGTTTTGCCATCTTGCCGGCCGAATCGGCCGTTGACCCCAAACCGGACACGCCCAATGACCTGCTGCAAAAGCTGGCAGCGGCGGGCGACGGCTGGTTCAGCAACCGGGAACTGCGCGAAAAAGTGGCGGCAGCGACCTTTGATTTGTGGCAAGATTTCCCCGACGTGCCACGCCGGGTGCTGCGGCTGTGGCGTGACCCGCTGCTGACGGAAGCGGGCGACCTGACCGCCAGCCGCGACTACGCCGCCTATGCTACCGGCATGGGCAACCAGGAGATCATCCGCCTGAAATATGGGGACATCAAAGAGGCCATTGTGCCCGGCAAAATCGTAGATGAGGGGTGCGCCGATGGGGCGCTGCTGGCGCTGATTGCCGCCGATTTCCCGGATTCTGACATGATCGGCATTGAGATTACGGGGGAGTTTATGGCGCGGGCGCTGGACCGGCAGCGGGCGGGGGAGTTTGGCGGGGCGTATGTGCATTTCCACCAGCGCAACATCACGCAACCGCTGTTTGAGCCGGGTTCGATTGATACCACGATCTGCAATTCGACGACACATGAGTTGTGGTCGTATGGCGACGGGGAAGCGACGCTGCGGGCCTATCTGGCGGAGAAGTTCCGCCAGACGCGCCCCGGTGGGCGGCTGGTGATCCGGGATGTGGTGGGGCCGGCCGATAAAGAGCAGGAGGTATACATGTGGCTGAATGGGGCCGACGGCCGTGCCCCAGACCCCAACCCACCCACCGACCCGGCAGCAAAACGGCAGTATCGAGAAGGGTTGTCTACGGACGGCCGTTTCCACCATTTTGCCCAGGATTTTTTGGCCACGCCGATTCATTACCGTCGGGAAGAGGTGGATGGTGTGCCCTATGTGGTGTTGACGCTGCAAGCGGCGGTGGAATTTATGAGCAAGAAGGATTACACCGATAATTGGGACAGCGAAATGCACGAGGCGTTTGCGTTTTGGGACTTTGACCAGTGGAAGGGGGCGTTGACGGCCGTCGGTTTTACGGTGCTGGAAAACCCGAATGAACCGGCGCGGGGGTCGCGGGTTTATACCAACCCCTGGATTGTGCAGAACCGGTGGGAAGGGAAGGTGAAGTTGTATCGGCGGGATGGGGACGGCCGTTTGCACCCTCTGCCCTGGCCGCCGACCAATATCGTGCTGGTAGGCGAGAAAAGATAACCGGGGCTAAACAAACAGTTGAAAATGTTGCGGATCAACCTGCTGCGCCTGGTGCATGAGGACGGCGTTCAGTAGTTCAATCGCCAGGCGCGACTCCAACGTCACGCCCGCCCGCACGCCCACGCAGGGGTCATGCCGCCCCGCTTCCAGTTCAAATTCCATCTCTTCCAGATTTTTGCGCACGGACTGCTGTGGTTTGTGAATGGTGGAGGTGGGTTTGAACCCGACGCGGCAGACCAGGGGCATGCCGGTGGTGATACCGCCAATCAACCCGCCGTGGCTGTTGGCCTGGTAGCCACTTTGCCGGATGGGGTCGTTGTTTTCGCTGCCACGCCGGGCAACCACCTGGAGGCCGTCGCCAATTTCGCAGGATTGTACGGCGTGTAGGCCGCCCAATGTGCCCATCAGCCGCACTTTCAGGCTGTGATAGAGCGGTTCCCCCACCAGCGCGGGCACATTCACCGCCACCACTTCCACGGCCGCCCCCAATGAATCCCCTTCAATGCGTGTCTTTTTGATCAGGTCGGCGGCAGCCTGGGCAAAGTCGGCGTCCAGGGAATGGATTTCGGCGGCCATCAACTGCTGCTGTAGCTGATAGATTTCGTCGGGGGGGATGGATTGACGGCCGTGTGCCCGCAACCACTCGCTCACATAATCCCCCAACCGCAGGCTGGTTTGCAACGGGCCTACCTGGCAGATGGAGGAGAGTACGGCCGTGCCAAACTTCTCTTGCAGGTAAATCCGGGCAATGGAACCGCCGATCACATCGGAAATGGTGCTGCGATAGCTGGAACGGCCGCCGCCGCGCACATCCACAAAACCGCCGGACTGATGATACTTCACCAGATCGGTGTGGCCGGGGCGCACCGCGCCGGTTGGCCCCATGAACTGGGCATAATGCCCCGATTTGCCGGTAGCGGAGAGGACAATGGCGCTGATTGGCTCGCCGGTGGTGAACCCTTCTTCGTAGCCGGTGGTCTCGAATTCGGCATCGTTAACCGTCAGGCGAATGGTTGGGCCGGCAGTGAGGGCATCGTGGTCATCCTGGTAAAGGCCAGAGAGCAGCACGACTTTGTCTTTTTCATTGCGGGGCGTGCCGTGGCGGCTGCTGCCGGGTCGCCGCCGATCCAGGTATTGCTGAATGTGCGCCCGCGACAATTTGAGACCAGGCGGGCAGCCAAAAACGATGGTGGTGATGGCCGGGCCGTGTGATTCACCTGCACCGGCTACGGCAAAGAGGGGGCCGCCGAGGATTTCCATACGTGTTCCTTTCCGTTGAGGGTGGTTACGGCCGTTTCCGGGCTACGACGAAAAAAACATGCCAATGTTTGGCGGTGCCGGTGGCCGTTATGCCGTCTTCGTCGCGTTCTGCAAAAAATTCGATTTCAAATGGCTGGAGGCGGGCCAACACCTGGGTTTTGGTGTGAATGGTTTTGTCTGGATCGCTTGCCCAACTGTCATTTTCGCCCAGGAACTGCCCGGCAAAACGGCCGTTGCCCCGAACGGCCTGGGTAATGTTTGCCCACAGTGTATCAATATGGTTGGGGTGGCAAAACGGTAAACTGAAGCTGGCATTTACCAGGTCGGCTGATGGCAGCGGCGCGAGTTCCTCAAAGCGGGCGATCATTGTTTGCAGGCGTGACCGGGTGATGAGGGGAGTGCTGGAAAGCAGCCGTTCGATGGCCTCTGGCTGGGCGTCAATGGCCAATACGCGCCAACCAGCTTGCAGCAGCGCCAGCGTATCCCGCCCCGCGCCGCAGCCGAGGTCAATGGCAAACGGATCAGGCGGACGCTCTCTCTCAAATAGCGCCAATGCCTGCACCACTGTTTCATGGGGGGGACGGCCGTCTACCTGATGATAATACGCTGACCAGCGATCTGCTTCTTGTTCACTTTTGTCCATGCAGCTTCACCAGAAATAAAAAAACCTCCGGGACAACTTGTTTGTCCCGGAGGTTGACTATATCAGAAAATAGACGGCTTAGGAAACGCGGGCCAGCCCCAGGCGCGGTGACGTTTTGACATACAACCCACCAACAGCCTGTTCTGGGCCGCGGGCAATGGCGTCTATCCCTTCGACCTGGCCGAAGAATTGGGCGTTGTCTTCTCTCACATGATCATCGTAAAGGGCCTTCATCTTCTTTTTATCGTGGCGAATTTGCAGATTTTCGGCCACACGCTTGGACATTTCGTCCAGTACCAGATCGCGGGTCATCAGTTCCGTACCTTCACGGATGTCCATCAAATCTTCGACGCCAGACATGAGGCTGGTGAAGGCCAGCTTGATTTTGGTTTCGGGCACATCGTGGTTGCTCAGGCGGCGCGCCATCCAGAAGATGGACTCTTTGCCATCGTATTGATGGTAGAAGGCGGTGAGGAAAACGAGCAGGCGCAGGTAAGCGCAGCGGTAGCTGTTCTCAAAGAATTCGGTGGCTTCCTCGTGGCTGACATCACCTCGTTCGGCGGCTGTGATGCTGACGGCCGTTAACATGGCACTCAACATAGCCAGATGTACCCCGGTTGACAGCAACGGATCCAGGAAGCAGGCGGCGTCGCCGACCATAAAGTACCCTGGCCCGGCAAAGTTAGAACTGGCGTAGGAGTAATCGGTTTCCACTTTCAACTCGCCTACGCGATGTCCGGGAGCAATCAGGCGGCTGACGGTCTCGTTATCCGCTAACGCTTCGGCGTAAAGTGTCTCCAAA
>CAYXUZ010000248.1:471-6583 GCA_964467705.1 uncultured Ardenticatenaceae bacterium | reverse complement strand
ACACCATGCTCAAACGCCTCGCTGCCGCTTAATTTTCAAATGGCCTCTAAGGGTTGTCGTACGGGGCAAAGGTTTGTCGGGTAGAGAAAGCTAGACAATCAAGAAACTAGGAGCCGCATAGCAGCAAGCCTATAATACCCGGTAATCTAGTCAACTGACTTTTTCCCTGGCTGTTTGCCAGAAGTATCCAAGAAGGATTCCTGCAATGGCACCGCCTAAAGTTGTTATTATTACCAAGAAAAAGCCAGCTATCATTGTTTCTACAATTGGCAAAGGGTCCTGATACAAAATAGGAATTAGGATATAAATAAGGGCAATATACACTCCCAATGAGAACCCTATTGTGGTACCTGCAAATCCGAGGGTTACCTCTACATCTGCCAAAGGGCTTAGGACACTTTTCGTTATACCCCCCCAAGTAGCCAGCCAAACCATGCCCCCAAAAGCATGAAGGGTATAAATAAGCAAGACATTAATGTCCATAAGGCCTCAAGTTCTTCGATGCTAAAGGAAGGTGAGGATGTTGGCGCTATAAATTCAACAAATCGATTGATAAGCAATAAATTAATTATGCTTCCTGTTGAGCATCCAGCAAATGCCAGTGGCAACATGACAATATAATTTATCCCTTTTTTTGAACTGCTGGTTTGAATCATCAGACACCTCCTGACTGAAAATCATATAACTAATCTTTGTTCCCTTTCCCTACTTGTCCTCATTGTTATTCCGCCCCTGCTAACGCTAACATGAGGGTTTTGCGGTTTACTTTGCCAACCGCGTTTCATTCGCTGTATCTGCGTCCTTCCTGGATGAATGCAAGGATTTCTTCTTTGCTTAAGCCCAGGTCAATACCTTCAACATCCAATGGCGAACTGCCTGTTGTTTCTGGAATGATGACAAATACCTGACCATCTTTTCGCCTCACCCGGATTTCTCCTTCACGGACGGCTTTGTCAAGCAAGGAAGCCAGGTTTTGTCGGGCTTCAGAATAAGTGTACACAGCACTCATGGCGTCACCTCCACTATTTGTGCTTTTGCTGTTTGAGCTGATTGGATCAGTCTCCGATCCAGCGATAATAAGGGTGATTTATATTTGAGAGCGCAACGGATTAAATAGGCATCATAGGCGTAAATGTTTAAAGTTCCTGCCAACCTTACCGCTTCTTCAAGTTCTACGTCAACAAAACGAATGGCAATTTTTTGATAGGCTGCTATTGCTTGAATGGCATCTTCTACTGGTACACGGTTACGTTTTAGCATGGCTGAAAAAGCGTTTCCAATTTCCCAGTGAATTGAATGTGGGGCAATCAAATCAGCATTTTGAGTCAATTGCACCAATTTTGCTTTTTCTGGTTCATTTGTCACTACAGCAATAAGAACAGAAGTATCTACAACGATATTTGCCACACAAACCGCCTTTTAATTGTACAATAGTACAACTATTATAATTATAGAACAACCACCCGGTCAAGCCAGAATTACAAAATCACTCCGCTCCGGCCAGGGCCAGCATGAGCGTTTTGCGGTCTACTTTGCCGACGATGGCTCCGGCCGTATCCAGCACAGCAATAGGCGTGTTGTTGTTAGCCGTCAGCGGGATGAGCCGGTCGAGGGTCATGTCGGCGCGGCAGGTGGTTTCGCTGCCGTCCAGGTTGGTGGGCGGCCGCATGATGGTTTCGGCCGTCAGCACCCGGCCGCGGGGCACATCCTTCGTAAATTCGCGCACATAATTGTTGGCCGGGTGGGCTACAATCATGCCGGCCGTGCCCAACTGCACAATCTCGCCATCCTTCATAATAGCAATGCGGTCGCCCAGTTTGATCGCTTCTAAAAAGTCATGGGTGATGAAGACGATGGTTTTGTGCAGCGTTTGTTGCAGGCGGATCAATTCGTCTTGCATCTCGCGGCGGATAAGCGGGTCGAGGGCGCTAAACGGCTCGTCGCAGAGCAAGATTTCTGGGTCTACGGCCAGGGCGCGCGCCAGCCCCACCCGCTGCTGCATCCCGCCGCTCAGTTCATGCGGGTAATGGCTTTCCCACCCTTTCAGCCCCACCATGTGCAGCACATCCCGCGCTTTGGCTTCGCGTTCGGGGCGGGCCATGCCCTGGATTTCCAGGCCGTAGGCCACATTATCCAGCACACGGCGGTGGGGGAAAAGGCCGAAACGTTGGAAGACCATGCTCATGGTGTGGCGGCGCAGGTGGCGCAGGTCGTCGTCGTTCATGGTAGTCACGTCACGGCCGTTGACCCATATCTCTCCCCGCGTTGGCTCAATCAGCCGCGTCAGGCAGCGAATGAGTGTAGATTTGCCACTGCCAGACAGCCCCATCACCACAAAAATCTCACCCGCCGCCACCGTAAACGACACGTCGCGCACGGCCACGACGTGCCCGGTTTTCTCCTGAATGTCGGCGCGGGTGGACACGGCCGTGACCTGCCCAATCACATGCTCCGGCGCCGGGCCGAAGATTTTCCACAGGTGGTTGCAGGTGATCTTGGGTTCCATTTTCGTAATTTGTAACCCGTTATCCGTAATCCGACTCCGGTTCACGGATAACGGATTACGGTTCACGGATTACGTTCCTAAGGCAGCCACCCCTGCCACACCGACTCATTCTCATCCACCCACGCCTGCGCCGCTTCTTCCACCGTCATCCCTTCATCCAACGAACCCAACATGGCGATCTGAGCGTCGCTGCCGTAGTTCATATTCTTGAGCAGGGTGTACACATCCGGCGCTTTTTCGCTCAATTCTGGCGAGAGAATCTTCATTAGCTGGTCTTGCGGGTAAGCGCAGGCTACGCCACCACTTTCCGCACCGGCATAACAGTCATCGCTGTAAGGCGGTAGTTCCACCTGTGTCAGGTCAAAGCGGTTGAAAATGGCGTGCGGCGAATAGAAGTAAAACAGCACCGGCTCTTGGCGTTCATACGCCGATGAAACGGCCGCCAGCAGTGAATCCTCCGACCCGGCTGTGACCACCTGCAATTGCAGCCCCAGGTTGTTGATGATGTCGGCGTCATATTGCACCCAACTGGGGTCGCCGGCCGTGAACTGGCCCAAACTGCCGGTTTCGGCCGTGGCAAACAACCCCGCCAGCGCCGGGTCAGCATACCCTTCCCAGGTTGCCAGTTCCGGGTGTTCGTTCACCACGTAGGTGGGCACAAACCAGCCAATCTCCCCCACCGGCCCCAGCGGCCCCCCATCTTCTACGACGCCCTGATCGTCAATGTACTGAGCAATCCGTTCCCCATGCCCAGACGGCCATACTTCCAGGCTGGCGTCGGCGTCACCGGCCGCCAATGCATCCCATTGCGCATTTTCGTCCAACGCCACAATCTCCACCGTGTTGCCCAATTCCTGTTCAATGATTATTTTGGCAACATTGACGTTCAATTCCGAAGCGGGCCAGGGATTGGCAATCAGGGTAATCCTTTCCCCACCGCCCCCACCACCGCAGGCTGCCAATAAAACGGACAGCAGCAGAGTCATTAAAACAATAAAAGGTAATCTCTTCTTTCTCATTTCCATCTCTCCTTATGATTTTTGCAAACGGTTTGTTTGCCTCAAGTTGTTATGGAACAAAGTTAACTTTGCCCCGATCACTCATTGGTGGGAGGATGCCATCCTACAGAAACCTAATTTTGCCGTGCGGTCAGGGCAATCGGGTTATTGAGGTTTAACATCGCCACTGTCGCCCGACCACAAGCGGTTCGGCCCATGATGGATAGGTCATCTTCACTCCAATGAAAATGCTTTTGCCATGGTTGAGTACGCGGGTTGAACAATCGCACGGTGCGGCCGGTTTGTGGGTCACGGCCGTCTATTTTATCGCTTTTATACAGGTTACACAGGCGGCAAGCCAGCCACAGATTTTCTTCCTCATCGCTGCCGCCCCGTACACGCGGGATAATGTGTTCCAGTTCCAGCGGCGAAGGGATCAATTTTTGTGAGGTCAAACAATAACCACAACGATACTGCGCCTGTTCGCGCACACGGGCAACCAACTCAGGGCTGATGCGCTGGCTCATTATGAATTCAATGGTTCACGCAGACCACGTTTTACCGCTTCCACTAATGCCTCAGACCGGCGTAACAAGGCACGCTCATACACGCGCATCAACGTCCAGAGTTCCGGTCTTTCATCATCCGTCAATTCACGTTCACGTTGTTTTGCCAACAAAACGGAAAGTCGCTGGCTTTGGTCGGCCGCCATTTGTAACTCGCATAAGGCCAATACCTCTTTGTTACTGAGAGCAGGAATCGGCATTTCTGGCTCTTCCCAGGCCAATAACGCTTCATTTAGCACTTCAGCGATCATGCCAGAAATGGGACGGCTGGCGCCGGCTGCTAACCTTTCAGCCGAGCGGTATAGTTCATCTGGAAGGGTCAAGGTCAATACATTGCTCATAATTGAATCCCCTATGATTTTACCAGTTTTGCAGATTGTACCGGCATTACCTGATAAACGTCTACCCCATCCGCTGCCGAATCGCCGTAATGAGAGCAGGCAGGATTTCGTGCAAATCGCCAATGACGGCGTAATCGGCTTTAGTGACCATGGGCGCGTCCGGATCGGTGTTGATGGCCAGGATGTGTTTGGAGCCTTTGCAGCCCACCCAATGCTGAATCGCCCCGCTGATGCCGCAGGCAATGTACAAATCAGGCGCAACTCGTGTGCCCGTTTGCCCTACCTGCTGCGTGTGTGGCCGCCAGCCCAAATTGGTCGCCACCCGTGAGCCACCCACCGCCCCGCCCAGCAAATCGGCCAACTCTTCCAGCACAGCAAACCCCTCGGCGCTGCCCACGCCTCGCCCACCGCTGACAACCACGCGGGCGTCAGCCAGGGAGACTTTACCACTTTCGGGTGGTGTACGGCCGTATACCCGCACCCGCAAATCATCCGTAGACAAATTGGGGGTAAACGGCATCATCTCCACCCCCGCATCTGCGACCATCTCCGCCTGAATCGCCAACGGCGCGACCGTCATCAACTTCGGTTCACCCTTCAGCCACGCCTCTTCCAACAAACTGCCACCCCACCGCTGCCGGGTAATCCGGTAATCGTCGCCGGGGATTACGGCCGTACAATTCACCGCCATCGCCACCCCCAACTTTGCCCCCACATAGGCCATGACCTCATTGCCCCGCTCTGTGCCCGCCGCGAGTACGGCCGTTGGCCTTTCCTTCTTGACCACCTGCACCACACATTCCGCCCAGGCCGCCGGGGCATAATCGGTAAGGTCGGGGTGTTGGGCTATGTGTACGGCCGTGACCCCATACGCTCCCAACCCCTCAACATCCGCACCTATCAAGACCGCGTACAGCGGAACGCCTGTTTCCACCGCCAACCCCCGCGCCAATGTCAGCATCTCCAACGAGTGTGGATTCACCCGCCCTCCATCCTGTTCCACAAACCCCAATATCATTTCCAATCCTAAAGAATGGATACGCGGATGACGCGGATTTAACAGATAAACACGGATTTTTTTATCCGTGAAAATCCGTCCCATCCGTGTCATCCGTGTATCTATACCAACCGTAACTCCTGCAAAATTTCCACGATGCGGGGCACGGCCGTTACCCCATGCCCCAAAATCTGCACCGTCTTGCCTTGCTCCGGCGGCGTGATCAGTCGAATCATTTCCAACCCGCCACCGTTCCAGGTTGGTTCCATTTGCTCCAGCGGTTTCTTCTTCGCCCGCAAACGGCCAGGCACCGACGGATAACGCGGCAAATTCAACCCCTCTTTCACGGTGAGTACGGCCGGTAAGGGAACTTCATACATCTCCCAACCGCCACCCGATTCACGTCGGGCGACCAGCCTATTGCCGCGCACTTCAATCCCTTTCACACCGGTCACACACGACCGTCCTAGCGCCACCGCCACCCGTATGCCCACCTGATAATCCCCCGTATCCGCCGCTTCATTGCCAAACAGCAGCAGATCATACGGCTCCGCCCGCGCCACTTGGATGATGGCGTTGGTAGTGGCCACAGCATCCCATTCCGAACCATCGGTGAGCAAATGAATGGCTCGATCCGCCCCCACTGCCAGCGCATCCCGCAGTTGTTCGGCTGCCTCGGCCGGCCCCAATGTCAACACCGTCAC
>CAYXUZ010000248.1:0-461 GCA_964467705.1 uncultured Ardenticatenaceae bacterium | reverse complement strand
CTCCACCAGCCGCACCGCCTCCTCCACCGCGCACTCCTCATGCGGGCTGATGGTGAAACCCAAATTGCGCGTGTCAATCCCCCGCCCATCGGCCGTCAGTGTAATCCGCGCCCCCGTTGCCGGGACTCTTTTGATGCAAACAAGGATGTTCATGTCTTTCTCAAGTGAGCAGTTAGCAGTGAGCAGTGAGCAGTGTCTTACGCGCTATACTGCTTACTGCTAACTGCTTACTTCTTCATTCTGCTATTATTCGGGTCAAACAACGGTGTACTGCCAACAACGGCTACCGTCACCGGGTAGCGTTCGGTCATGTATTCGACGGCCAGTTTTGTGCCCACCTGGGCATATTCTGGCGGCAGGTAGGCCATGAGCAGGTGTTTGCCCACCGACGGCCCCGCGCCCGCGCTGGTGACGTAGGAGCGGCGGCCTTTGCGGTCAATAATGCTATCGCCGCTAGGGGT
>CAYXUZ010000247.1:3518-6885 GCA_964467705.1 uncultured Ardenticatenaceae bacterium | reverse complement strand
GTTGCGCCTGAACAGGCGAGAACCAATGAGGAATCATTAACCAACCGGCTCACTGCCCGGCGTAGCGGCGTTTCCATTCGTAGAGTTTGTTGATCGCTTCCAGAGGGGACATGCTGTTGACGTCCAGTTCGCTTAGCTCTTCCAGCAGCGGACTGGCTTCGGGGAAAAGGGCCATTTGTTGGCCGGAGGAGAGGTGAGAGGGGGTCACGGCCGTTGTCGGTGCATGCTGTTCCAACTCGTGCAATATCTCATTGGCCCGGTTGACTACATCGCGGGGCAGCCCCGCCAGTTGCGCCACGTGAATGCCATAACTGCGGTCGGCTCCGCCGGGCACAATGTGGTGCAAAAAGAGTACCCTGTCCCCCTCCTCGGCCACCGCCACATTGTAATTGGCCACCAGCGGCAGCAAATCGGCCAGCCCCACCAGTTCATGGTAATGGGTGGCGAAGAGGGTGCGCGGTTTGAGGCGGGGGTGGTTATGCAAGTATTCCACAATCGCCCAGGCAATGGCTAACCCGTCATAGGTGCTGGTGCCGCGCCCAATCTCGTCCAGGATGAGCAGGGAGCGGTGGCTGGCATGGTTGAGGATTTCGGCCGTTTCCACCATTTCCACCATGAAGGTGCTGCGCCCGGCGTGCAGTTCGTCGTGGGCGCCAATGCGGGTGAAGATGCGGTCGGCCAGCCCCACGTCGGCTTCGTCGGCGGGCACAAAGCTGCCAATTTGGGCCATGAGCACGATGAGGGCGGTTTGCCGCAGATAGGTAGATTTGCCGCTCATATTGGGGCCAGTGATGATCTGGATGCGTTCTGTTTCCGTCATGTGTACATCGTTGGGCACAAACCGTTCCAACCGTAGTGATTGTTCCACGACGGGGTGACGGCCGTTGACCACATGCAGCGTATTATCATTGGTGAGCGACGGCCGTGCATACCCCTGATTGGCTGCCGCTTCTGCCAGCCCCGCCGCCACATCCAGTTCGGCAATCGCCTGCGCCGTTTGCAGCAGACGCGGCGCATACGCCGCCACCTGCTGGCACACCTCGCTAAACACCCGCCGCTCAATTTCCAAAATACGCTCCTCCGCATTGAGGATCAGCGTCTCATACTCTTTCAAATCCGGCGTGATGTACCGCTCCGCATTGGTCAGCGTTTGCTTGCGGATATAGTCGGCTGGCACCAGCGGCGTGTTAGCGTGGGTCACTTCGATGTAGTAACCAAACACTTTGTTGAAACCCACTTTGAGCGAGGAGATGCCTGTTCGTTCTCGCTCACGAGGCTCCAGTCCGGCTACCCATTCCCGCGCATTGGCCGACGAATTCATCACCCCATCCAGTTCCGCCGAAAAACCAGGGCGAATGACGCCCATCTTGTTGAAATTGGTCGGCGCATCCTCTGGTATCGCCCGCTCAATCAATTCGGCGACCTCAATGCAGGGATCGAGATGGTAATCGGTTACCGGTAATCGGTTATCGGTGGTGGACTGATTACCGATTACCGATAACTGATTACCGATTACCGGCACAGATTGCAAAGCAATCCTCACATTCTCCACATCGCGCGGATTTGCTTTGCCGCCGAGGATGCGGTTAGTCAGTCGTTCCAGGTCGGGCAGCCCTTTGAGGGTGGTGCGCAGGTCGGCACGCAGCAAAGTGTTGTCGTAGAAGAATTGCACCTGATCGAGGCGGTTATTGAGTTGGGCGATGTCCAGCAACGGCCGTGACACCCTCTCCCGCAGCAGCCGTGCTCCCATCGCCGTCACCGTCTTGTCCAACACCCCCAACAATGACCCCTTGCGTTCACCGCTCAGCGATTCCGTCAATTCCAGGTTGGCGCGGGTGGCCGTATCCAGCGCCATATACCCTTCCACGCTGTAAGTGGCCAGCCGTTGGATTTGCCCCACCGCCCCCATCTGTGTTTCCTGCAAATAGTAGAGTATGGCTCCGGCAGCGCGGGTAGCCAGCGACTTTTGCTCGCAGCCAAACGCATCCAGGCTGGCGACGCCAAAATGGCGCAGCAATAGATGGCGAGCATTGCCCTCTTCAAAGCGCCAATCAGGCAGGTGACTGACGGTACGCGCCTGTTCTTGCAAGGTATGTTCGCTGTCCGGCACCAGCAGTTCGGCCGGATGCAGCCGGGCAAGTTCTTCGATGAGGGTACGACGGCCGTGAAACTGCGTGGTGGCAAAAACACCGGTGGTAATGTCGGCATAGGCCAACCCCACCCGGTCGCCGTCCACAATCACGGCCGTCAGATAATTGGCACGGGCGGCGTCTAACATGCCCGGTTCAATGACCGTGCCCGCGGTGAAGACACGCACGACCTCGCGTGGCATCAACCCATTGATGGGCGTTTCCCCCATTTGCTCACAGAGTGCCACCTTGTACCCTTTAGCCACCAGGCGGGCAATGTAACTTTCGGCGGCGTGGTAGGGCACGCCGGCCATAGGGGTGCGCTGGTTTTTTCCCTGAGGGCGGCTGGTGAGTACCAGGTCTAGTTCACGCGCGGCCGTGTGCGCATCATCGTCAAACGTCTCATAAAAATCCCCCAGGCGAAACAGGACAATGGCGTCTGGATATTGCGCTTTCACATCCAGGTATTGCTGGCGGCTGGGGGTGATGTGGCTCATGGTTGTACACTCCTTGAAAGACGTGATGCGTGATGCGTAATCGGATAACGCATCACGCATCACGAATTTTAGTTTTGTTTAAGCCAACCCGCAAAGATGGAGTTTCACCTCATCTATACATCGGTCATGTTGAAAAGTTTATCGGGTTCAGGTACGCTATGCGGCGGTTAGGCGTGTTATGATAGACCCTGCTGCGATGACAACGATGGAGGACACGGCCGTACTCATTGCCCGCATTGATCAATTAAATGCGGAAGCGTGGTCTATCCTCACCGATGATCGGGAACGTGCCCGTATTCTCAGCCGGGAAGCCGCTGACCTGGCCACCACCGGCCCCTTTGCCCAAAACCCCTATAAACGGGGCCTGGCCGAAAGTTTACGCAATCTCAGTCGCACTACTGTGTACAGCGGCAATTATGAATACTCCCTCTCCCAGGCTTTAGAAGCTCTGACTATTTTAGAAGAGGAAAATCTGCCGGAATTGATGAGCGCCGTGTTGTATACCATTGCCACCAGTTACATGCGGCAGCTTGAAGTTTGTGAGCGCATTGGCGATGAAGAAGGATATGCCATGGCTTTGCTGGGTCTGGGCAATCTGTATGGCGAGATGAATGATTATGCCAGCGCCCAATCCTACAATGAAC
Source organism: uncultured Ardenticatenaceae bacterium (assembly GCA_964467705.1). Taxonomy (GTDB): domain Bacteria; phylum Chloroflexota; class Anaerolineae; order Promineifilales; family Promineifilaceae; genus CAADGU01. The sequence continues at coordinate 3,615 of CAYXUZ010000247.1, read as the reverse complement.
AAAGCCTGACCGTTTTTCAGAAATTGACCGGAAAAGCCTACTGGGTTGCCTTACTGCTGAATAACATTTGTTACAACTATTTCCAGCAGGGAGATTA
>CAYXUZ010000247.1:0-3469 GCA_964467705.1 uncultured Ardenticatenaceae bacterium | reverse complement strand
GTTGTCTTGGGGCGAGCAGGGGCTGGCTTTTACCAGGTTGCAAAAGAACCAACGGCTAGAGGGCGCTATCTGTAATTCAATGGCCGAAATCTACCTGCACCTGGACGAACCAGAAAAGGCGCTGGAATATCTGGAAACGGCCGTGACTATTGCCAACAAGGGTGACGACGCCGACATGGCCATTGAAAGCCTGAAACTGAGCGGCGAAGTGTACTTCAAGCAGGGACGCACCGCCCAGGCGCTTCCCTTTGTACAGCAGGCACTAACCCTGGCCGAACAGTCCCACCACAAACGCTGGATGTTTGCCTGCCACCGGCTGCTGGTAGAAATTTACCGCACGCTCGGCTCCTTTTCTGAAGCGCTCACCCATTTTGAACAATTTCATGCCATCAAAGAAACCGTACAGAGCGAAGAGGTCAATGAAAAGCTGAAGAACCTGGAAATTTTGCAACGCACCCAGGCCGCCCAAAAAGAGGCAGAGTTATACGCCTCGCTTTACCAGGAAGAACAGTCACGGCGGGCGCTGGCGGAAACAATGCAGCGGGTGGGCACGGCCCTCACCGGCACGATTGAGCTAAAAGAGGTGTTGGATACCATTCTGGCGCAACTGGCGCTGCTGGTGCCGTATGACCGGGCATCGCTGCTGGTGCGCCGGGGCAATGAACTGGAATTTATGGCCATGCGCGGTTTCCCCGATGGGGCCGGGGATTTGAACCAACGGGTGCCGCTGGATGACAACCCGGCGTCGCCGGATGTGTTTATGCGCATTTACCATTCCCGACGGCCGTTGGCCTTAGTGAATCTGGCTGATTATGAAGGCTGGCAGCAGGTTTCCAACTTGCCATTGCCGGGGGCCTGGTTGGGCATTCCGCTGATCCATCGTGATGAGGTGCGCGGGATGCTATCGCTGGTGCGCGAAGCCAGCATCCCTTATGACGAAGAGGCCATTGCCCTGGCGACAACGTTTGGGGCAACGGCCGTTGTCGCCCTGGAAAATGCCCGCCTTTACAATCGCACCCGTCGCTTTAATGAACAACTGGAATATGAAGTCCGCCAGCGCACCCAGGCGCTCCAAGAAGCGTATGAACAGTTGGAAAGGTTGGACAAAGCTAAAGCTGACTTCATTGCCGTGACCGCCCATGAACTGCGTACACCCATTACCGTCATGAAGGCATACAGCCAGATGCTGCAAAAGCAAGGGAATGGTGAAAACGGTAATGACAATCTGGTAGCCGGCATTGTTTCCGGGGCCAATCGCCTGCATGAGATCGTGACCACCATGTTGTGGATGGTGAAGATTGACAGCAAGGCACTGGAAATCTTCCCCGAACCATTAGACATGGTGGAGTTGATCGGGCAGATCGTGAAGGGGTTAGCCGAAGATATTACCGTGCGCAAACAACGGGTCATTGTGGACGATTCCCTGGTTTCGTTACCCTCTGTGATTGGTGATGAAGATGCGTTGAAGGTCGTATTTGCCAACATCATTGTCAACGCTATCAAATACACCCCTGACGGCGGCGAGATTCGCATTCACGGCCGTGCCTGGGACACCCCCCCACAACCCGATTTGCCCGCCGAAGCCATTCACCTCACCGTCAGCGACAGTGGCATTGGCATTGCCCCCGAAGCACAGGAATTGATCTTCACCAAGTTTTACCAGACAGGGGATGTGGCGTTTCACTCCTCCGGCAAGACCAAGTTCAAAGGAGGTGGCCCTGGGTTAGGATTGGCCATTGCCCGGGGGATTATTGAGGCGCATCACGGCCGTCTCTGGGCCGAAAGTCCCGATCACGATGAAAAGAACTGCCCCGGCAGCCACTTCCACATAGTACTCCCCCGTGTGCAGCCTACGAGAATCAAGTCGTAAGCGGTGAGCAGTGGGCAGTGAGCAGGCAAATGTTCTGCCACTTGCAACCTGCAACCTGCCACTTACCTCTCTTGTCCGGCCAGCCAGCTTTCCAATTGCCGTTGGTGACGTAACTCCAGTTTGGTCAACGGCCGTCGTCCCTTCATCAACAAATGCGCCTGCTCATACGTCAGCCCCTCCTCCCGCATCAGATACGCCGCCAACAATGTCGCCGAACGCCCCCGCCCCTTGGCACAATGCACCAGAATTGACCGCCCCGCTTTTGTCTGTTCGGCCATCCAATCCACCCCTTCCGTCAAAATTTCCGGCGATGGCACGGTAATATCCAGCACCTTCAGTTGAATATGCTGAATACCATGCGTCTCATAAAAAGCCAGGTCATCTTCACGCTCCGCCCGAATGTTTACCACCGCGCCAATGTTGTGGTGCTGGATAAAATCATAGTCCCGTGCATACGTCGGCGCGCCGCCCAACCACAATTCCACGTCTATCTCCTCATGGGGCGTAATCTGGGTAAACCAGACATGCCCCATAATCTCTTCATAGGTATACCGGATGGCCGGATACAACTTATCAAATGCAGTATGAAATGGATTGATACTCATAATGGCTACAACTATAACTTTGGCTCTGTTGCCCGGCAATATGCCATCAGATCTTTCTTTCACCCCGCCTTTACTGGTTATTCGTAAGGAATCATGTAAACTGCCCGGCATATAGTTTTTTGTGGTTTTTTTATTCAAGGAAGTACGCGGTAACAAGTTGTGATAATGTCCTGGCAGGCATAGGTTCCAAAGGGGAGCCACCTGGGCTGTGCAGGGGCTCAGCAAAAAGGTGTGCTCATGGTTCAGCGAATTCCACCCAAACGGCCAGTTGTTCGCGCCAACTCTCTTATCCTCCTCTTTTTCTTTTTAACCTTTGTCCTTATCGCCTCCCCTATTCAAATCAGTCTGGCATCGTCCCCCATCATCGTCAACACGTTTGCTGACAGCAAACAGGCCAGTGATGGTTTCTGTTCGCTGCGGGAAGCGATCATTGCGGCCAATACAGACAATCCTTCGGGCACGGCCGTCGGTGAATGTGCAGCAGGCAGCGGCGCGGATAGCATCGTCTTGCCCGCCGGTAACTACACCCTCACCCGCGCCGGGGGCCACGAAAACGCCGCGCAGACCGGCGATCTAGACATCAACGGCGATCTTGCCATTGTCGGCGCAGGCGCATCTGTCACCTTTATTGAAGGCAGTGGGCTGAATGATCGCCTGCTGCATGTCATCGCCGGGCATGTGGCTCTTTCCGGGCTGACGCTGCGCCAGGGCCATGTTTCCGGGCACGGCGGCGCAATTTATAACGAAGGCAATTTAACACTGAGCGATGTGGCCATCATGGACAATTATGCCAGCGATACCGGCGGCGGCGTCTTTTCACTCGGCGCATTGCAAGCCGATGCCGTCAGCATTGTGGGCAACAGCGCCAATGGGTTGGCAGGCGGTGGTGTGGTGGTGGGAGACGGCACGGCCGTGTTCACCAACAGCACCATCAGTGGCAACAGCACCAACGGCGCGGGGGGCGGCCTGACAAGTAAAGGAACCACCACCCTCA
>CAYXUZ010000246.1:0-7245 GCA_964467705.1 uncultured Ardenticatenaceae bacterium | reverse complement strand
AAAATGGCGACCACACCGACGTAATCGAAGCAGAGGTGGCCGTGGCCGAACTGCCCGATGACCCCATTGCCCGCATGATGGCCCAACTGCGGGAATCGGGCGCGGTGGAAATTGCCCGGCTGCAAGCGGAAGAAACGGCCGTCCGCGCCCGCGCCGCCCTGGATCAATTGCCCGATTCAGAAATCCGCGATGAAATGTTGGAGTTGATAGAGCTTGTTTTGGAACGGAATCGGTAACCGGTAATCAGTAAAACGTAATCCGTTATCGGATTACGGATTACGCATCACGGATTACGAAAAAGGGGTAACGTAAAAGCAAACGTACTCCCCTTGCCAGGGGCGCTTTCTACCCAGATACGGCCGTGATGCGCTTCCACAATGCTCCGGGTGATAGCCAACCCTAAACCCGTGCCCTTAATCCCCCGTGTACTCTCATTTTGCACCCGATAGAACTTGTCAAACAGATGCGGCAAATCGGCTGCCGGGATGCCGATGCCATTGTCCTGTACGGCCGTGATGACCTGATCATTTTCCACTGACACCACCAAACAGACTTTTCCTTGCGGTGGTGTGTATTTGATGGCGTTCCCCACCAGATTGAGCAAAACTTGCTTCAAGCGCCGCTCGTCCGCTTCCAGAGTCAACCGCTCTGGTAGCTTTGTCTCTATTTGTTGTGCCTTTTGTTCGGCCGCGCCCGCCAGGGAGAACAATACATCCTCTACCAGCGCCAGAAAATCGAACGGCGTGGGGTGTAAATCCAGCCCGGCCTGAATTTTGCCCAGGTCAAGCAGATCGGAGACGAGTTCATTCATGTACACGGCCGTTTGCAAAATGCGCGTTTGCATCTCCACTTGCCGGGCTTCCAGCGGAGCGATCTTGTCCATGATCTCGGCTGCCAGCATAATGGTGGCGATGGGGTTTTTCAGGTCGTGGGAGACGGTGTTCACGAAATCGTTTTTCATCTGGTCTAGTTCTTTGAGCACGGTGATGTCGCGCAGCACGGCCGTCCAGCCCACAAACTCGCCAAACTCCGTTACCACCTGTGCAGTACAGGCTTGCGCGGTACGGCCGTCTGGCAACCGCACCTCCGCCACCTGCCGTTCTGGCCCAAAGAGAGCCAGCAATGCGGGCATATCCACCTGTTCCGCCAATCGCTGCCCGGCCAACGCCCCCGGCGACAGCCCCATCATCTGTTCAAAAGCGGGATTCGCCAGCAGCACCAGCCCCTCCTCATTCACAACCAACACCCCATCTTGTGTACTGGTCAGCACGGCCGCCAATGTGCTGCGCTCGTCGGCCAGCCGTTGGTAATAGCGGGCGCTTTCCAGCGACGAGGCCATGCCCGCCGCCAGCAGCCGCCCAATTTGCAGATCACCCGTGTTGTAACCATCCTGGTTTTGGGTGGCAAAGTAGAGCGCACCCAGCACCTTGTACTCCTGGCGGATGGGCAGAATGAGAGCGGCGTGCAGCCCCAGGTAGCTGAGGATGCCTTCCAGGTCAGGGTTGGCGTCCGGGTCTTGGGTGATGTCGGGGATGATCTCCGACCGGCGTTTTTGCAGGATACGGCCGACGATGCCTTCGTGCAGGGTATACGGCCGTGACACCACCACATCGCGCCCCACCCCATCCAGCGGAAAGACAAAATAGCCATCTTCCTGATCATTTACCAGGCAAAAGGCCAGAAAATCATATGGCACAGCCAACCCGGCATAGTCGGCTAATACCTGGAACTGCTGGCTGGGGATGGGCGACCCGGCCAGGGCAATGAGTATCTCGCTGACCTGTGCCAGCCGTTCGTTTAGTTCAGCGTTCATGGTGCTCGTGATGCGTGAAACGTGATACGTGAGAGTCACGCATCACATTTCACGCATCACTGTCGTCATCTCCGTCATCGTCAGCAGTTCACGGCCGTCCGGGATAGCCTCTAACCCCTTCAAATAAACCTGGTGGCGGATGATGCTGGCGGTGTCGAGGAAAAAGAGTCCTTGTTCTACGGCCGTGAGCGCATGATGCGCCAGCCGCCGCACAAAATTGCGGTTTGCCACATCAATCCAGGAAGCGCGCACCGTCTCCAACCCTTCGCCCTGCAAAAAGGCAGTGCCAAAGGCCACTACCGTATTTTTGTTCGCTTCCAGCACGCCCCGGTCGCCAATGTCATAAATGGCATACAGCCGTTTGTCCGGGTCACAGACAAAGGGATACGGTGGTGGCGTAGCAAAAAACCGCTGTGCCGTTTCCAGTAAATTGGGTGCAACTTGAATGATTTCGATGTTGGCCGCCATCAGTTCGTCATAATGGCTGATGATGCCTTCCATGTAGCGGCGGCAGAAGTTGCAGGTGAAGCCGCGTGAAAACCAGAGGATCACCCGCTTCTGCGGCCGGTAATTGGCTAAGGTAATCAGTTCACCTTGAATAGAGGTAAGACGGAAATCAGGGGCCGGTGTGCCAACGGAGGGTTTTGTTTCGGCGGAAGTGGGCGTTTGTTCCATACCTGTTTTATGTTAGCGCATCTCCAGCGATGTGTATACGGCCGTTAGCCAGATTTTTAACTATGAAGAGAGGCCTCCCATGACAAAATAAGCCAGGGTGCGCTGCAAACTGACAACATCAATGCCTTTACTGATCTGTTTGCTGATGGTTGGCGTGGCACTGTCGGAAACCCATACTTTCAATTCAGCATCGCGATCAAAAGTTCCGGCCGTTTCTATAGAGAAGTATTTGATTGATTTGTAAGGGACGCTCAGATATTCAACTTTTTTACCAGAGGTGCCTTGTAAATCCACCAGGATCAAGCGTTTATCGGTAAAAATAAAGGTGTCACGAACAAGGACGAAGGCGGCCTGCACTTTTTCTTCCGGGATGAAAATATCTTTAAATTTGGCCTGAATTTCCTCTGCTTGTTCCTCTGTCGCGTTACCAAAAATTCCACTTAGAAAGCCCATTTTTTACTCCTTTACTTATTGTTTTAGGCCAGATTTGCCAGGCAAAAAATAGCATAAAATCACCGACTTCGCCATCAGTAATGCTTGTTAAGGTATCGAATGTCTGATCATCCCTTCCTATGCTAAAATGGGCGCATGGATACCCTCAACCCGAACATCCCCACCCCCGAACTGGCGCGGCTGCTGACAACGGCCGTTGCCCAAATGAAAGAGTACAAACTGCAATACCTGACGCCCCAACTGCTGCTGCGTGTCTTTCTGGATGACCCGAAGTGCGGCGCATACCAGATTCTTAGCCGCTTGCAAAAGGAGCGCGGCTTTGACCTCGACGACCTGACGCGGCGCGTGGAGCAAATGACGCGCACCTCGCCGGGACGGGATGCCAAGTTCAACTTCACCGATGATTTTGGCAAGGATGCACGACTGGCAGACGAACTGCTGGTGATATTAGACGAGGGATTGTCCATCGCCCAGGCGCGCGATGAGTTGAAGGTGGGCAGCGGCCACGCCCTGGCGGCCATGGCCCAGCCCAACGTGACCACGTATGGCGTCTTGCAGCGCGTGGGGGTGACGGGCACGGCCGTGATCGCCCTGTTGGAATCGGTGGCGCAGGATGGTACGGCCGTGATCCATGACTACATCGAAGACGCTAAGAAAGGGAGCGCCCCGCCCCTGTACGAACGTCAAGAGTTGTTGCGCGACCTGGGTAGTTTGCTGGCGCTGGCGCAGCGGCGGCACGTCATTTTGGTGGGGCCGGAAGGAGCAGGCAAACGCAGCCTGGTTTACAGCCTGGCGCAGCAGTTGGCCGAGGGGAACGGCGCGGGTGATTTTCGTTCGGTGGTGCAAATCAACGAGTCGGCGCTGCTGGAAAATCCGCTGGCGGCGGTGCGCGCCGGGCTGCGCCGGGCCAGCGGCGGCCTCTTGCTCGTGCCTAATATCGAACGCTTTTTTGCCGACCGGCTGCGGCAGCAGTTCCCGGAAGGGGTCAGCCGCGAACTGCACAAGGCGCTGCTGAACAATGAGCAGATCATCATTGGCACGACCACGCCGGGCGAATATGACCGGCTACGTGGGCATGACCTGATTCGCCAGCACAGCAACCGGCTGGACGTACCCCCGGCCACGACCAAAGAAACGATTGCCATGCTCAACTTCCACAAGCAGCGGTTGGAGCAGGAGTACGAGGTGGAGGTGTCATTGGCGGCGTTGGAAACGGCCGTGCAGCTTGCCAACCAGTACATCCAGACCATCGCCCTGCCTGCGTCGGCGGTGCGGCTGGCCGACCGGGCCTGCGCGTTGGTGCGCATGGCGATGTCCAGCCCGCAGGCGGCCTATCCGGGGGTGCAGCCAAACGGCCGTCTGGACGCCGAAGATGTGATGCAGGCGGCCGCCCAGATGACCAACATCCCCATCACCAAGTTGACGGAGGACGAAAAGGGCAAATACGCCAGCATGGTGGAGCATTTGCACCAACGGCTCATCGGCCAGGAGGAGGCGGTATTGGCCGTTAGCCGGGCAGTGAAAACGGCGCGGGTGGGGTTGCGGGACAAGAAGCGGCCGATTGGTTCATTTCTGTTTCTGGGGCCAAGCGGCGTGGGCAAGACGGAACTGGCCAAGGCGCTGGCCGAATTTATGTTTGGCACAGAACAGGCGATGCTGGTGCTGGATATGAGCGAATACCAGGAGGAGGCCAGTGTCAACAAGTTGATCGGCGCGCCGCCCGGCTACGTCGGTTTTGAAGGGGGTGGGCGGCTGACGAATTTTGTGCGCGAACGGCCGTATACCGTTGTCCTGTTCGATGAAGTGGAAAAAGCGCATCAGCGTGTCTTTGATGTGCTGCTGCAAGTGCTGGAAGAGGGGCGGCTGACGGACAGCCAGGGCAACACGGCCCTGTTCAGCGAGACAGTAGTCATTATGACCAGCAATCTGGGGTCGCCGCACATGATGGTGCCGCTGATTGGCGAACGGGAGCGGGAATTGGTGATGGGCGAAGTCCACCGCTTTTTCCGCCCCGAATTTTTGAACCGCATTGACGAGGTGGTGATGTTCCACCAACTCACGGGGGATCACCTGGCGAAGATTCTCGACCTGATGCTAAACAAGGAAATCAAGCTGGCGCAGGAACAGGGATTAGAACTGGCGCTGACGCCGGGGGCCAATACGTGGCTGCTGGCGCAAAACGATGAACCACAGTTTGGGGCACGGCCGTTGCGCCGCATCATTGCCCGTTTCCTGCGCGAACCATTGGCCGACTATTTGCTGGCACAGGAGAGGAAGGAAGGGGGTACAGCCGTAATTATCGTAGACGCCGCCGACAACAGCCTTAAATTCCAGATGGCGTGACAAATGCGTTACGGCCGTCAGACATTCACTTTCTTTCCGGCAAAGCGGCAAAAGGGTTCGCCATGAAGTTTGGCCCCATTTCCACAGAGCAGGCGGTTGGCAAAATTCTCGGCCATAACATTGCCGGGGCCGACGGCCGTCGCCTCTTCCGCAAAGGCCACCCGCTCACCCCGAATGACATCATCACCCTGTTGGAAATGGGCCGGTCGGTGGTGTACGTGGCCGAACTGGAAGCGGGGGATGTGGGCGAAAATGAGGCGGCGCGGCGAGTGGCAGCCGCTGTCAGCGGGTCAGGCTTCTCGCTTACCGGCCCGGCTACGGGGCGCGTAAACCTGAAAGCTAATGTGTTAGGCATCTTGCGCGTGGACGCAGCCCGGTTGGCGCGGCTCAACTCCCAGGAAGGGATTACCCTGGCGACATTGCTGGCGAACACGGCCGTCCACCCCCGCAAAATCGTCGCCACCGTCAAAATCATCCCCTATGCGGTGCCGGAAACGGCGGTTACGGCCGTCGAAGCCATCGCCGCCGAAGCCGGGCCACTGATCAACATCACTCCCCTGCCCGCCCATCGCGCCGCCCTCATCCTTTCCGGCTCCCACACCGCCCGAACGCGCACGGTGGACAGCTTCACGCCACCCATTCGCGCCCGGCTGGAAACATTGGGCAGTACGCTGGATACGGTAGATTTTATCCCCCTGGAAGATGAAACCGGCGAAGTGGAACTGGCGCACAAACTGGCGGAACGGGTACAGGGGGGCGCGGGGCTGGTCATTTTGGCGGGGGAGACGGCGATTATGGATCGGTATGACATCGCCCCCCGTGCCGTAGAACGGGCGGGCGGTGTTGTCACCTGTTTTGGTGCGCCGGTGGACCCCGGCAACCTGCTCATGCTGGGCTATCTGGGTAAAATCCCGGTCTTGGGTGCGCCCGGCTGTGTACGCAGCCCCAAGCCGAACATTGTAGACCTGGTGCTGCCTCGCCTGCTGGCCGGCGACCGGCTGACGCAGTTGGATATTGTCAATCTGGGGCACGGCGGGCTGCTGGAAGATGTGGCGGAACGGCCGTTGCCGCGCCATAAAGTGAACAGTAAGCAGTGAGCAGTGAGCAGTCAAACACTGCTTACTGCTCACTTCTGAGGAAAATCATGCAATTCAAAACCATCATTGAACCTTTTCGCATTAAAACGGTGGAACCCATCCGGCAGACGACGCGGGTGGAGCGGGCGCGGTTGCTGCAAGAGGCGGGCTATAATCTGTTTCTGCTGCGCGCCGAAGATGTGCTGATTGACCTGCTCACCGATTCGGGCACGGGAGCGATGTCCTCCGGCCAATGGGCGGGCATGATGTTGGGGGACGAGAGTTATGCCGGGGCGAAGTCGTTTTACAAGTTTGAAACGGCCGTGCGCAACATCACCGGCTTCAAACACGTCATCCCCACCCACCAGGGCCGCGCCGCCGAACGCATCCTCTTTGGTTCGCTGCTCAAACCGGGCGAGATTGTGCCCAATAACACCCACTTCGACACCACCCGCGCCAATGTGGAATACCGCAAAGCCACCGCATTAGACATCGCTGTGCCCGAAGCACATGACCCCGCCCACATCTTGCCCTTCAAAGGCAACATAGACCTGGCCGCCCTGGAACAAACCATCGCCGACTATCCCGGCCAAGTGCCGCTGGCGATGATCACCGTTACCAACAATTCCGGCGGTGGGCAGCCGGTGAGCATGGCCAACATCCGCGCCGCCAGCGAGATTTGCCGCCGTCATGGGGTGTTATTTTTCCTGGATGCCTGCCGTTTTGCCGAAAATGCCTGGTTCATCAAAACCCGCGAACCGGGCTACGCGGACAAGATACCTCTGGAAATTGCCCAGGAGATGTTCAGCTATGCTGATGGCTGCACCATGAGCGCCAAGAAGGACGGCATGGCCAACATCGGCGGGTTCCTGGCGCTGAACGATG
>CAYXUZ010000245.1:0-7272 GCA_964467705.1 uncultured Ardenticatenaceae bacterium | reverse complement strand
CAGCGCCACTTCCGCCGCCTGCACATTGGCCTGCGCTTGCAACACGGCCGCTTCTGCCTGCGTCACGCCTGCTTCGGCCTGGGCCACGGCCGTTTCCACCTGAGACACGGCCGTTTGTGCCAGTTCCACACCCACCTCTGCCTGGGCAATTTGTTCGGCTGTGGCCCCCGCCTGTGCCAACGCCAACTGTGCCTCTGCTAAATCACGGTTTGCCTGGGCAATAGTCACGCCGCCGCTGGCTGCCGCTCGCTGACCGGACGTAGGCCCTGCTTGCAGCGCATCCAACGCCGCCTGCGCCGCGTCCGCCTGCAACTGCGCCTGCTCCAATTGCGCACGAACACCTTCCTCGACCGCGCCATACAACGGACACACCTCTTGCGTGGAACCATCCGGCTGCGGTGCCTGGTAACAACCATTGATGATGGCGTCATACTGCTCCTGGATGGCATTGAGCGTGGCCTGGCTGGAGGCCACATTCGCCTGCGCTGCCAAAATTTGCGACTGCGGAATTTGCAGCGCCGCGTCCCGATTGGCGGCTGCCTGGGCAATACCCGCCTCGGCCGCCGTCACGTCAAACTGCGCGGCGGCGATGTCCTCCGGGCGTGGCCCGGCTTGCAGCAGAGCCAGTTGTGCTTCTGCTTCCGTTACCCCGGTTTGTGCCGTTTGCACCGCTGCCTGCGCTGCGGCCAATCGCGCCTGGGCTGCCGCCAACCCCGCTTCGGCAATGGCCACATCGGCCAACGCCTGGTCGCGGGCAATTTCTAGCTGTGTGCTTTCCAGCCGCAGCAGCGGATCACCCGCCTGCACCGTCTCCCCTTCCTGCGCCAAAATTTCGGCCACACGGCCGCCACTCTGGAAGGAGAGGTCTACCTGACGCTGCGGCACGATCTGCCCTTCGGCCGCTACAAAGTCATTGGTTGGTAGTTCAGTTTCAGCAGTCGTGACGACAGGTGTGGCGGCGGCTTCGGCGGCAACGGCCGTTTGCTGTTGATACACGTAATACCCGCCAGCCGCCAATACCCCCACCACCACCAGCACGGCAATCAATCGTCCCCATCTCATAATCATTGTCTCCAAGAGTCGTTCGTAGTAGGCGATTTATCGCCTGCAAACGGCGATAAATCGCCTACTACGAACGGTTTTATTCGTTGGTTTGGATGTCTACAAAGGCGGTCATGCCCCAGCGCAGGGGGAGGTTGGCTGTGTCGTTCAGGGCGATGCGCACGCGGTAGGTCACGTCGCCCTGCGACAAATCGGCGACACGGGCGATGTCGTTCACCACGCCGGATAAGGTTTCATCAGGCAGAGCATCAACACGCACGGCCGTGTCAAATCCATTGGCAATCGCTACCACGTCCAGTTCCGTCAGGTCGGTGGTCTCCACCAGCCATTGGCTAAAATCCGCCAGCGTGACGATGGGCGCACCAGCCGAGACCACTTCGCCCAGCTCCGCATCCAGCCGGGCTACCGTCCCGGCAAAAGGAGCAGTAAGCGTGCGCTGGTCTAAGGCTTCTTGCGCGGCGGCGACCAACGTTCGAGGCGCTGCTTCCCGGCCACCTCGCCTTCAGCCTGAGTGACGGCCGCCTGGGCCTGGGTCACGGCCGTGTCTGCCTGCTGCAACCCGATTTCCGCTTCGGCTTTGGCGGCGGTGGCGCGGGCCACGGCCGTTTCCGCAATGGCAATTTGCTCCGGCCTGGCCCCCGCCAGCAGCAAGGCTAACTGCGCCTGTGCCGCATCCCGCTGCGCCTGCGCCGCACCTACGGCGTTGGCGGCGGCCGACCGCTCGGCGCTGGTTGCGCCTGCATCCAGTTCAGCCAGTGCTGCCTCCGCCGCAGCCAGATTCGCGGCTGCGGCGTTGTATTGGGTGGCAATATCGTCAATTGTCTCCTGCGGCGCTTCAAAAGCGGTGGCTGCACCCAGCGCATCTTGCACCGGCTTTTGAGCAGCCTCGGCCGCCAAAATCTGTGCTTCGGCCAGCAGCCGTTCCCCTTCCGTCGGCCCTTCCAGCGCCAACGCCTGGTTACCGGCCGCCGCACTGATTTGTGCCTGGGCCAGGGCTACGGCCGCTTCGCTGACGGCGATCTGCTCGGCGGTTGGCGGTGCCTGAGCCAGCGCCAACGCTGCTTCGGCGGCGCGGATATTCACGTCGGTGGCAGCGACGCCTGCTTCGGCGGCCTGTCTGCCGGCCTGGGCTGCTTCTAAGCCAGCCTGTGCCTGAGCTAAGGCGGCCTGCGCTTGCTGCAAAGCAATCTCCTGGTCGGCGCTGTCCAGCCGCAGGATCGGGTCGCCGGGCTGCACCAGGCTATCTTCCGGGGCCAGGATTTCCACCACTTCGCCCGTCGCGGCGAAGGAGAGGATGGCGTACCGGGCGGGCACAAGCTGCCCTTCGGCGGAGACTTCGCTGACGCCGGTTTCGATAGCCAGGGTGTTCACGTCGGGCACGGCCGTTGCCGTTTCCTCTTCTACGGCGGGCTGCATTTGTTGGTAGATGAAATACCCACCCACAGCCACCACTGTAATGATGACCAGGGCAATAAAAAGTCGCTTCATAGATGTACTCCGTCAGGTTCGTAGTAGGCGATTTATCGCCGTTGGCAGGCGATAAATCGCCTACTACAAACGAAGAATTTATTCATACGCCAGGGTTTGCCGCACGCTGAGTCGGGAGGCGTTCCAGGCGGGCAGGAAGCTGGCGAACAGGGCGATACAAATGATGAGAAAGAGCCAGATGATGGCCCAATCGCTGGCAAAACGGTAGTTGAGCGGCGCTTCCAGCAGTTCCCGGCCCACGGTGTCGCTGAGGAATTTGCCGATGGGATAGGCCAGCAGGCTGCCAAAGAGCCAGCTAATCAACCCCACAGTGATACCCTCAACCAGAACAATTTTCAAGATGGCGCTGTCCGATGCGCCGACGGCGCGCATGACGCCGATTTCGCGGGTGCGCTCCAACACATTGATGCTCATGGCCCCGGTTAACCCCAGACCACCCACCAGCGCCAGCAGCACAGCCATGACGGTCAGCAAAACGACGATGATATTGAACTGGTACTCGATGCCTTCGCGCAGGTCGGCCGTGATGCTGCTGTTGGCAATTTCCATGCCCGCGCTTTCAAATTGGTCACGCAGTTGGGATTCTAGCTGGCGCTGGAAGGCGGGGCTGTTGTCTGTGCCGATGATCTGCACACCGGCCGATTTGCCCACCTGCCGCAGTTCGCGGGCCAGATAATCCTGGTTGGCGTAGGCGATGGGGCCGGTGAGGACACCCTGCACAATGCCGACGACGCGCCAGGTGGTTTCACGGCCGTCGTTGATTTTCAACGTGAGCGTATCCCCCAGCCGGATGTCTGGCTCTTCCTTGATGACCAATGAGTTGAGGACGAGCGCGTTTTGGTCGCCGGGCTGCAACCAGCGCCCTTCCAGCAGCGTGGGCTGGATGGTTTGGGCGTTGTCCGGGATGCCGAGCAGAAAATAGTTATCACTTTCCTCGCCCTCTTCAACCCGTTGGAAACCGGCCCCAATCCAGCTTTCGGCGGCGGCGACGCCGGGCAGTTCATAGGCCAGCCGTTGGATCTCGCTGATACGGTGTTCCTGAGCGAAATCTATGTTCACGTCGTAGGAAAAATAGCGCAGGGCGTCATCGAGTGTACCCAGCAACGAAGCGTGAACGCTGAGGACGCCGACAAAAATGGCACCGCCGAGGGTGAGGGTGAAGAGGGTGAGGGCCAGGCGGGCTTTGCGGCGGATGGTGTTGCGCAGAGAGATACGCATGGGGCGGGAGAGGCGCAGGATGGTGGCGGAGAGCCAGTTAACAAACCGATCCAGCCAGCCCGTGCCGAAGTGCCCTTTGCCCAGGCCGGTTTCGCTGAGGGCTTCGCGCACAGTGATGGCGGAGCCACGCACGACGGGTACCATGGCGGCGATGGTAGGTACGAGGAGGGCGACGGCCGTTTGCACCATGAGCACATTGGATGGAATCCGAAATCCGGCCAGATCAAAGTTGATGAGGCTGGCGATGTAGCTGCTGAGGGCGTAGGCCGCCAACCCACCCAGGGGCACAGCCACCAGCAGGGAGAGCAGGCCAAAGATCAGCACGGAGATGAGGTACATGACCATAATCTGGCTGCGGCGCGCACCTACCGCTTTCATAATGCCGATTTGTTGAGTGTGCTGTGCCAGCAGGCCGTTGATGATGTTGACGACCAGGAAGCCGCTGGCGAAGAGGGAGAGGAAGCCGAGGATGCCCAAAATTGCCAGGAGGGGTTGCACCACATCGTTGGCGGGGTGTTCGCCGGGTTCGGGTATCCAGGTGAAGTAATGGTTCATTCCGGCGCGTTCGATTTTGTCTTCCACACGGTCGGCGACTTCTTCCACCTGTTCGCTGGTGATGTTGTCACCGGCCAGGCGGACGTGCAGTTGGTTAAAGTCACGGCCGTAACCCAACCAGTCCATCGTTTCCACATTCACATAGCCATAGGGTTCGTTGGTAAACTGCACGGGTTCGGTGAAGATGTCATGCACGGTACCGACGATAGGCAGTTCGCGGATACGGCCGTCGGCCGTTTCCACCTGTATCACATCGCTAAGTTCGGCGTGGGTGTAGGGCAGGGAGGTGCGCTCGATGATCACGGCCCGGTCGGGCGGCGGCCAGGCACCGCTCACCGGGTCGAGCGTATGCAGGGTCATCTGCTCAAAATCGGGCCGGGTGGTCAGGTGCAGCCGTATCTCTTCGCCGTCATTGGTGTGCAGGATGACGGTCATTTCGCGGCGGGCATCTACCTGAGACACACCCTCTACCTTTTCGATGACATCCAGAAAGTCCGGCGCGAAACCATCCAGGCTGAGAAGGGCATGGGCGGGATTGGTGGCCGTGTAGGCATCAGACAGGTCTTCGGCGAGCAGGGTTTGGGTGCCTGCAATCATGCCGACGGCCAATACGCCAATGGCGATGGAGAGCACCACCAGGACGGTACGCACTTTGTTGCCGCCCAGGTCTTTGAGGATTTTTTGCCAGCGAGGTCTGAGCATATTTCGTAATCCGTATTCCGTAATCCGTGACCCGTAACCCGGGAACTGTCATCGGATTACGATTCACGGGTTACGGATTACGATCAATGGTGAACTTCGTCTACGATACGGCCGTCGGCAATCACAATGGTACGGGTGACGCGGCTGGCTAACTCGTTGTCGTGTGTAACCATGAGGATGGTTTTGCCTTCGTCGATGAGCCGCTGGAATAGCTTGAAGATGGAATCGGCCGTTTTGGAGTCCAGATTGCCGGTAGGTTCGTCGGCGGCCAGGATGGGCGGGTCGTTGGCTAAAGCACGGGCGATGGCCACGCGCTGCTGTTGCCCGCCGGAGACTTCGGAGGGCAATTTGTACGCCTGGTCGGCCATGTCTACCAGTTCCAGCAGGTGCAGGGCACGTTCGCTGCGCTCTTTTTGGCTGTACATGTTGCAGAAGTCCATGGGCAGCATGATGTTTTCGATGCAGGTGAGCATGGGGAGTAGCTGGAAAAATTGGAAGATGACGCCGACGGTACGGCCACGCCATTCAGCCATAGGGCCTTCTTTGAGGGTGTGTACGGCCGTGCCATGGATATTCACCTGCCCGGCGGTGGGGCGGTCTATGCCGGTGATCATGTTGATGAGCGTGGTCTTACCACTGCCCGATTTGCCCACGACGGCCACAAATTCTCCGCGATCTATTCGCAGGTCTACCCCATCGAGGGCAATAAACTCACCGACGGGGGTGATGAACGCTTTCATCACCTGCTGCAAATCTATGAGGTAGGTGGGGGAGGGGGATTCACCGTTGGCGGCACGGCCGTTGGTTTTGTTATTGTTACGAAAAAACTGCTTTATCATCAATTAAGGCCTCATTCAGGGAGTGGTTGCCAGACCAGCCCTCTATACGGCAAGGCATAGTTGAAGTTTCTCATCAGCTTAACGGCCGTGTTGGTATAGGGGAATTGCGCCTTATACTCAATTACTTGCCACAACAGAGCTTGCCAGCTTGCCGACAAGTATAGCCATATTATCTGAGAAATTGAGTGATTCGGTGTTATACTCACTCCCTGTTGGCGCAAAATTGGCAACTTTCAAATTAGGAGGTTTTTTTCGTGGATTCCTGGATGCTCATTTCCCTTATTTTTGCGGTGTACATTATAGGTGTGGCTATTTTTGTTATTACCGAAAATCGCTCACCCCAATCTACCTTTGCCTGGTTATTTCTGTTTGTGGCTTTTCCGCTGTTGGGGGTACTGATTTACATTTTTTTTGGGCGTGGTTCACATAGCTTCAGTCAGGAGCGGGCCATTGCCCGTACCAAATTGCTTGATGAGTTTACAACCGATTTAGGAGCGATGGCTCTCCGCCAGGAAGAATATATACAACGAATTGCGCAGGAACGGCCGTCCTCGTATAAAAAGAGGCTGCTGCGGTTGGTGCAGCAAAGTTCTAGTTCTATTCTGACGGGCATGAACGAAGTGGAGATTTTGCAAGACGCCACCCAAAAGTATCCGCGTTTGTTGGCAGACATCAAAGCCGCGCAACATCATATACACCTGAATTATTACATCTGGACGGAAGATGATTTTACCCTTCAGGTAAAGGAGGCGTTGATGGAGCGTGCCAGAGCGGGGGTGGAAGTGCGCTGTTTGTATGATGCTTCCGGTGGGGCGATGAGTAAACAATACCTACAAGACCTGAAAGATGTGGGAGTGGAAATTCACCCATATATGGAGTTTCGGTCGCTCAAGACATTACACACGGCCAACTATCGCAGTCATCGGAAGATAGCGGTGATTGACGGCCGTATCGGTTATGTCGGTGGCCTGAATCTGGACAAAGAGCAAATTGATCCACCCGCTTTTGATCGGTGGCGCGACACGCACTTACGCATGATTGGCGAAGCGGCGCATGGGCTACAGGCCAGTTTTGCCATTAGCTGGGTCACGACGACCCAAGAAAAGATCAGTGGGCCTGCCTACTATCCGCCGGTGGAAGTAAACACCTTCCTGCCCGTGCAAATTACCCAGGGTGGGCCAGATTCGCAGTGGAAAGCGATTCGACAAGTCTATTTTTTGATGATCGTTTCCGCCGAGGATCGGATCTATTTACAGTCTCCTTTTTTCATTCCCGATGAAAGCATTTTGGAGGCCCTTAAAGCGGCTGCACTGGCCGGCGTAGACGTCAAACTCATGTTTACACCACGCGGCTCCACTTATCAGGTGCCTTATCGTGCGGCGCATACTTACTTCAAAGAGGTAGTGGA
>CAYXUZ010000244.1:0-7364 GCA_964467705.1 uncultured Ardenticatenaceae bacterium | reverse complement strand
GGCGGGGCTACCAGCGCACCCCCTTTGGCGGGCGGTATGAGGCGGCGTTGGAACGGTTGTTGGCGCGGCTGCACGGCCGTGCCCTCCCCTCTCCCGCCGCCACCTTGCTACCGCCTGAACCGCAGGTGGTACAGACATCCGATTTCGGCAACCAAAAGTTGCTTGAGAAATCGGATGTCTTAGCTTCCTCGAAACCAACGAGGTTCACCAATTCAGAGATAAAGACGGAAATCCGCATCCACCCCATCACCGGCAAAGAGATGGTGCGCATCCCGGCGGGGGAATTTTTGTATGGCGAGAACAAGGCAACCCGATACCTGGACGAATACTGGATTGACAAGACGCCGGTGACGAATGCGGAGTACGGCCGTTTTGTGGCCGCCACTGGGTACAAGCCGCCTGCTTATTGGAGATTGGGAAAGCCGCCTGAAAAGGCACTTGCTCATCCGGTAATATATGTTTCCTGGTATGACGCACAAGCATATGCGCAATGGGCGGGCTGTCAATTACCTACTGAGGAACAGTGGGAAAAAGCGGCAAGAGGACCGGATGGAAGAAAATATCCATGGGGCGACGACTGGCGTGAGAATCACTGTAACACTGAAGAGTTGGGTATAGATGGAACAACGGCCGTCGGTAGTTTTTCACCACAAGGAGATAGTCTTTACGGTTGCGTAGATATGTGTGGCAATGTTACTGAATGGATGAATAAATGGGTCACGCGAGGTAGTGTATGGCGTGATTATAAGCATACTGCTTACGTTTTTCTTCTCCCCGCTTTTGAACCAGACCCACGCATGGGGTTCTATGATGTTGGTTTTCGGGTGGTTGCCCCCGCCCTTTCTGGTTCCTGATTGCTGGCTGCTGGTTTCTGCTCTTTCTGAATTTCTGTTGGGGGGTGTGTGGGGGTTCCCCCCACTGGCACTGGAATTGTCATTCCGAGGTCTTCCGAGGAATCCCCCTAACCTGAAAATAGAAAGGGATTCCTCGCTCCGAAGACTCCGCTCGGAATGACAGGCGCAACTTCCGCTTTATGCACTATGCCCCAAAGCTTTATCCCATATATTCCACAAATGCCTGGTTAGCTTCGGCAATGGCTTCTCCGGGCACTTTGTCGCGCCACTCTTCTTCAATGGTTTCCCAGGTCATGCCTCTGGCAACCTGGTCCAGCACTTGAGATACCATGATGCGCGTCCCCCGAAACGTAGGTTTCCCATGACATATTTTTGGGTCTGTAACGATGTAACGGCCGACAATTTTTTGTGACATCTTGTACCTCATCCATGGGCTACCTGCTCAAGGTCAGTTATTTGTGGATAATGATAGCCATTATATTGTTTTCCTGGTCAGGTTTGTAGTGAAGGAAAAGCTAACGGCCGTGTTTTCCCCCCTGATTACGTTTGACGTTTTACGCCCGCGTTTTGTCATGTGCCTGCCACCACGCGCCAAGATATAATACGGCCGTGATCCCACCGATCACCCACTATTTTAAGAACCTACAGCGCACTTATACTGACAAAATGCATCATCTGACGCTTTTGTCACCTGGTCAGATGTCACCTTGTCACCTTGTCGGTTATAAGCGCCCTAAACCCCACAAGGAGTGAACCATGACCGAACGTAAAAAATTCAAAGTAACCTATTCCACCCTGGCCAGCCCAGACCCGCTGCTGCACCAGTATTACGACGAAGCGGTGGAACAGGCCAAAGCCGACTTTGGCAAAACCTACCCCATGTTCATCAACGGGCAGGAAGTATTTACCGACAAGACCTTTGAAAAGCGCAGCCCGGTGAACCTGGATTGGGTGATGGGCCATTTTCAGAAGGGCACACAGGCGCATGTGAATGCCGCCGTCGCTGCCGCCCGTGCCGCCTTCCCCGCCTGGAGCGGCCGTCCCTGGCAAGAGCGCGTGGCCATCCTGCGCCAGGCCGCCGACCTGATGAGCGACCGCCTCTTTGAAATGGGGGCGAACATGAGCCTGGAAATCGGCAAGAACCGGCTGGAAGCGATGGGCGACGTGGAAGAAACGGCCGACCTCTTTCGCTACAACTGCGACGCCATCGAGAAAAACAACAACTTCAACTTCCCCCTGCTCGCCGAAAGCGACAAACACCACAACCGCAGTATGCTCAAACCCTATGGCGTGTGGGTGGTCATCTCCCCGTTCAACTTCCCCGGTGCTTTGGCCGGTGGGCCATCCAGCGCAGCATTGGTGGCGGGCAATACCGTCATCCTCAAACCGGCGACGGATACGCCGTTGACCGCCTGGTTTATCACCCAATGTCTGCGCGACGCGGGCATCCCCGACGGCGTGTTCAACTTCCTCACCGGCGGTGGCAGCGTCGTTGGGCAGGGTCTCATTGACCATCCTGGCGTAGATGGCATCACCTTCACCGGCAGTTATGATGTGGGCATGCACATTATCCGGTCGTTTGCCAACGGCCGTTACCCCCGCCCCGTCATCGCCGAAATGGGCGGCAAAAACCCCACCATCATCAGCCGCAAAGCCGACCTGGACAAAGCGGCCACCGGCGTCATGCGCTCCGCCTTTGGCCTGCAAGGGCAAAAATGTTCCGCCTGCTCCCGCGTTTACGTCCACCACAGCGTCAAGGAGCAGTTCATGGGCAAACTGCTGGCCCAGACCGGCCAGATCAACGTCGGCGACCCCACCGTCAAAGAAAACTGGATGGGGCCGGTAGCCAACAAGGGCGCGTTTGAAGATTACAAACGTTTTGTGGCCGACCTGCACGCCAGCGGCGATGTGGTCTTTGGCGGCGAAGTGCTGGAAGTGGGCAACGGCTACTACGTCGCCCCCACCATCGTAGATAACCTGCCTTTAACCCATGACCTGTGGAAAACAGAGATGTTCCTGCCCATCGTCACCGTTGCCGGGTATGAAGAACTGGACGAGGCGATGGCCCTGGCCAATGATGTGGATTATGGGCTCACCGCCGGTTTCTTCAGCGAAGACAAAGCCGAAACGGAATGGTTCTTAGACCGCATCGAAGCCGGTGTGGTGTATGTAAACCGTTCATCCGGCGCAACGACGGGTGCCTGGCCGGGCTACCAATCCTTTGGCGGCTGGAAAGGCAGCGGCAGCACCGGCAAAGCGGCCGGCAGCTTCTACTACGTGCAACAATACATGCACGAGCAGAGCCAGACGGTGGTGGATTAGTTACGCTCAGACATCCGATTTCTCCGAGAAATCGGATGTCTCCACCGAGTGCTACATAGTGGAGGTTGGAGTTTGATGGAAAAGGTCATATCGAAAGATGGAACATCCATCGCCTACCACCGCCGTGGTGGGGGAGAGCCGTTCGTCCTGGTTCATGGCAGCGGGGCAGCCAATCCGGTGGCCTGGACGGCCGTGCTGCCTACCCTTGAAGAACACTTTACCATCTATGCTATGGATCGGCGTGGGCGCGGTCAAAGTGGGGATGGCCCTGTGTATGCTATCGAGCGGGAATGGGAAGATATTGTGGCTGTCATAGACTCCATTAGTGAGCCTGTAAATCTGTTGGGGCACTCCTTTGGCGCTCTTTGTGCCCTGGAAGCAGCGTTGCTTACCCGGAATCTTCGCCAGCTCATCTTGTATGAGCCATATTTGCCCCTATCAGGTATGGAGCTTTATCCCGCAGGCGTCATTGACCGGCTGCAAGCGATGGTAGATGTGGGTGATCGCGAAGGGGCCTTGACGATGTTCTATAGCGAGGTGGTTATGCTTCCACCGCACGAGATTGAACAGTTGCGGTCATCTCCTGCCTGGTCGGCACGTGTAGCTTCAGTTCGTACTATCGTGCGAGAGGCACAGGCAGAAGAGGGGTATGTGTTTGATGCACAGCGTTTTAAGGATTTAACTACGCCAACCTTGCTCCTGCTGGGGGGTGACAGCCCGCCCATACTAAAATCAGTCACTGAAGTGATATATACCGCTTTACCAAACAGCCAGATTGCCGTTATGCCGGGGCAACAACACACGGCCATGTATAATGCCCCTGATCTCTTTATAGATAAGGTACTCACATTCTTAACCGGGCTGAATTGATCATGAGTGATAAACAATTAACAATGAAGGAAGCGGTCACCCAGTTTGTGGCTGACGGCCGTGTGGTCGCCATTGAAGGCTTTACCGCCTTCATTTGTTTTGCGGCCGCACATGAAATCATCCGCCAAAGTAAGAAAGATTTGACGCTGGTGCGCATGACGCCGGATTTGGTGTATGACCAGATGGTAGCGGCGGGTGTGGCCCGCAAAATGGTGTTTAGCTACCTGGGCAATCCCGGCGTGGGCAATTTGCACTGCATCCGCCGGGCGGTAGAAAAGGGCATCCCACGGCCGTTAGAGTTGGAGGAGTATTCGCACTTTGGCATGGTTGGCCGGTACATCGCCGGAGCCAGCAAACTGCCCTTCTTCCCGCTGCGCAGTTACGCCGCCACCGACCTGCCCAAAGCCAACCCGGACATCAAATTCCTAAACAACCCCTACGGCGAGGACGAGATCGCCGTCGTGCCGCCCATCAACCCGGATGTGGCCTTTCTGCACGCCCAACGCGCCGACATGCAGGGTAATACGCAGTTGTGGGGCCTGCTGGGGATGCAAAAAGAAGTCGCTTTTGCCGCCAAAAAGGTGGTGGTGGTGGTAGAAGAGATTGTGGACGAAGCCATCATTCGCCGCGACCCGAACCGCACTTTGATTCCCGGTTTAGTGGTAGACGCAGTAGTGTGTGAACCATATGGGGCGCACCCCAGTTATGTGCAGGGGTATTATGACCGGGACAATGCCGCTTACCTGGAATGGGACAAGATGTCCCGCGACCAGGCCAGCACGGAGGCGTGGCTGCAAGAGTGGGTGTACGGTGTGCCCGACCGGGCCGCTTACCTGGAGAAGCTGGGCCAGGAACGGCTGGCAACATTGGCGCCGGGTGAATTGTGGGCGGATGGGGTGAATTACGGCCGTTACAGCTAACCTGTCATTCCGACGAGTCTTCGAGGAGGAATCTCCTGGTATTGGTCAAGTGGTAGGGATTCCTCACTCCGCAGCCTTCGTTCGGAATGACAGTTCAAATGGGGTTTGTTTGTGAATAACAATGACTATTCTCCTTCTGAACTGATGATTGTGAATGCGGCGCGGGCGCTGAAGGGCAGCCGGGTCGTGTTTGTGGGGGTGGGGCTGCCCAACATCGCCTGTAATCTGGCGCAGCGCAGCCATGCCCCGGAACTGGAACTGGTCTACGAGAGCGGCGTTTACGGGGCACACCCGGCGCGGCTGCCACTTTCCATTGGCGACCCCGCGCTGGTCAGCGATGCTACCTCGGTGGTGAGCATGGCCGATCTGTTTATGTATTACCTGCAAGGTGGGCTGGTGGACGTGGCCCTGCTGGGCGGGGCGCAAATTGATCGCCATGGCAACTTGAACACAACGGTGATTGGAGAGTATGCCACGCCTAAGACACGTCTGCCCGGTTCTGGCGGTGCGTGTGAGATTGCCATCAACGCCCACAAGATTTTTATGATCATGCGGCTAAAAGGGCGGGCTTTTGTGGACAAAGTAGATTTTGTGACCAGTCCGGGACACACGCCTGACCGCACCGGCATCCCTGGCGGCGGCCCGCAGTTGGTGATTACCGACCGGGCGCTGTTTGATTTTGCCAATGCTAACCACGAAATGACGCTGATCGAGATTGCGCCGGGCGAGACGGTGGAATCCATTCAGGCAGACGTGGCCTGGCCGCTGCGCATCTCCCCCGATCTGCGCGAGATGACGCCGCCAACGCCGGAAGAACTCCGCATTATCCGCGCAGAACTTGACCCCACTGGTTTGTACCGCTAACTCTTCTAACCAATGAACCTCTACAAACACCCCCACGGCCGTGTCTTTTATCGCAAGATGAATCACGGCCGTCCCCAAATCTCCCATGGCGATGGTATTTACCTGTTTGACGAAAGCGGCAAACGATATATTGATGGTTCCGGCGGGCCGCTGGTAATCAATGTGGGGCACGGCCGTGCCGAAATCGTGCAGGCGATGGCTACCCAAGCCCACCGCGCTGCCTACGTCCATGCCCTCATGTTTACCAGCCACCCTGTCGAGCAGTTGTCGGCGGAACTGGCCGAAGTAGTGCCCATGCCCGATGCCCGTTTCTTCTACCTGAGCAGTGGCTCGGAAGTGGTGGAAGGGGCCATAAAGCTGGCGCGGCAGATACAACAGGCGCGGGGCGAAGACGGCCGTCACCTGGTCATTGGCCGCTGGCAAAGCTATCACGGCATGACGTTGGGTGCGCTGGCGGTGAGCGGCCGTCCCGGTTTGCGCGCTCCTTACCTGGACATGTTACGCGACATGCCCCACATCGCCCCGCCCTATCCCTACCGTGACCCGGTTTCGGGCACAGAAGCGGCCGACCGGCTGGAAGCAGCCATTTTAGAGCATGGCCCGGAAAAGGTAGCCGCCTTTATTGCCGAACCGATCAGCGGAGCGAGCCTGGGTGCGGCCGCGCCGCCAGACGATTACTGGCCGCGCATTCGCCAGATTTGTGACCAATACGGTGTGCTGCTCATTGCTGATGAGGTGCTGGTGGGTTTGGGGCGCACCGGCACATGGTGGGGCATTGACCATTGGCAGGTGCAGCCAGACATCCTGGTTACATCCAAAGGGTTGGCCGGTGGCTATTTCCCACTTGGCCTGATTGCTGCGAAGCATGACGATGTGGAACTGATTCGCCAGCAGTTTGGCGACTGGAATCATGGGGGTACGTTTAGCCATCATGCCGTGGGCTGCGCGGCGGCGTTAGCCACGCTGCACATCATCCAGCGTGAAGGGCTGGTGGAAAATTCGGCGCGGATGGGGGAATTGATGGGGCGTTTGTTGCGTGAGGCTTTGGCTGACCACCCCAACGTGGGTGATATTCGTGGACGGGGGCTGTTTTGGGGGATTGAATTGGTGCAGGACAGGGAGACAAAACGGCCGTTTCCGGCCTCTGACCATCTCGACTGGCGTATTTGGGAGCGGGCGTTTGCGTTGGGGCTGGTGGTTTACCATTCGCAGGGGTGCGCTGACGGCCGTGATGGAGACATCATCATGCTTGGCCCGCCCCTCATTGTGAATGAAGCCCAGGTGAAGGAAATCGTGGGATTATTAACAAAAGCCATCAATGATGAGCTATCCGCGCCCGGTCATTGAGGCTCTAGTGAAAACCTGAGCTTCAATGACCAGATGTTACATTCCCTGTCGTAGTAGTTGTTGGGGCTTACGGGTGTAAAAAGGGGCTTGCAGGCGCAGCGCCATTGTCGTTTTCCTTTTCTGGGGTGAAATTTAGAAAAGGGTAACAAGCGGCCGGGCGAACTGTCATTCGCCCAAAGGCGAAAAA
>CAYXUZ010000243.1:0-7380 GCA_964467705.1 uncultured Ardenticatenaceae bacterium | reverse complement strand
CTCAGATAAGCGGATCGGGCACCAGTTCCTGTACCCGGGGCTGGGGTACGGCGGGTCGTGCTTCCCGAAGGACACGCTGGCGTGCATCATGATGGGGGACAAGGCGGGGATCGAGGCGACGCTCTCCAAGAGCGTCCACGCCGTGAACCAGAAACAGCGGGATCGCTTCTTCGACAAGGTGCAGGGGCACTTCAAGAAGGACGGCGGGCTGACGGGCAAGACGATCGCCTTTTGGGGGATCGCCTTCAAGCCCCGCACCGACGACATTCGCGAGGCGCCGGCACTCACGCTCATGCGCAAGGCCCTCGGGTACGGGGCCAGGTGCCGCGCGTTCGACCCGGTCGCCAACGAGAACGCCCGTCGCGAGATGGGCGGCGGCAACGGCGATGCCGGCGTCACGATCTGCGATGACATGTACGAGGCCGTCAAGGGAGCCGACGCCCTCATCGTCTCGACCGACTGGGACGAGTTCAAGAGCCCGGACTTCGACCGCATCAAGTCGCTGATGAAGGGCCGCGCGATCTTCGACGGGCGGAACCTGTACAGGACCTCGCACATGGCCCAGGCCGGGTTTCACTATTACTCTGTCGGACGAGCGCCGGTGCGACCGCAGTAACGCCCTCGCCGTGCTACTCTGGCGCACATGACCGGGAACGCCCAGGTAACTCAGGCAGACTGGATCGGCGGTACCGCGTCCGTGTTGCCGGGCTCGGTGGACTTTCTGTACGCCGACCCGCCGTTCAACACCGGCCAGACCAAGCGCACCCCTCCCGGTGCAGGGAAAGCGGGCCGCGCAGCCGACGCGGCCTACGACGACGACTTCGGCACCGCACATGAGTTCGTTGCCTGGCTCCGTGCTCGGCTGGAATCGTCGATTCCACTGCTCAAGCCGACGGGCCTCATCTGCATGCACGTGGACTGGCGGACGAGCCACCACGTCCGTCTGCTGCTCGACGTCCTGCTCGGCGAGGACCGGTTCGTCAACCACCTGATCTGGTCCTACGGCCTCGGCGGCTCCTCTCCCCGGCGGTTCGCCCGCAAGCACGACGATCTGCTTCTCTATTGCCTCGACCCCGAGCGGTACTGGTTCGAGCCGCCGCGCGTTCCGGCAACGAGCAACCGCCTGCGCGGCCAGACCAAGAAGGCCACCGACGTGCTCGACATTCCCTCCATCAACAACATGGCCGCCGAGCGGACCGGGTATCCCACGCAGAAGCCCCTCGCACTCCTGGAACTGCTGGTGCGGGCGTGCTCCCCCCCAGGGGGGCTCGTGCTCGATCCCTGCTGCGGGAGCGGCACGACGCTCGTCGCGGCCGTGCGATGCGGGCGGGCGGCGAGGGGGCTGGATATCAGCCCCGCCGCGGTGGCGCTGGCCCGGCAGCGTCTGGCCGGGCCCGAGTGCCGATCGGCCGCTCCGGAACGAACCCGGCCCGCCCACCCGGGCGTACCATGATTTGCGCATGATCTCGCGAGTTGTCGCCTGGTACGCCCGGCGCATTGTCAACGTGAACATCAACATCGTCCTCGCGGGCGTGCTCGCGCTCGTACCCGTTCTGGCCGTGGTGAAGGTGGCCGAGCACCTGATGGCCACTCGCAGGTTTCGCAACGGCGTCCTGCAGGAAACCCTTGAGACCCACCACCACCTGGTCATCTCGGGCATCACCTTCGTCTCGGACATCATCTTCGACGTGGCGATCTATTTCGCCCTGCACTGGCTGGCCAACCACGCCCCGCGCCGCGCCATGCTCCTGAAGGTCGAGCAGCGGATGGAAGAGGTTGCCGACGCCGCGGTCGAGAGCGTGCCGTTCTTCAAGGACGCGGCCAAGGTCCAGTTGCAGCGGGCCGTCCTGTCGCCGCTGCTCTATCTGCTCTGGCTCGGAGCGCAGTTCTTCTTCATGAATGCGATGGAGTTCTCCGTGGTCTGGGCCACCGTGATCGGGTTCTGCATCGCCATCGGCACCGTGCGGGCGATCCACACAGGATGGATGCTCTGGGAAGAGCGCAAACTCCGGGATATCGCCAGCGGAACGGTGTGCGGCAAGTGCGGCGGGGAGTTGAAGGGCGTCGATTCGGGCGTGTGCCCGGAGTGCGGCAAGGCGTTCGTTCGACCGGGGCGCGTGGTCGAGACCAAGTTGCCTGCCGCCGAGCATCAGGCCGGATCGAACGGTCGCCCGATGACCAAGGGCCGATCGCACTCGGCAACCTCTTGAGCCTCGCGCGGCGCGGACGGGCTTGACACAGTCTTTGCGTCTACCGAGAACGCCTCTCTTCGGTGACGGGCGCGGGCGTCATCCCGAAGTGCTCGCGAAGAACCCAGCGCCCGAGATAGATGATGGGCGTGAGCGCCAGCGCGATCAGGAACTTGAGGATGTAGCCCGTTGTGGCGGTCTCAATAATCTCGTGCCAGGAGTACGCCGTCTTCGTGCTTGGATTGATCGTTGAGGCCAGCAGGATCGACGTGACCAGGAACGAGTCGATCGCCTGTGAGACAACCGTGGACCCCGTGGCCCTGAGCCAGACCCATCTGCCACGCGTCGCCCGCTTGAGCACCCCGAAGAGCCAGATGTCGCACATCTGGCCGACGAAGTACGCGGTGAGCGAGGCGATGTAGAGGCGATTCGACATCGCGAACACCGCATCGAACGAGCTTTGCGGGATGGGTGAGATGGGTGAGATCGGTGTCACGCGGGCGGCGTAGATCAGCACGAAGGCCAGTCCGGCCATGGCCAGTCCGAGATAGGTCAGCCTGCGAGCCCCGGTTCGGCCGTAGTACTCGTTGACCAGGTCGGTGAGCAGGAAGGTGATCGGGAACGAGAGCATCCCGACCGAGTGGGTCACGAACGTGTACGGGCCCGCGAGAGGGAGTGTCAGGGTGAACAGGTCGAAATGGAAGAACTTGGATCCGGTGATGTCGGCGATGAGCAGGGATGTGATGAAAATGCCGGCGAGCCAGAGGTAGACGCGCGCGCGGAGGTCGAAGTTGCCGGAGGCCTCGGGGCCGGTCGCGGGCGGGGTGGTCATGGGCGAGTCCTCGGTGCGCAGCGCACGGCGGCAGCATACACGCACGAACCCCGGGCCGGTGTGTACCCGTATCCTCCACGCACATGTGCGGGATCGGCGGCATTCTGAGGGTCTGGACGCCGGAGCAGCGGCAACTCGCGCTGCGTACGCCACACGCGCAATCGATTCCCGAAGCGTGGCTGGACATCCTCGACGAAGCCGTGAAGCACCGCGGCCCGGACGGCCAGGGCCGCTTCCGCGACCGGACCATCCGCGCCGATGGGAGCGTGGTGGATGTGGCGTTCGTACATCGGCGGCTGAGCATCATCGATCACGCGGGGGGGCACCAGCCGATGGTGCTGCGCGTGCCGAAGGGAGCCCCGAGCGCAAGCTCGGGAGCAACGCCTGCTGTGCCGGGCCGCATTCTCAGCGTCGAAGAGCTCCAAGCCCACAACCGACGCATGCTCGCGGAGTCGCACGCGGTGCCGGGGTCCACCGGTCCCGAGCTTGCGCTCGGGGCTCTCTCGGACCACGATCACATCGCCGTTGTGTACAACGGATGTATCTACAACCATCGGGAGTTGCGGGCGGAGCTGCAGCGGGCGGGGCATGTGTTCTCAACAGATCACTCAGACACGGAGGTGCTGGTTCATGGTTGGAGGGAATGGGGCGACGGGCTTCGGCACCATCTCGATGGCATGTACGCACTCGCCATTTGGGATGCCGCTCTGGCCGGCGTCGAGGTTCTTCGCGATGACTTCGGAGAAAAACCGCTGTACCGCGCGGCGCTCGGATCGGTTCAAGCGTTTTCGAGCACTCCTGTC
Organism: uncultured Ardenticatenaceae bacterium; assembly: GCA_964467705.1. Lineage (GTDB taxonomy): Bacteria > Chloroflexota > Anaerolineae > Promineifilales > Promineifilaceae > CAADGU01. The sequence goes on along the minus strand of CAYXUZ010000243.1, from coordinate 3,556 downwards.
GGGTTGCTCCGACTGGACGGATTGGTCGGTGATCGTCTCCCGGATTCGTTGAGGCCCGAGAGTTGGCTCCGCGGGTGGATCCAGTTTGGCTGGAATCAGGCAGGGCCGTGGGAACACATCAGATCCGAGTTTGCCGGGTGTTCCGGCAGGCTGGGGGAGTTGCCGCACGACCTCGGCGCACCGTGGACAACGGCCATGAATCCGTCCGGCGCTTCCTTGGACGTCGACAATACCGACAAACTCCTCGCTCGCGCCGTCGAGTCGAGAATGGAGGCGGACGTTCCCATCGGCAGCTTTCTGAGCGGCGGACTCGACTCGGCGCTCATCGCCGCGTATGCCCGCCGGTCGCGACCCGACATCCGCACGTACACCGTCAGGATGCCGTTCTCCGGCTTTGACGAATCAGAAGCGGCACGAACCACTGCGCAGATACTCGGCGTTTCGCACACGACTCTCGATTGCGATCCGAATCCGGCGGCCGACCTGTATCATGCAGTTACGCAACTCGGACTTCCCTTTGGAGACAGCTCGCTCCTGCCTGCGTTGTGGGTCAGCCGCGCCGCTCGGCGGGAAGTAAACGTCGCGCTCGCGGGTGATGGCGGCGACGAGATGTTTCTCGGCTATCAGCGTCACGCTGCTCTCCCATGGCTCCACCGATTCGAGCGTCTCGACTCCGATGTGCTCGATGGTCTCGCCTCCCTCATCCCGCGGTCTGGTTCGGCCCGCACGCGTCGCGACAAGGCCGCTCGCCTGATCGACGCCGCCCGCTACGGCGGATACAAGGAACTCGTAGCCATCTTCCCTTCTCCGCTCACTTGGGATGTCGGTCTGTGTAGTCCCGGCCAAACCGGCTGGAACGCCTCACACCACTTCGGCATGACCACGAAGGCGACACGCGGCGACACCAACTGCATGGCGACAACTACGGCCCTGCGCTTCGATCGCATGTTCTACCTTCCTGAAGACCTGCTTCGCAAGTCCGATACCGCCTCGATGTCGTGCGCTCTGGAAGTTCGCGCTCCTTTTCTACACCGCTGTCTCGCCGCCGCGGCAATGAACGCGCCCATGGCCTCTCTGATGCCCCGCGGCCAGCGCAAGGGCCTCCTCCGCCAAGTCGCTCGCAAGTACCTCCCCGCCGAGATCGTCGATCGCCCCAAGATGGGCTTCGCCATCCCGATCGGCGAGTGGTTCAGGTCCGACTACGGTGGGCTGCGGACCATGCTCCTCGACCACCTGAACTCCACCGAGCCTTTCGGCCCACCCTCCCTCGGCATCGACCTGAACATGGCCTTCATCCGCCAGATGCTGGATGAACACCTCGGCACGGGGCCGAGCGGCGTGGTCAAACGCGACCACTCCCAGCGGCTGTACATGCTGCTGGTACTGAGCATCTGGGCCAAGTGGCTCGGCTCCTTGCGGTGAGCGGTGCGGGCGGGATCGCCAAAACGGAGACGGCCCCGCTGAGCAACGGGGCCGTGTCCGAAAAGGAGTTCCACTGACACAGATTTCGTACCGCCGCGCCCGCGACTTGATCGCTCGACCGAAACTCCTTCAGAAGTTGAACACGATCACCGCGTAGTAGTCCACCTCGTGCTTTTCCCGACCAAAGCCGGGGGAGTGCTCGTACCGATCCTCCACGCCGATCTTCAGGTTCATACCGCTGTCCGGGTCCAGCACGGCCTCGTACCACGCCTTGAGGTTGGCCCGCGAGGCGTCGGCGTTCTCGACGTCCACCCAGGCCGCCGCCGCCGCGCCCAACTTGTTGCGGGCATTAATCTTGTACTCGATCTCCACCGACGGGCTGAATTCCGCCCGCACCTCCGGGCGCGGCCGGCCGAACTCGCGGCTGGCCCCGAAACCCGAGCGGCCGGTAACGGTCAGCTTCTCATCCCCCACGATCTTCAAGCCCACGCCCCCATTGGCGGAGAGCCGCCAATCCCACGACTGAAACTCGTCGTATTCGGAACGTGCCGCGACGAAGTAGCTCCACGAACTCTTGGGGGTGGCGGGCCACTCGTTCCGGGCATCAACCTGCACACGCTGCGCCGTCGTCTCGTCGTTGGTCCGGCTGTACCACCATCCGACGCTGGCGGAGGTGGACATCTCCGGAGCGGGTCTGTTGCCGGTTATCAGCGTTCGGAAAGACTGGGTTTGGTTGGCCCCAGTCGTGCCGTTCAAGCCCGCCTCAAGGGTGAACTTCCAGAGGTCCAGGAACGTCGGCTCCGGAGGCGGAGCGACGGGCAACTGGGGCTCAGGGGGCGGGGCCGGTGGCGGGTCTGGCGGAACGGGACTGGCCGCGACGACGGGCGCGGCCAACTGAGCATCGGCCTGAGCGACCGCCGGCATCTCTGCCGACGCGGGTGGAGGTTGAGGGGTCGGGGAGGTCGGGGGGGTCGGGTCGGGAACTGCAATCGATCGGATCCGTTCGCGCGCGATCGACATTCGGCCAATGAGCGGGTGTTCGAGCACCAGCGGATCGGCGTCGCTCAGGATCGCGGCGTGGAACGTGTCCCCGTTTGTGAGGGTGATGGTCGCCAGTGGCGCATCGACCGCGGCGACGACCGCCGGAACGGGCTCGGCAGCGGGCAGCTCGGCCGGGAGGTCGGCCAGCGCGATGCTCCCTTGTGCCGCGGCGGCGGCGAGAAGAGCGGTCGCGCTGACGGTCCGGCGGGGTCGCGTCATCGGGGAGAGCATACCTGAAGTGGCGGAAAGGGCCAACCACAATCGGCCAGAAAGGTCCGGAGACTTCGCCCGGAGCGCAAAGAAAAACCGGACCCGATGGGTCCGGTTCTGGAGGCCGCGCGAGTTCGCCCGCGTCAGAAGTTGTACACGATGGTGGCGAAGTAGAGCAGGTCGTTCTTCTTCTTGTCGGTCCCGGGGTTGGAGTTGTAGCGGTCCTCGAGGCCGAGTTTCAGGCTGAGCTTGTTCACCGGGTCCACGATGACCTCGTATCCGGCCTTCGCGTTCACTCGGTAGTCGGTGAAGCGGTGCAGGCTGGGGTAGTAGTCAATGGTGGCGAAGACCTTCTGGCGCTCGTCGAGCTTGTGCTCCCAGTCGAGTCCGAGGTTGAGCTCGGGCTCGATGCGCTGCTTGGACGAATCAAACTCCTTGGTCACGCCCGCACCGATCCGTCCGAGGAGAAGCGTGTTGTCGGTCTTGATGAACTCATAGCCGATGCCGCCGAACAGGCTTGTGCGCCACGTCCAGTCCTGGAAGGTGTCGTACTCGACCTTGCCGATGGCGTAGATGCGCCACGGCGAGCCGATCTTCCAGTCGTTGCGCAGGTTGAGCTCGCCGTGCTCGAGGTTCTTGTCGCCGTCCTGGGTGCCGTAGACGTACGAGATCCCAGCGGTGGTGGTGGTCTTGCTGGTGTCGCGCTTGGCGTTGAACGCACCGCGGAAACTCAGGGCCTGGCTGTTTCCGTCGGAACCGTTGACGCCCAGCTCGACGCTCCCGTCCCAGCCGTCAAAGAACGACTCGGGATCGACCTTCACTTCCGGGGCCGGCGGAGGGGGCGGAGGGGGGGGAGGTGGGGGTGGGGGTGGCGGGGCTTGGT
>CAYXUZ010000242.1:0-7393 GCA_964467705.1 uncultured Ardenticatenaceae bacterium | reverse complement strand
TTGTGCAGCGTCCGCAGTGCCCGGTCTGTGGGGATGCGCAGATGATAGCCCGGCGGGCACAGCAACCCATAGTGTTGCAGTCACGGCCAAAGCTCTTCACGATTGATGGGGGGCATCGCGTACGTCCCCCTGAGGAAACCGTGGCCGCCTTTGAACACCATATCAGTTGTGTCACCGGCATCCTGGAAGTACTACGCAAAGTAGATGGGAACGGCGACAATGATCTGATTCACTCTTTTTACGCCGGGGTAAATGTGCAATACAATCCGCAGACTTACCAGGGTTTGCGGGCCATGTTTAAGAATGCCGATGGCGGCAAGGGCGCCAGCGCCATGCAAAGTAAAGCCAGTGGCTTGTGTGAAGCATTGGAGCGGTATTCTGCCTGTTATCAAGGCAATGAATACACCCTCAAAGCCACCTACACAGAATTGGGCGAGCAGGCTATTCATCCTAACAAATGCATGAATTTCAGTGAAATGCAGTACGAACAGGCGGCCGAATGGAACAAACAGCCGCATCTGGAAAATTTCAACCGGGTGCCACCGCGTTTTGATGAATCAGCCATAACAGATTGGACGCCGGTCTGGTCTTTGACGGAGCAGACCTTCAAATATCTGCCCACCGCTTACTGTTACTTTGGTGTTCCGGCGGAAAACAACATGCTTCTGTCCACCTCTCCTTGTTCCAATGGCAATGCGGCGGGCAATACGTTGGAAGAGGCGATCTTGCAGGGCTTTATGGAGATGGTGGAGCGGGATAGTGTAGCGCTCTGGTGGTACAACCGGGTGCAACGGCCGTGCGTTGACCTGACCAGTTTTGATAACCCCTATATTTCGCGACTACAGGCTTATTATGAGTCGCTCAACCGGGACCTGTGGGTGCTTGACCTGACCAGCGACCTCAACATCCCCGTGTTTGTCGCCATCTCTCACCTGCGTGACGCCGAAAATGAAAAGATCATCTTTGGCTTTGGCGCTCATTTTGATCCCCAAATTGCCCTGCTGCGTTCGCTGACGGAAGTGAACCAATGCCTGTCTATGTTTCTCAGATCAATTGAAGAAGGGCAGATAGCTATGACGGAGGCGGGCGAGGCAGGCTCCTGGTGGGGCACGGCCACTTTAGAAAACCAACCGTACCTGACCCCATTGACCACTATCCGCCCACGCCGCCGCGAAGATTTTCCCCGCTTGTGGCATGATGATCTGTTTGATGATGTGATGGCCTGTGTGCAGATAGCCCGGCAGCAGGGAATGGAGATGCTGGTATTAGACCAGACACAACCGGATGTGGGGCTGCACGCGGTGAAAGTTTTTGTGCCCGGTTTACGCCACTTCTGGCGGCGTTTAGGACCAGGGCGGCTCTATGATGTGCCGGTGAAGCTGGGTTGGCTGCAAGAGCCTTTAAAAGAAGTAGAAATGAATCCATTTTCTATGTTTCTGTAGGCAAAAGTGAGGGCGATATGATGAAACTTGTTTTCAGAGAGGATGTATCGGTGCAGGTCAACGGCCGTGACCACCACACCACCTTACAATGGCTCAATGGCGGCCAGACAGCCACAGCCGAATTTGCCGGGCTGACGCCAGGTGTATCAGGCGCTTTGCAGTCGCTCGCAGGCTCTGGAACCACCTTTCGTGAATTGGTAAACACCGTCATCAAAGCAGACGGTATGCCCTCTCTGTATCAATTTTATGGCTACCTACATACCCTGGAAAAAGCCTCCCTGGTGCATCGTTTTGTGCCCAACGGCAAAGGCCCCTTAGTCACATTGGCCCCCAATTCGCCTCATTACAAATTTCGTAACCATCCCATTGCGCCAGATCAGCGGTTTATTCTTTCCCGGTTTGCTTGTTGTCGCCGTGAGGGAGATCAATTCGTGATTGAGTCTCCATTGGGGCAGGCTTATTTGTTGTGTGCTGAAGCGTCAACGCTGGCGCTGATTTTTGCTCTGCAAAAACCACGCTGTTTGGCAGACATGACACACCAGTTTCCGGCCATACCCCAGGAATCTTTAGAAATGATCTTCGTTTTTCTGTTAAATGCAGGTCTGTTATCGGAGGTAGATGCGCAGGGACAGGCACAAGAAGACGCCAATGAAACCCTGCAACAATGGGACTTCCATGATCTGCTGTTTCATGCTCGCTCCCGCAACGGCCGTACCATGAAAGGGTATGGCGGCACCTATCGTTTCTGGGGCCATATTCTGCCGCTACCGGCCGTCAAACCACCTATGTCAGAAGAGTATATTGACCTGGCTAAACCAGATATGGAACAGTTGATTGCTGACGATCATGCCCTGGCAGCGGTGATGGAAGAGCGCCGTTCCATTCGGGAATATGATGATGTGAACCCCATCACGGCCGTGCAGATTGGTGAATTTTTATATCGTGTCGCCCGTGTACAACATGTTTTTCAATATGCAGATGTGCGTAACGGCCGTGCCGAAAGTATGGAACTCAGCCGACGGCCGTATCCTGGTGGTGGCGCTCAATACGAACTGGAATTCTACCTCACCATTCGCCATTGCCAGGGCATACCGTCCGGGTTCTACCATTACTGCCCCTTGAATCATCGTCTGCATCGCATTACCTCCTGGAATGATCAGACATCTGAACTGCTCAAACGGGCAGCCCCCATGCCTGGTGGCCCATTGCCCCAACTATTGATCACCCTGGCCGCTCGTTTCCAACGGATGTCCTGGAAATATGAAAGCACAGCCTACGCCGTGACGCTGAAGAACTGCGGTGTACTCTATCAGAGCATGTACCTGGTAGCTACCGCCATGGGGTTAGCCCCTTGTGGCATTGGCGGAGGCGATTCTGACCTTTTTGCTCATCTCGCCGGGACTGATTATTACGCGGAAACATCAGTTGGGGAATTTGTTCTGGGTAGCAAGCCAGCAAAATGAGAAGGATTTGTTTACGATGGCTAACGAGTATCAAGGGCTATTACCTCTAACGGCCGAAGGTGTCACCTCTGCCCTTTCCTATCGTTGGCCTTTACCACCGGAAGCACATATTCCTGCCTGGCAACAGTACGAGATTGATAGCCGCAAACAAGGGGCCTGGCACACCGCACGCCATCGCCTGGTGCAGTTACAGTTTCCCATTGAGCCAGGCATAAGCCAGACCCGTTTATATCAAGCCGCTACCCAAAAAGGGTTGCAACCGCCTGGTTTATTGGCCTCTCCCGGTCTGATTCTACAAAAGCCGGAAGAATTTACTTTATTCATTCATTGTAGTGTTGCCGGCCCAATCCCGGTTCTAAAAACCGGCAACCATGCGGACTTTGTGGCGCTCGTGCAGGCCATCCTCGGCCGGAATGAGCCAATCGCTGTGCCGCCATCCACCGGCGCTTACATGGTGGCAGGCTATAACAACTGGGATCGTATTCGGGCTTACCGGGAGCAGTGGACGGCCGTAAGCCCCCAACACTGCTCCGAAGCGGCCTGGCAGGCAGAATTTAAGCGACTGTTACCCCAAAAAGAGTTGTATCAGGATCGCTTCATCATTTTGCATGATGGGCCATACAGCGGCGTTCCGGCCGCCCAAATGGGTTTGGCAGAGGCAGAATGGCGCGCATTGTCATTAAAAATCCGCCTGGAACACGAATGTACGCACTACTTCACCAAACGAGTGCTGGGCGTCATGCGTCGCCATGTGTTTGACGAATTGTTGGCCGATTATGCCGGTATCGTAGCTGCCCTGGGCCATTTTCGCGCCGATTGGTTTTTGCAGTTCATGGGGCTGGAAGCGTATCCCCGTTACCGTGAGGGCGGGCGGTTGCAAAATTACCTGGACGGGATGCAACCGCAAGATGAGTCGTTTCAGGAAGTGGCTGCTTGCCTGAAAAAGGCGGCGGAAAATCTGGCACGCTTTGATCAACAACTGACCGATGCTGACCGTTCTTTAAGCCAATTTGCGCTGGTGCTGCTGGCTATCTGCCACTTTACCTTGCCAGAATTAGCAAGCGAAACCGCACCGGAATTGCTGCGGGAAACAATGAAACGGTTTGTAGTAGGCGATTAATCGCCTTCTAATGGACGGCGCTAAAGTGCCCACTACAAACGATTTTTAGAGGAGGAAAAGTTTATGCGATCCAATTCTATATTTCGCCAGGTGGCCCTGGAAAGGCTGTCTTCGCCGGAACAACTAGACCAGATTGTGCAGGTAACAAACCCGCGAAGCTGGCTGGTTTTGCTGGCATTGGGAATGCTGTTGCTCACGGCCGTCGCCTGGAGCATCCTCGGCCGTATCCCCGTGCAAGTTTCCGGGTCCGCCATCTTACTCAACGGCGGTGGGGTCAAGAACATTCTCTCGGTGGAGCCGGGCCAGATTGAAACCATCTATCTGACGCAAGGTGAGCTTGTGGCGCAGGGGCAGGTGATTGCCGAAATCACCCCCCCCGGGGCCACAGAGGCCGTGCCCGTCTATAGTCCGTATGACGGCCGTATCCTGGAACTCAAAGCCGATGTCGGTCACCTCATCGGCCAGGGCACGCCGTTAGCCAGCCTGGAATTTACCGGCGCACACGTGCAGCCGGAAATCATCATGTATGTCTCCCCGGCCGACGGCCAGCGCATCCGCCCCGGCATGACCGCCCAGATTGCCCCCGCCACCGTCCGCACAGAGGAGCATGGATTTTTGCTCGGCCGTGTTGAATCCGTCAGCGATTTTCCGGCCACCTATGCCGGCATGTTGCGTGTGTTGGGCAGTGAAGAGTTAATCCAGGCATTGGGCGTCAATGGTGCGCCCATTGAAGTGCGCATCACCTTGTTGCCGGATGAAGGCAGCCCCAGCGGTTACCGCTGGTCTTCCTCGCGCGGGCCAGATTTTGCCCTCAGCAGTGGCACGTTGGCCGGGGCGACTATCACCATAGACAGCCAGCGCCCCATCAACCTGGTACTTCCTCTCAAATAACAAAAATCAAAGATTGCGCAGATTACACCGATTTTTTATCTGCGAAATCTGCGAAATCTTTGATAACTTTCACAGGAGTTGACGATGACCAGTTCTGTTACTTTGAATGTCGGCCAGCGATTGCGCCAGCGGTGGTCACGGCCGTTCACCAGACAACGCGCCAAAACACCCACCGTCTTGCAAATGGAAGCGGTGGAATGTGGCGCGGCCGCTTTAGGCATCGTGTTGGGGTATCACGGCCGACACATCCCCCTTGAAGAACTGCGTGTCGCCTGCGGCGTCTCCCGCGATGGCAGCACGGCCAGCAACGTCGTCAAAGCCGCCCGCCGGTATGGTCTGGCGGCCAAAGGCTTCCGCAAAAAGCCGGAAAGCTTGCGTGACGTGCCCAAACCGGCCATCCTGCACTGGAACTTCAATCACTTTTTGGTGCTGGAAGGGTTTCACAAAGACAAAGTGTACCTGAATGACCCGGCTACCGGGCCACGCACCGTGACCTTTACCGAACTGGACGAAGCCTTTACCGGCGTCGTCCTTACCTTTGAAAAAAGCCCTGACTTTGTAGCCGGTGGGCAAAAGGCCAGCCTGGTCAAAACCTTAAGCGCCCGCCTGCGCGGTTCGGAGATACCGCTCCTGTTTATCGTTCTGGTCAGCCTGGCGCTGGTCATTCCGGGGCTGCTGGCGGCCACCTTCTCGCGCATTTTTGTGGACTATTACCTGGTGGGCGGGCTGCAAAAGTGGTTGGGGGCGTTGTTGGGCGTGATGGTGGTCACGGCCGTGTTCACCATGACCCTCACCTGGATACAACAGCGTTACCTGCTGCGGCTGGAAAGTAAGCTGGCGATCAACAACGCCAGCCGCCTCTTCTGGCACATCCTGCGGCTGCCCATTGAGTTTTTCACCCAGCGCAGCCCTGGCGACATTAGCTCCCGCGTGGATATGAATGATCGGGTGGCCCAATTGCTCTCCGGCGACCTGGCGACCGCCCTGCTGAATGTCATCCTCATGGTTTTTTATGCACTGCTGCTGCTGCAATACAGTGTGCCGTTGACGATAATTGGCGTGGTGATGGCCCTCATCAACTTCGCCTTTTTGCGCTACGTCTCCCGCCAGCGCGTGGACATTAACCAAAAGCTGATACAGGAACGGGGCAAAATGCTCTCCACCGCCTACAGTGGTTTGCAGAGCATCGAAACGATCAAAGCCACCGGCGGCGAAGCAGACTTTTTTGCCCGTTGGGCCGGGCATCAAGCCAAAATGAACAACGCCTTTCAAGAGTTGGGCGTTTCCACCCAGGTCTTGGCCGTCGTGCCCCTCTTTTTGTCCATGCTCACCACCATCCTCATCCTGACGGTCGGTGGTGTCAGCGTCATCAACGGTGTGTTGACCATTGGCATGTTGGTGGCCTGCCAGAGTTTGATGAACAGCTTCCTGAACCCGGTCACTCAAATGGTCAATTTGGGTGGGCAGTTACAAGAGATGCAAGGCATTATCGGCCGTCTGGACGATGTGTTGAATTATCAGGCTGACGGTCAAATTGATGTACTGGAATCGCCCGAAAACCTGGCGGGACAGGGAACCAAATTGAGCGGCGCAGTAGAACTACGTGGTATCACTTTTGGCTATAGCCGCCTGGCCTCTCCGCTCATCGAAAACTTTAACCTGAAGCTGACGCCAGGGGCGCGGGTGGCGCTGGTCGGGGGCAGCGGCAGTGGCAAATCCACCATTGCCCGGCTGGTAGCCGGGCTGTATGAACCCTGGGCCGGCGAGATTTTGTTTGATGGGCAGCCGCGCCAGCAGTTCCCCCGCGCGGTGGTTAATAACTCGCTGGCCGTTGTAGACCAGGATATTTTTCTGTTTGAAGGCAGTGTGCGCGACAACCTGACCATGTGGGATGCCCATATACCCAATGAAGCCGTGATCCAGGCGGCCAAAGATGCCCATGAAGGTAGCTATGATTACCAGGTGGAGGAAGGGGGGCGCAATTTTAGCGGCGGTCAGCGGCAGCGGTTGGAGATCGCCCGTGCATTGGTGAATCATCCGGCCATTCTGGTTTTGGATGAAGCGACGAGCGCCCTGGACCCGGTGACAGAACAGATTATTGATGACCACTTGCGGCGGCGCGGCTGCACCTGCCTGATTGTGGCCCATCGGCTGAGTACCATCCGCGATTGTGATGAGATTGTGGTATTGGACAAAGGGCAGGTGGTACAGCGGGGCACGCATGAGGAGTTGCGGCGGCGCGGCGGCCTGTACGCGCAATTGATCAAGTCGGAAACGTCGGAATCAGCGTCTGTGTTAGATGCGTTATGGGAAAGGGTGATGGCATGAACCCGAAGAGTGATAATCAGCAAACGGCCGTAGAGCCAGGCGAACAACCCATTGAAGAACTGTTTTTATTACACCTGCGCTACAAAGAAGCGCAACTGGTGGAGGCGGGCAGTAACCGGCCCATTTTGTTGGATGATCCTGAGACGGCC
>CAYXUZ010000241.1:0-7453 GCA_964467705.1 uncultured Ardenticatenaceae bacterium | reverse complement strand
CGCACCAGAAAACCATATCCTTTTTTGACGTTGTACCACTTCAGCCGCCCCAGATATTTACCCGTCTGGGGGTCAATCTGGATGGTCAGCGGTTCGGCAAACGTGGTGCCGCCGTCATCATCCCGGTCATGATGTTGTTGTCGTGGTGGGGGGGGGGAAGAGTACGACGGCCGTACCGTCACCCGCTCCTGTAGTTGAGACAACGACGCCGGTTCCACCGGCAACCCGGCCGCCTCTAGCCGCCGTTGCATCTCTACTGTAAACAAAAACTGTTCCCCATTCTCTTTTGTCGCCCACTGGTCTTTGTAGCTCATTGTCTCTCTCCGTTAGTAGCCTGATAACCTGACCGGGTGACAAGGTGAGGGGGTGACATGGTGACATTTTATCACCCCTTCACCTTGTCACCTCGTCATCCTGTCACCTTGTCATCTTTAGCGGCGCATTGTACCGCCATTTGCCCAACCCGGCTATTTCTTCTTTTTGGCCGGTTTGTCAGGCAACAGCGCCAACTGTTGGGGCGCAACGGCCGTCTCTCCCTCATCTCCATTTACCTCTGGCCGTTCCATCATCCGCAGTGCCCCCGTAATCTGGTTACGCTCACCCACTGTGACTACCGGGCGCGGCTTGAGCGACCGCGCCCCCACCGCCCCCGCGTTCAATGACACCTTTTTCGTCGAGCCAATGCCCGTTGTCACCAGCAGTTCCGTTTTCTCGGCACAAATAACGGCCGCCACCACTTCCGCTGCCTCTTTGGGCAACCGCACATTGATCACCCCCGCCCCATGCCGCCCCTGCGTGGGATATTCACTCATGGGCGATGCCTTTACCATGCCGTTATCGGTAATGCTCCACAAAAAGCCATCTGGCTCCACTACTTCCGCAGCGATGACGCCATCCGCTTCGTCCGCCAGTTTGATACCCATGACGCCACCCGCCGGTAGTCCCATCGGCCGGACTTCCTCCTCCAGGAAACGGATGGCCTGCCCGTTGGCCGTGGCCAGCAGCATTTCCTGACGGCCGTCCGTCAGCCGCACCCAGCCCAACGAATCCCCATCGGGCACATTCATCACCGTAAACGGGTCGGTGGTGATACCGGGCAGGTCTTCCACCCGCACTCGTTTCACCACCCCCGCCAGCGTGGTCAAGAAGAGGTAGCCCTCCACGCCCACCGGCAGCACCAGTGCCGCCGCCAGATGGTCACGCCGCGAGAACCCAGTCATATCAGCATAATGAGTACCCACGCCTATCTCGGTAGCCTGGGGTAGCTGGTAGACGGGCAGGCTCAGGGCACGGCCGTCGGCGGCAAACAGGTACAAAATATCCTGCGTATTCGCTGCCAGCAGCGCCATCGGCTGCTCCTTCGGCTTCAGGGGAATCTTCACCATTTCCGGCGAAGTGGTGCGGGCAATGGTGCCCTTCTCACCCACCATCACCCATACCTTCTCGTCGGGCAGCAGGTCGGTGGCCGTAATCACTTTGCTGTCGGCGCTGTCCACAATTTGTGTGCGGCGGATGTCGGCATATTGGCTTTTAACGGCCGTTAACTCCTCCTTAATCGTCTCCCGCATCAATCCCGGATTTGCCAGCAGCCGTTCCAAAAACTTAATTAGCTGCTTCTGTTCCTTATACTCCTCCTGAATCTTCTGCCGCTCCAACGCCGCCAACCGCCGCAATTGCATATCCAAAATCGCCTGCGCCTGCACCTCGGTCAGCTTAAAATTTTTCATCAAATTGGCGTGCGCCGTTTCGGCGGAACGGGAGCGACGGATGGTATCAATCACCTCGTCCAGATGATCCAGCGCCGTCAGCAGCCCTTCCAAAATGTGCGCCCGCCGCCGCGCCTTTTCCAGGTCATGTTCGCTGCGGCGGCGAATCACTTCCAGCCGGTGTTCCAGATAAACGCGCAACGCTTGTTTGAGCGTCAGCACCCGCGGCTCGCCATTCACCAGCGCCAGCAGCGAAATGCTAAAGGTACTTTGCAGCGGCGTCAGATTAAACAGCGCCGCCAGCACCGCCTCTGGCTCCACCGTGCGCGTGGTTTCGATGATAATCCGCATCCCGTTGCGGTCAGACTCATCGCGCAAATCGGTCAACCCTTCAATCTTGCCTTCGCGATGCAAATCAGCAATACGCCCCAGCAGGTTGGTCTTGTTCGCCTGGTAGGGCAGTTCGGTGATGACTATGCGCGACTTGTTGCGTCCCATCTCCTCCACATGCGCCTTTGCCCGCACGGTCACATGGCCGCGCCCGGTGGCATAGGCACTGGTCAGGGCGTCATTCTCCACCCCCTTTACATCCCGATAGCGGAAAACCAGCCCACCGGTGGGGAAGTCTGGCCCTTTGATAAAACGCATCAAATCGGCCACGGAAATATCTTCCAGTTTGGCCCAGTTATCCAGCATATAGCTGAGGGCATCTATCACTTCGCCCAGGTTGTGCGGCGGGACGCTGGTGGCCATGCCCACAGCAATGCCGGATGAGCCGTTGACCAGCAGGTTGGGGATGGTGGCGGGCAGGACGGCCGGTTCTTTGAGCGAATCGTCGAAGTTGGGGTTGAAGTTGACGGTCGCTTTTTCAATGTCGGCCAGCATGTCATGGCCCATTTGTGTCATGCGGGCTTCGGTGTAGCGCATGGCGGCGGCTTCGTCACCGTCAATGCTGCCGAAGTTGCCCTGCCCGTCTACCAGGGTGTAACGCAGCGAAAAATCTTGAGCCAGGCGCACCATAGCATCGTAAACAGCCTGGTCGCTGTGCGGGTGATATTTACCCAGCACTTCACCGACAACGCGGGCGGATTTTTTGTAGGCGGTGTTGGGGCGCAGGCCCATGTCATACATGGCGTAGAGGATGCGCCGCTGCACCGGTTTGAGGCCGTCGCGGGCGTCGGGCAGCGCCCGCGAGACGATGACGCTCATGGCGTAGCTGAGGTACGATTCGCGTACTTCTTCATCAATGTTGATTTGTTTGACTGTTCCGATTTCCATGGATTATCCAAAGGTAGGCATTCAGGGTTCTCCTGAACGCCTACCAAAAATGAAATAAATGTTCTACTGAGGCGGGCGTAAATATAGGCAATTTGGAGCGGGCTGTCAATGGATTGGTAGCGGATGGCAGAGCGATTCTAAAGTCGAGTTTTGAGTGGCAAGCGGGAGTTAAACGTCCGGCAAATTCGAGAATAAGCGTGGCGTTTTCATGTTTCGACGGCCGTTTTTATTTGAATGGTGGGGGTACGGCCGTAGTCACAGCACACGGTTCACATCCGTGAGGTCAAGTTCAAGGTGGTGTACAAACGAGGGTATACGGCCGTGACTGCCCAGTGTTGTGAAGGGGCACGGCCAAGCTACCGGAGAAGGGAGCGTTGTCCAATGGGGCAACGGCCGTTGTGTGGGGCATTGTTGGCGAAGGCCACACAAGCATCAATTGGTGGATTGATAACAAACCGTGCCAGGCTACCTGTTCCTCAAGTTATCAGGGTTGCGGTGGGGGGCCAGCATCGGCCGGAATGGGCGCCCCATCCGGTATACTGCGCAAGTCCGCACAAGAGACAAAATTCACATCGCGCCAGACATAACCACGCTCATTGAAGGTTTCGATGGTGTCAATCCACCGTTTTTCGCCGTCCTCGATGAGATAAATATGTGGACTGGCTGTGCATTTGAGCAGAATGGGATCAGGCTGGTCGAAAACGATTTTCTGCACAGACAGGGGCAGGTTATCCAACGCCTCTTGATCGGCACGAAACAGCCAGGGCAGCGCCAGAATCACGACCACTGTCCAGATAGCATAAGCGACGGTGCCCAGGCTGTAAGCGCGATAAAGTCCGGCCAGCCATCGTCCCTCTTTGACCCGCAACTGGTAAAATAGCAACAGGATCAGCAGGCCGATGTTAATCAGATTCCAGCCGATGAAGGTGAGCCGGTTGGGGGTAAGCCGGTCAAGAGCGGTACGGTAGAGGATGGCGGCCAGGGCGTAGAGGCTGACAAGCAGGGCTAAAGCGGCCACAGCCACAATGCCCAACCGCAGCCAGTGAGCCAGACGCGGTGAAAGTCCGGCCAGATTTACCGGGGTTGCGCCCACCAATAAGGCGGCGACAGCGAAGAGCATCACATTGAAGACGATCAGCACATCACGGTTGTCGAATGGGGCGCGAAAATTAAAGGGGATGAAAGCCAGATAAATAAGCAGGACGAGCAGTGTTAAGGGTAGCATCAAGCGCATGAGCAAGGCCACCAGTTTGCTCAGTCCTTCGTTAAAGGCCTGTTCGGCTGGGGGTACGGTGGGATTGTACATCACGGCCGTAGCTACCACGGCCACCAGCCCCACCCCACCGGCGATAAAGAGACGCATCACCGCTTCTGGCATTTCCACATTGAGGACGGCAAATAAGGCAATGGTGATGCCGGTGAAGACAACCCCGGCCAGGAGGAATAAGCCGCCGAAAATAAAGGCTTCCAGGGATTTTATCAAGAAGCTGAACCGATTGACCGGATCGCGGTGCCCGGCGACCAGGAATGTGCCTACACCGACCCAGGCCAGCAAGGGTAAATGGATGACCATCAAGGTAAGGTATTGTTCCTGAAACGGCCGTATGCCCAACTGCGGATAAACCAACAGCACATAGCCGACGGCCGTGAGCAGAATGAGGCCGATGAGCGCACTCAGACGCCAGTTTTTATGGCCGACGGCCGTCAGGTAAATCAGCACAAAGACGGCGGCAAGCGGCGCGGCTAACAAGACGATGGCGGGCAGAAAGTCACGGTCGGTCCCCGGCAGCAGCCCTTTGATGGCGATGGTGAAGCGCTCATCCGAGAACAGCCAAAATAACAGGCCGTTGATGATCGCCAGGGGGATGACCCAGGCCCAGGCGACCACATACCCTTTGGCCTGCACGGCCGCCTGTTTGAGGCGGTAGAACCAGGCGGCATAGAGCAGGTTGTCGGGCACGGCCGTGTGGCTGGCTTCAATGGCTTGTTGGAAAGCGTCGGCTTCACCGGCTTGCAGGGCTGTTTGATAAAGTTGTTCCAGTTGAGCCGCATCGGCGGCCAGGGCGTTCACAGTATCGTTATAGGACATGACATATCCTCCAAATAGATGCTTTTTGGGTATCATACGGCCGTTGGGCGCTAGATGAAATTATGCCCATGAACAATAGTCCTGGCGAACACTTGAGTCCGCCAAATGACGCACTCAAGTGCAGAACCCGATCTACATTCTGCTAACGGCCGTTGGCCCCAACAAGTGCCTTGAACCCATACCGGAGAAGGAAGAGGTTGACTCAAGGAAACGATTGTCTATTGGAAATGAGGGATCAGGTTGTGGACAGGACACGGCCGTTGGCCGTAGGCATGGTGAAGTAAAAGGTTGTCCCTTTGCGGAATTCACTCTCAAACCAGATAGAGCCACCTTGCAGTTCCACGAGGCTTTTGGTGATAGTCAGCCCCAGGCCGGTGCCGGGCGCTTGCCGTGTCTTTTCATCTTCAGAGCGGAAGAATTTTTGGAACATCTTGGGGAAATCATCCGGGTGGATGCCGATGCCGGAATCTTTGATGGCGACCAAAATGCAATCTTTAGCCAGCGCGCCGCTGCTTTTGCGCGCCTCCATGATTTTGGCGTGGATGATGATCTTGCCACCGTCCGGCGTGTATTTGTTAGCATTGCTCACCAGATTGGTCATGATCTGTGCCAGCCGGTTGCGGTCTGCCCACACGGGTGGCAGGCTGTCCGGCAGGCCCAACGTTAGCTCTTGTTCTTTGGCTTCGATGTTGGCCTGGGTGGCGTGAACCACCTCATCCACGACTTCATCTATGGGTACGGCCGTGTATTCCAGCCGCAAATTTCCCGTTTCAATGCGCGAAATATCGGTCAGGTCAGACACCAGCGTCATCATGCGCTGCACATTATTTTCCACACGCTGTAAAAAGTCGCGCTGCTGTTCATTCAGCGCGCCCACCATGCCGCTGGCTAACAACTGGTTGTAGCCACGAATGGAGGTCATGGGCACTTTCAGTTCATGGGAGACGGTGGAAACAAACTCGCTCTTGGCCTGGTTAGCAGCAACAGCCTCATCACGGGCAATGGCTAATTCGGCTAACGCTTCATTGAGTTTGCGCTGCTCTTCTTCCAGTTCAATTGTGCGTTTTTGCACCCGAAATTCCAACCCCTCATACAATGCTTGCAATTCCTCTACCATCTCGTTAAATGATTCACCCAGGTCGCTGATTTCGTCGCGGAAGACGGAGTGAGTCACCTGTACCCGCTGATCTAAATCCCCGCCACTCAACTGCCGGGCCGCCAGAGACAGGCGTTGTAAGGGGCGGGCAAAGGCAAAAAACATCGCCAGCGCCAATGCCATACTGATGATGATGATGACGGCGGCAAAGACGATGAGTGCAGCTTGAATATCACGCTGCACCTGGAAAAGCTCACTGATGGGGCGGGCAACCAGCACATGCCCCTGGGTGGCATCGTCAATTTGCAGTGGGTGGGAGAGCAGGCGGTATTGGCTGTTGTTGCTGTAGCGGATGGTGTCGGAGGAGGCACGGCCGTTGGGCAATGTAAGCATTGTCTGTAGCTGCTGTTCATAGCCACTGGCGGGATCAATGGTGGAAACAATGACCGCATTGTCTTGCACTACACCTACATCCGTCCCCAAAATCTGGCCGATATTACTGATGTAGGCATCATCCATGTAAATAGCCGCCAGCACCACGCCGGTAATGCTGCCATCCTTCATACTGACAATGGGAGCAACGCCGATGATCTGCGAAGCCTGGGGAGCGATGGCAATGCCGCTGGCCGCCTGTCCGCTTTGCAGGGCTTGCAGAATCAGGGCATTGCGAATGGCTTCTGTTTGCTGGCTGGCCTGCAAACGACGCACAACCGGCGGGCCACCATAAATGGCTGCCGGGTCGCCCGGTTCAAAATTCAGGGCATAGATGCTTAACTCTTGCAAATCAAGTTCGGCGCGGCGAATGTCTAAGGCGGCCTTGATGGCAGCCGTGTCTTCCGTTTCCAATTCGGGCAGGCTGGCCACGACACTGGCGCTGAGCAACGCCTGCTTTTCCGAATCGGCCATGAGTGCACCGACGGATTGGGCAACTTGCGTCAACTGGCGGTCGGCTTCGGCTTCAATGCGGCGCGTAACCAGTTGGGAGGCAAAGGGCAATAACACCACCATCACCAGGATAGTGATGATGACAAAAGGGAGTACCAACTTCCAACGGATGCTGAGGTGCCTGCGATTCAGGCGGTTTAACCGTTGACGCATAAACTGATTGAATCACCCATAGCTTACAGGTTTTATGATGATGGCGGTTACGCGGCTCGCCGACGCATTACATAAACGGCGATGCCGATGATGATGAGTACAAGCCCCACAAGACCGATAACGAGGAACATATTGGGGCTGGTATTACTTTCTTTCGCTACGTCATATTCTGCGGTAGCAGCAGGA
>CAYXUZ010000240.1:0-7465 GCA_964467705.1 uncultured Ardenticatenaceae bacterium | reverse complement strand
TCCCTGGTCAGCATCTTCTTCAAACGCTTCCGTGCCTACACAGACCGTCTCTTCCATCACCATATTACCGGTTCACAACGCCGTCTGCTGGTAGGGGCCACCATGACTGGCCTGATTGCCTTTGCTGTAGCCCTCATCACCTTTGAGTTTGACCTGTGGGACAATGGCCTGGAACTGGTCTTGGGGCCAGGAGACGGCGTCATCAATGCGGCGCTGGCGGGTGAACTGACGCTCGCGGTGGCCTTGTTAGCCCTTGTCGCCAAAATGCCCGCTACCCTGGCGACGATTGGTTCGGGTGGTTCGGCCGGATTGCTGGTGCCTTCCCTCTTTTTTGGCACGATGGTGGCTTCCGCCTTTGCCGTTCTCTTTGATTATGAACCCATGCTGTTGATTGTGCCGGGCATGACGGCCGCTCTGGTTTCCATCGTCAATGTGCCCCTGGCGGCCATTTTGTTCACCGTTGAACTGTTTGGTTCGGTGTACATGGTGCCTGCGCTGCTGACGCTGGTCATCACCTCCATTTTGGCCCATGATCGCACCATTTACCGCCCGCAGCGGGAAAAAGCGGCCAAACGACAGATCATGCCCGGCGTGGGATCGCGCCGCATTCTGCCGCCACCCTCCTGGTGGGGTAAGACGTTGGTGGAGCTGGATTTACGCCGTCGTTATAACGTGAACGTGGTCGGGTTGATGGAATTCCAGGATGAACAGGGCAACCCTCGTGTGCGGCTGGATACCTCTTCGACGGTACCCCTGTCTGATGGGGATGTGCTGGTGGTGATTGGGCGGGAGGAAAAGTTGGAGGCATTGGAAACGGCCGTGCGTACCGAACGTGCTGCCAACTGGAAAAATGCAGTGGATGATGCCCTGGAAAGTGAGGAAACATGACCGATTTTAAGCAGATTTACGCGGCACATGCCGAACAGTATGAACGGCTGGTGGCGCGGGAGGATGTGGACGGCAATATCTTGAAGGTGCTGCAAGCCATCCACTCGCTGGCGCAGGCCGAGGTGGTGGAGTTTGGCGCGGGCACGGGGCGGCTCACCGGCCTACTGGCTCCGTTGGTCAAAAGTATTCATGCCTATGACGAATCGGCGGCGATGCTGGCGGTGGCGGAACGCAAATTGCGGACGAGTGGAGCGGTGAATTGGCACACGGCCGTAGCCGACCACCGTTCTATCCCCCTGCCAGATCGTTGCGCCGACATCGCCATTGAAGGGTGGGCATTTGCGCATTTTGTGGGCTGGCAACCGGCCAACTGGCGCGAGGAAGCGGGGCGGGCGCTGACGGAAATGGAACGCCTGCTGCGTCCTGGTGGGGTGATGATTTTGTTGGAAACGTTAGGCACCGGTTTTGAGACGCCCACACCGCCGGAACATTTACGGCCGTTTTACCACTGGCTAGAATCAGAAAACCACCTGGCGCACACCTGGATACGCACCGATTTCCACTTTGCCAGTCTGGTCGAAGCCACCGAACTGCTCGGCTTCTTCTTCGGCCCGGAAATGGCTGCCCGCGCCCAACTTCGCTTCCCCGAATGTACCGGCCTCTGGTACAAACTCATTCGCTCCTGATGCTTAGTCGCACGTTTCGTTGCCAGATGTGTCTAAAGTAGAGAGGATTTCCAATGCCTCCGATTGCGCTGATGTATCCTCCGAGTACAAGCTTATGGAAATCACTTTTTCTTGACCGGCATCTGTCAGCACGATACCAGTACCACTGTGGATCGAATAGGCAACGCCGCTATAACTTCCCAAAGTGTAGGGAACAGCTTCACTTAACTCCCCTGGCAATGGGTGAGATAAGCGTTCTTTCATTCGTTCTTCTTCCACCCATTGTTCAAAGGATATGCCCTCTTCAAGTTCAAGAGGGAAAACCATAATATCTATTTTTTGTTCGCCAGGTAAAAAACCACCACCACTACCTGCGATTTTGGGCGCATAATTAGTAAAAACATTAATAAACTCAGTATCCCAGGGTTCGTTCATAAACCAGCCAGAAGGAATTTGCAGCGTAAATCCGGCGATGCGATTGACGAAACAAGTTGCACCGTCAGGCATCGGGGTGTTGGTTGAAGGGACGGACGAGGGGACAGGATAACCGTTGGCATCCGTTTGTGGGGCGGGTACAGCCAAAGTAGGCGTGGGAATTTGCAAAGGCTCACTGGTTATTATGACTGGTGTGGGCAGCGTAGCTATCACGGGTGATGCCACAAGGTTGACTTCTTGTGCAGGTGATGTGCCCAGCGCCCATGTACAACCGGCTGACATCAAAACCACTACAAACCATAGGAACAATTGTTTAGTCTGATTCTTTTGTCTGACTGCCATTTTATTTTACCTCTGTTATGGTTAGTTTATGCCAGGATAATCTGCATTTCCTGATGGTTTGACTACGGCTCAATGCCGATTACTCTACAATCACACTTTTACCAAAGCAGGGCTATTGTTGCTCTCGCCCAGGCGGAAATCTATGACTATCGTGGGTGACGCATTGCCCCGATAGTCCCACCTTTGTAGGGGTGACTATTACACGATGTACTTTGTAAAAGCCTGCGATGAAGCGCCTTGTCGGGTATTGACCGGGGTGAACTTGTACAACATATTGCACAGAACTATTTGCCAGACTATACTTGAGCGACTCCATACTTTAGTGAGGTTATCATGCAAGTCGTTACCTTTACAGAGGCGAGAAATAATCTGAAAAGCATATTGGATCGGGTCGTGACAGATGCCGATTACACAGTCATCACCCGGCGTGATGCTGAAGATACGGTCGTGATGTCCCTGGATTCGTTCAACAGCCTGTTGGAAACCGTCTATCTCCTTAGATCACCGGCTAATGCCGCCCACCTGGCGCGTTCTATTGAGCAGTTCCACAACGGGCAGGTGGTAGAAAGAGAATTGCTAGATGAGTAGAAAACTGGCCTGGACAGAGGCAGCCTGGTCAGATTATCTCTATTGGCAGTCTCAGGATAAAAAGACCTTGAAGCGCATTAACCGGTTGATTGAGGAGACTCGGCGTGAACCTTTCACCGGCATTGGCAAACCAGAACCTTTGCGTGAAAATCTGTCTGGCTTTTGGTCACGCCGTATTGATGAGGCCAATCGTTTGATTTACACAGTGGACGATGAATGTCTCACCATCATTGCCTGCCGGTATCACTACTAGCCTGTCAAAACACCATCACTCAAACACCTAAACACCTGAACACAATGACCAACGGCCGTTACCCCAACTCCCAAACCATCACCCGCCACACCTTGCCCAATGGTCTGACCATCCTGGCCTACGAAAACTTTGCCTCGCCCTCGGTGGTGATGGAAGGATTGGTGCGCGTGGGGGCGCTGGCCGAAAACCGGGAAACGGCGGGGTTGGCAAACTTCACGGTCGTGTCCCTGATGCGTGGCACCCAAAACCGTACCTTTGACCAGATTTACGAGGAGTTGGAGTCGGCCGGGGCCGAACTGAGTTTTAGCGGCGCGTTTCATACCAGCGGTTGGTCGGCGCAAGGGTTGGTGGAGGATTTTGGACTACTACTGGAGTTAACGGCTGACGCTTTACGCAGCCCCACTTTCCCGCCGGAACAGATTGCCAAAGTGCAGGGTCAATTGCTCACGAGCCTGCAAATGCGCACCAACGACACCGGCCGTATGGCCAACCTGGCCTTTCACGAACTGGTGTATGCCGGGCATCCCTACGGCCGTTCCGCCAGCGGCTATTCAGAGACGATTAGCCCGCTCACGCCGACCGACCTGGCCGCCTTTCACGCCCAACATTATGGGCCGCAAGGGGCGATTGTGGTGGTGGTGGGGGCGGTGAAGGCAGAGGAAGCGGTTGAACGGGTCACGGCCGTGTTGGGTGACTGGCACAACGAACGGCAGCAGGTGATTACGGCCGTTGACGATATGCCCCGCCCTGAATCTCATGTTCGTGCCTATGTTGCCATGCCCGATAAACATCAGGCGGACATTCGCCTGGGGCTGCCCGGTCCGCGCCGCGCCGCCGCCGATTACCTGGAAGCCAGCCTGATGAACACCATCCTCGGCGTTTTTGGCATGATGGGGCGCATTGGCCTGCGCGTGCGCGAGGAAGAAGGGCTGGCCTATTACGCTTACAGCCAGTTGCAGGGTGGCCTGGGGCCATCCCCCTGGCAGGCGGCCGCCGGTGTGGCCCCGGAAGCAGTCGAGCAGGCCATCACCAGCATTCTGGAAGAAGTGGCCCGCATTCAAAACGAGCCGGTCAGCGATGAAGAATTGGCCGACAGCCAGGCATACCGCATTGGCTCCATGCCCATGGCGTTGGAGACAAACAGCGGGTTGGCGGATATTATTGGTGATATGGAATTGTATGAGTTAGGGCTGGATTATCTGGCCGACTACCCGGCGCGCATCCAGGCCATCACCCCGGCGGACATTCAAGCTGCCGCCCAGAAATATTTGAGTACGGAGCAGTTGGGCACGGCCGTAGCCGGCCCTTAGCCGGTAATCGGTGGCCGGTAATCGGTAACCAGTGGATGACCGATGACCGATGACCGATTACCGATTACCGCCATGTTGGCAGCAGGCGTAGACATGATCGAAATTGCCCGGATTGAACGGGGCATCACCCGGTATGGTGACCGCTTTTTGCGGCGCTTTTTTACGGAGCAGGAGCAGCTGTTTTGCAACGGCCGTGCCGCCAGCCTGGCCGCTCGTTTTGCCGTCAAAGAGGCGGTGGGCAAGGCATTGGGCACCGGCATTGGCGATATTCGTTGGGTGGAAGTGGAAGTGGTGTGTGATGAGCGGGGGAAACCGGAATTGGTGTTGCATGACGCCGCCCAAGAGTTGGCGCAAGCGCGTGGCCTGACCCAATGGGCCATCAGCCTGACACACACAGAAACACATGCGATTGCATTTGTAGTGGCGATGGGGTGATGAGGTGAAGAGGTGAAGAGGTGAGCAGGTGATAAAACAATCTCTAATCTCCAATCCCCCAATCTCTTAATGCTCCACCTACCAACAGGAGAGAGATAATGGCAGAATGGAAAGCAGATGATGGCAGTTTGATTCATTATGAACTGCATGGAAATAGTGGCAAGCCGGTGCTTTTGTTGCTACCTGGTTTGTTGGGCACGATTGGGGTGCAGTGGCGGCCGTTTATCAAACCGCTGACGGCCGATTACCAGGTGGTGTTGATGGACTTAAGGGGACACGGCCGTTCCACCAACACTGCCAAAGACCTCAACCCGGAAACGATGATGTTTGACGTCAGCGGCCTGCTCGATGTTCTGAACGTGCCGGTGGTGCATATTGCCGGGTACAGCCTGGGCGGCTATCTGGGGCTGATGTTGGCGCTCAAAGAGCCACGCCGCGTGGCTACCCTGCTCATGCACGCCACCAAATTCTTCTGGACACAGGATGCGGCCGCCAAAATGCACCAGCAGCTAGACCCGGACATCATGGCCGAGAAGGTATCCACTTATGCCGAGCAGTTGGCCCAGGAGCATGGCGCCCGCCACTGGCGTGTCCTGGTGCGTCAGGCAGCCGATATGACCACTTTCCTGGTGGACAACGGCATCACCGAGCGCATGGCTTCGCATACCCAATGCCCCGTGCTCGTCAGCGTGGGCGACCGAGACGAACTGGTGCCGGTGAATGAGGCACTGCGCCTGGCCCGCCTGTTTAACAAGGGCGAACTGATCGTCTTGCCCGGTGTGCGCCACCCCTTCCAAACCGTGCGCGCCATTCCGCTGCTGCCCATGATGCAGCATTTTCACCGTCTCTAGCCAAAGGTCTGGTAGCTACCATTCGCTATGAAGTCTAAACGTTTGCTGGCCGTCCTGGCCCACCCCGATGATGAATCCTTTGGCCCTGGTGGTACCTTTGCCCGCTATGCTGCCGAGGGGGTGGATGTACATATTGCCATTGCCACCGATGGCGCGGCCGGTTCGGTGGTGGATGAGTACAAGGATGCCCATGACCAATTGGTGGCGGTGCGGGCTGAGGAGTTGCAGAAGGCGGTGGGGATTCTGGGGGCGACGTTGCATACGTTGGGCTACCGCGATTCCGGTTATATTGGCGACCCGGCCAATGAACACCCGGATGCCTTCATTAACGCGGATTTGCCGGAAGTGACGGGCAAAGTGGTGCAACTCATTCGGGAAATTCGGCCACAGGTGGTGATTACCCACGACGAGATGGGCGGCTACCTGCACCCTGACCACATCATGTGCTGGAAGATTACGACGCCAGCATTTACGGCCGCCGCCGACCCGGCGCAGTACCCGGAATTTGGCCTGGAACCATACCAACCGCAGCGATTATATTACACGGCGTTTTCTAATCGCTGGGTGAAGTTTGGCATTTTTATCCTCAAATTGCGCCGTCAGGACCCAACCAAATTTGGGCGCAACGGGGATATAGACCTGACGAAAATTGGCATGGATCCCAAACAAATCAACACGGTGATTGATTATCGGCCGTATTGGGACGTAAAAATGGCGGCCAGCGCAGCCCACGCCAGCCAGGGTGGGGGCACGGGTGGCATTCGCCGTGCGCCGATGTGGATGATGCGCCGGTTTTTGGCTAAAGATACGTATATTCGTGCTTACCCGCCGGGGTTGAACGGCCGTCGGGAAACTGATTTATTTCAAGGTATTGGAGATAGTGGTTAATCCGCTCATCGGAATTCGGGAGGTCAAAAATGTTTGGCTCACAGTCTTTACAACGGCCGTTTGGTGTCAGCACTTTTGGATCTGCAATTATTCGCATTGAACCCGATTTGGCTTCAATCAGATTTGCGGTATCCCGATTGGAACAGCGACCAAAAGACGCATTTGGTCGAGCACACGAAGCTGCCAGGTCTGTGCAGACTTATATTTCACAGGCGAAGATAAATGAAGTGAGTTCTTCAAGAGTTACTTTAACTCAGACTTTTAAGTATGTGCAGAGTGAGCAGAAATTTATCGGATACACAGCTACGATTGCTTATCACCTCCTGCTACGAGACTTGAACCGTGTAGAGGAAATTTTGATCGGTCTCACTGATGCAGGTGTAAACGAAATCAATGCTGTAGATTATCAGACGAGCCGATTGAAAGAGATCAGGGCACAGGCAAGACAACAAGCTGTCAAAGCTGCTCGCG
This sequence comes from uncultured Ardenticatenaceae bacterium, assembly GCA_964467705.1. Taxonomy (GTDB): domain Bacteria; phylum Chloroflexota; class Anaerolineae; order Promineifilales; family Promineifilaceae; genus CAADGU01. The sequence continues at coordinate 339 of CAYXUZ010000240.1, read as the reverse complement.
AAAAAGCAGAAAACTACTGTCAGGCTGCGGGGACCACATTGGGGCCTGTTATTCATATTGAAGATATAAACCCGGATCAACTTCGAGGAAGAGAAGGTCATGTATTGCAGGAACTCCAACCTGATGATGGAGGGCCTGTACAGGCTTTTAATCCAGGGAGCATTACGGTCGCTGGCGCGGTTATGGTCGCATTTGAATTGGGACGAGTATAAAAGGGGAAAATAATGAACTTATTCCGCCGTATGTTGCGTTTGTTGTTTGTGTTGGCCGGTCTGGTGGCCGGGTTGGTGGCCGTGCTGGCCGCTTATTTTGCCCGCCAGCTTGTCAGCCCCCCGCGCC
>CAYXUZ010000239.1:0-7498 GCA_964467705.1 uncultured Ardenticatenaceae bacterium | reverse complement strand
GAAGCAGGCGCAAAAGTATATTTGTACGAGGGCGGTTATTTCCACCCTAAGACCCTCAATATAGACAATGCTGTTGTTTCCATTGGCACAGCCAATATGGACATTCGCAGTTTTAACCTGGATTACGAGACAAACGCTATTCTCTACGATGAAGAGAAAGCCAGAGAGATGGAAGCGCAGTTTATGGAAGATATGAAAAGCTGCAAAGAGTGGACACTGGAGGAATATAAAAGCTATTCAGTAGCCCATCGTTTCGTGGATTCAGTTTTCCGGCTGGCCTCCCCGCTACTTTGATGTGGCTCTATGGGTAACTGCTACCATTTGCGCTGCCGATTGGCACGTATCCAGCGTTGGGCAAAGTCTACGGCCGTGCGCTGCGCAAACAAACGACACTCAGCCAACCCAACTTTGCCGATGATCACGGCCTCTTCCCGTTCAAAATCAGCGCCGAGGGTGGCAAAGTCATCGGCGTCGTAGGCATAATCGGTGAACCATTTCCAGGTCTGACGGCCGTTTTCCCATACCGGCGACCCCTGTCGTTCCGTCGCCGTCACCCCAGAGCGCACTTCACCCAGATGGAACGACGTGTTGTTGCCATACCCCACTCCCAATAGCAATACCGATCCATCCAGATCATAAATACGTGCCAGGGGGGATTGTTCGCCCAAACCCATTTCTAATGTGTGATGATCGGTGACGAAGGCGGCATGTTGGCCCCAGGCGGCAAAGGAAGCCTGGGGGTGGTTGCTGCGAATTACATTGGGCCAGCGGCGAAACGTCTCCGGGATGACGCCCATGCCTCGCGTAGGCGTCACGGCCGGATCATAGGCAGGCATGATCTCCCGCACCGCTTCGTGCCACACGTCGGGGATGGGTGGGTTCTGCCAATTGGCCGGGTCAGACAGGTCGCTGGAATGGGTGGGCATGACCAGCGTGCCCTGTTCCGTCAATACCTCTTGCAACGCCTGAATGACGGCTACCGGACCGCCGGGTACATAGCCGATTTTGCTCAGCGAAGAGTGGACAAGCAGCGTCATGCCCGCTTTCACCCCCAACCGGCGTAAATCCTGCGCCAGATGTTGGCGGCTGAAGGGCTGTGGCGAACGGAAGATGACGGAGGCTTCGCTCATTTACGAATTGAGTAACCTGGACTGAATGGCGGTCTTAATGGCTTGCAAACGGCCGTTCAACTCTGGCTGCCCGGCTTCGGTGGATTGGGTGATGATCTGGTCAATCACGGCTACCAGTTCGGGTGAGAGCAGGTCGCGGTTGGCGTCCAGGATGGCTGCTTCCTGGGCCGGCGATTCGGCCTGCACCAGGTGGTTGATGAGTTGGATTTCGGGCGGCATCTGGTCTTCCACCAGCCCCATAATCGCTTCCTGGATTTCGGCCAGGGCGGCGAAGTCAGCCTGGCGTCCTTTTTGTTCCGCTTCGGCCATGCGTGCCGAGAGGACATACATGAACGCTTCGTCCAGTTTGTCGGCGTGTTGGCGCACGGCCGTCGCCTTGTCCGGCGCGTCGAGCAGCAGTTGGATGGTCTGGTTGGCCTCGCCCAATACCTGGCGCGAGGCGTTTTGCATCTCTTCGTAGATTTTCAGGAACTCCTCGCGGTAATTGGTCAGGCGCACGGCCGTGGCCTTGTCCCCTTTCTTTTCGGCGGCTTCAATGGCGGCGGTCAGTTCGCTGAAAAATTCATAACGCAGCGCCCCCTGACCGGCCATCACAATGGCCGGTACCACATCTTCATCTTCCTGGTTGGCAATGACATGTTTCGCCAAAAGCTGGGGAGAGAGGCCACCTTGCTGTTTAGCTTCACGGCTCAGTTTGTGAATGGCAATCTGGCGTTGTTCCAGGCGGCGGCCGACGGCCGTTTCCGTCATCAACCGCGCCCGCAAATTGGTCAGCGCCACCATCTCCTTTTCATTGTTTGCCTGCGCCGCCGCATCCACAAAACTTTGCAGCATGGCAAAAAAGGTCTCGTCAATTTCCTTGATTCGTTCTTTGAGCAGGTAATCCTGCACATCCTTGTCGGCGCGGGCCAGCGTTTGCAGCAGTTCTACTTGTTTTTGCTGCCGCTCGATCATCTCTTTGGTAATACCTTCTGTTTCCAGCACCTTTTCCAGAAAAGTTTGCATATTGATGATCATTTGTGGCTGGAGGATGTAGGCGCGCCGCTCTTCTGGCGGCAGGCTGTTTGTTACATCTTGCGTCATCCGGCCAATCATCTGCTCGCGCTGCATCTGATTCAGGTGCAGTTCTTGGGGCAGGTAAATCATAAATAGTTCGTGGTCGGCATCATGGTAGGCCAGGATGGAAGATAGCTGCCCGCCTGCGCCGCAGTTGGGGCAAACGGCTACATTAAGCGCGCCGTTGAGCAGGCGTTGTTTCAATTCCGGGGTGCGCCGGGCGTCCACCAGTTGGTGTACTTCCGCCCGGTAGGGTGTGCCGCAGTTAGGGCAGGTGAGTTGGGTGATCATAGGTTCTCCGTTTTTTAGTGCGTGATGCGTGATGCGTGACCAATCTAATCACGCATCACGGAGTTAATCTCTTGGTAAGGAAAAAGTAAACGTCGCGCCGGGGCCGTCGGGGTTGTTGTGGAACCAGATACGGCCGTGATGCGCTTCCACGATTGCCTTCGATAAATACAGACCCAGCCCGGTGCCTTCCGCCTTACGGCTGAGGGCGTTATCCAGGCGGGAAAACTTTTGAAAAATGCGGTGCTGCTGGTGATCGGGGATGCCGATGCCGCTGTCGCGCACGGCGATGGTAACGTGTTGCGGATGTACCTGGCCGCTGATGACAATAGGGCCGCCGTCTGGTGAGTATTTGAGGGCATTGCTGACCAGATTATTGAGTACCTGCGTCAGCCGACGCTCGTCGCCCACAACGAGCGGGAAATCCTCGTCAAATTTCAGGACAAAGCGGTGGTTTTTAGCCTGGCTGCTGAACTTGCGGGTGACAGTGGCGGCAATTTCCGGCAAGAATACGTCGTCGCTGATTTCCAGGTTGAACGTACCCGCCTGCAAGCGGGAGACTTCAAGCAGGCTGTCAATCAGGTCATTGAGATTGTCGGCCTCTTCTTCGATGACGTTCAGGGAATCCTGAACGATTTCCGGCGACCAGTTAGCATCCTGGCGGCGCAGGGTGCCGGCGTATCCTTTGATGATGGAGACGGGCGTTTTTAGTTCGTGGCTGACGACGGAGATGAACGTTTTTTGCAGTGATTCTTCTTCGCGGTAGCGGGTGAGGTCGCGCACGTTGGCGATGATGTCGGTCATACGGCCGTCGCTGTCCATCAGCGGCGCATACGTGATCCCCAGGCTGATGAGGTCGCTTTCACTATCCGATTCGGCATACGGCCGTAACAAATCCCCCTCCACGTACAAATGCGCCGCCCCCGGCAGCGGCCAGCCATTCGCCAGCGCCCCTTGCAAATCCATAGCCGTTTTCAGCGTGCGCCACTGGAAAATCTCATCATGGTGATGGCCGATAGCGGAGGATGACGGCCGTGCCGTCATCCGGCTCAACGCCTGGTTAAACACCGTGATCCGCAGCGCCTGGTCCAAAATCATTACCCCATCCGCACTTTGCTCGATAATCGCATCCAACCGCTGTTTTTCCTGGTTCACCTGCTGGTACAGCCGGGCATTCCGCACGGCAATGGCCGCCTGCTCGGCAAAACTGCGCAGCAGCATCTTTACATCCTGCGGCAGGTAATAGGCGCTGCCAGTCAAGAACACATAGATCACCCCCACCGCCCGCTCGCCGCTGACCATCGGCAGGCGCACCATTTGCGTCAGCCCCATGCTGGCGTCCCGGCCTATCTTTTGCAGGCGGCGCGTCAGTTCCGCTTCCTGCTCGGTGCTGTCCAGTTCGTTGGGCAAATCGCGCAGCAGGGGGGCGAAATGGTCTACCAGATTCACCGGGATGCCGTACACGGCCGCTACCCGCAGCATCTCTGTCTTGGCATCATGCAGGGCAATCAGCCCTGCCCGCCCAGACACCAACTCCACGGCCGACTGCAAAATGATGCGCAACACATCATGCAAATCCAGTTCGGCCGTCAGCGCCCGCGAGATTGCCAGCAGATATTCCCGTTGCAGGATGCGTATGTCTACCAGTTGCGCCATAAAAACCACAAAGACCCTCAGGGTTTAAGAAAACCCTGAGGGTCTTCCCTTTCCAGACCGGGAATTGTAACATAGCCCCATTCCCGGTGCGACTTTAACACCCACATTGCAACAATTCTCAATAGACCTTACCAGGAATAAACATCTCCTATAATTGTGTCATTCCGAGCGTAGTCTGCGGAGCGAGGAATCCCTACCATTTCGGCCAATCCAGGTGGATTGAAGGATTATCCAGGTGGATTGAAGGATTATCCAGGTGGATTGAGGGATTATCCAGGTGGATTGAAGGATCATCCAGATGGATTGAAGGATCATCCAGGTGGATTGAAGGATCATCCAGGTGGATTGAAGGATCATCCAGGTAGACAATGCTTCAATCCGGGTTTTTCCATATTTGACACCATTTGGACAACCCCTGGCAAAAGAATGAATCGTTCCAGATGACCAGGATATAACGCCTCTTGCCGGGCACTACCTGGCACAGTTACAATCTCTTTGGAGAGTAATGCGCATGTCCGCAACAGTACAGGTAAGGCCCGTATCAGAAGATGATTTACCGGCAGTACGCGACTTGTTCTATCGCAGCTATGGCGAAGAATACCCCTACAAAGAGTTTTACAGCGACGAATGGCTGAAACGCAGCATTTACCGGGACAGTTATTTATTTCTGTTGGCGGAGGTAGACGGCCGTGTCGTGGGCACCGCCTCCGTCTACTTTGAAGTCGGCGCCTACTCCGACCTCTGCGGCGAATTTGGCCGCCTGGCCGTAGACCCAGACTTCCGCGACGCCGGCGTGGGCAGCGCCCTCATGCAGGCCCGGCTGGACTTTGCCACCAAACGGCTGCACTTCGGCCTCTCCGAATGCCGCACCGCCCATGACTACGCCCAACGCATCTCCGAAAAATTTGGCCTGCGCCCCATCGGCTTCCTGCCCCAAAAAGTGCTGCTGGACAACCGTGAGAGCCTGGTGATGATGGCCAAAACATTTGGCCCATCCCACGACTTGCGCTCCAACAATCCGCGCGTCATACCTGAAGCCTTTTCGTTAGGGCAACTGGCCCTACGCAACCTCGGCTTTCACAACGACATCATCGCCGTCGAAGATGCCGACGGCTATCCCATTGGCGACGGTTTCCAGGTAGAAGAATTATCAGAAACACTGCTGCCCTACCTGCTGCGCATTGAGCGCGGACGCCTCTCGCGCCGCCACGTGTTCGGCAATTTGCAGCTCAGCTACGGCCTGTTCATGTTGGAATCACGCAACTCGCGCTACCTGGTGGCGCGGGAAAATGATCGCATCGTCGGCGCGATTGGTTTCACGCTGGACACCATTGGCCGCAGCATCAAAGTGCTGGAACTGATTGACCTGCGCGATGATGTAGCCGGCTTTTTGCTCAAGGAATTGGATCAATGGGCCAAAAATGTATACGGCGCGGAATATCTGGAAATCACCGTCAGCGCCTATTGGCCGGACATCCAGCGCACCCTCAGCAACCTCGGTTTTGTGCCCGTCGCCTACTGCCCCTCCTTTGTCTTCCATGAAGTCGAACGGCTGGATACCATCAAAATGGCAAAACTATATGTACCGCTGGATATTGATTGGGCGGTGCTGACAGACCAGAGCCGCGAGATTTTTGACCTGGTGCGCGCCGGTTTTGAAGAAAAGCGGCTGGGCATTTCCGTGAATGAAACCACACGCCAGATGGCGATTTTTGCCGGGCTGGAAGAAGGGGAACTGGCGAAAATTGCCGGGTTATGCTCGGTGATGGAATTCCCGCCGGACAGCGTGGTGCTGCGCGCCGGGCAGACGAGCAACATCTTTTATATGATCATGGAGGGGAGCATTGATATTTTGACCGAGGATAACAGTCGGACGCTGGCGCGGATTCACGCCGGGGATTTCCTGGGGGAGATTTCGTTGGTCAGCCAGCAGCCACATGTGGCAACGGCCGTGACCCACACCGCCTGTAAACTGGTAGCCCTACAACGGGATGACTTTGAAAAGCTGGTCAACCGCTATCCCCGTCTGGGCTTGAAAGTGATGCGCAACATCGCCATCAATGTCGGCCAAAAGCTGCATTTGCGGAACCAGGCCACATTTTGATTATGGTCTGACCATTCTTCACTTTCTGCGCTGCCAGAGCCACACGGCCGTCAACACCACCGCTGTCCCCAACAAACCGGCCACTATCCAGGTACGGGTTGGAGGATGGTGAACGGACACGGCCGTGTCCCTCTCCACCTGCGCCAACATCACCTGCCAATCGGGGATCGTGTGCAAAGGCGGCAGACTGTAACAATGCTGCCACAGCGCCAGATACGCGGTTTCTTCGGCTTGCCAACGGCCGTCATCCCACTCCAACTCCGCCTGGCAAATGGCGCGGATGCGCGGTAAGTGCCCCCGCCCCCCTTCCGGCAGCAGCAGCCCCAGCCGCAGCCGCCGCAGCAATAAATCCTCCAGATGCTGCACCCCCTCCGCCCGCGCCGCCCATCGCAGTTCCGCCCAGATAAAGCGTGTGCCGGGGATGGTTTCCAGTTCACCATCCTGAGCAGCGGCCACCAGTTCGGCGGCCAGCGCCCCATAGCGCCCGCACAAACGGCGGCGTAACTGGCTGTCCAGCGGCGCATCGGCCAGCAGGTCAGGCGGCGTCGGCGTCAGCGCCGGTATCTTGTCATCCAGCGGCGGCCAATCAGGGAAACGCTCGCGTAATGTTTTCAACGCATCATGGGCGATCAGGCGAAAGGTGGTCAGCTTGCCACCCGTCACCGTCAACAGCCCATCTTCCAGCCACAACACATGCTCCCGCGACTCTTCCGACGGGTCTTCCTTACCGGTGCCAATCACCGGGCGTACCCCGGCCTGGGTAGCGATCACATCGCTCAACTCAATGTTGAGCGAGGGGAACTCGGCGGTGACGGCGGCCATCAAATAGGCCACTTCTGCCGGGGAAATGCACGGCTCGGTCAGGTCATCGTGCGGATGATCTACATCCGTTGTGCCCACCATCGTCGCCCCTTCCCAGGGAAAGACCATCACCGGGCGCTGGTCTACCGGATGCAAAAAGGTGACGACCTGGGCTACCGGCAGCCGCCAGCCGGGGAAAATGAGGTGGCTGCCGCGCAACGGCCGTATCTTCTCCTCCCCCCCCACCTGCCGCCGCAGCCGGTCGGCCCAACTCCCGGTGGCGTTCACTACCACTCGCGCCCGCACCGATTGGCTCTGCCCGGTCACTTCGTCGCGCAGTTGCGCCCCACAAACCTGGCCGTTTACATCTCGCACCAGTTCGGTGACGGCCGTATAGTTGAGGGGGATGGCGCGATGACGGCCGTCGGCCGCCCCCTCTTGAATGACCCGCAGCACCAGCCGG
>CAYXUZ010000238.1:0-7583 GCA_964467705.1 uncultured Ardenticatenaceae bacterium | reverse complement strand
GAGCCAGGTTTTATTCATCAATGGGGCATGGCGGCCGAACAAAAAATGATGTATTTGCAAGCGGCCCCATTCATTGAACCGGCCATTGCCCGACGCCTATATCAAGGCTTTTCCCGCGATATGGGTGAGTTTGAAGGCCAACAAATCATCATCAGCCCCGGCGGTGCCCTGTTTATTTACCAGTTCAGCGAAGCCTGGCTGGACACCGCCCGTTACCTCGATCCAGATGGCGTGGATTGGTTCCGCAACACCCGCCTGGCTACCCAGGCCAACCGCGCTTTTTGCCTGGAACACGCCCCTCAATTCAAAACCTACCACGCCAACAGTTGGGGTGTGAGCGCTGGCGACAGTCCGTGGGGATATGATGTCTCCGGCGCAACCCCGGCCCTGCATCCACCCACGCCCAACGGCACAGTTTCTATTTACGGCGCGTTGTCCTCTCTGCCGTTTACCCCCGAACTGACGCTGGAGATGGTGCAGTACCTTTACCAGAATCACCCCCAGACCTGGGGACCCTATGGCTTTTATGATGCCTACAATCTGGACGTTTCCCCGCCCTGGTATAGCCAATCGTTGTATGGCATTGATAAAGGCTGTTCGATGATCATGATCGAAAATTATTTTAGCCACCTGATTTGGGAAACGTACACCAACAGCCCGACGATCCAAAAGGGGCTGGCTATTTTGGGATTTACCCGGCGGGAGGCGACAGTCCATGAATGAGTTTGAAGTGCGGGATGGGCATTTCTGGCTGTACGGCCGTCCCCAACTCCTGCAAGCCGGTGAATTCCACTACTTCCGCACCCCACCTGACCAGTGGGCGCACCGGTTGGGTTTGCTTATCCAGGCCGGTTTCAACTGTGTAGCCACCTACATCCCCTGGTTATGGCATCAGGTAGAAGAGGGGGTGTCAGATTTTGACGGCCGTACCTACCCCCAGCGCGATCTGGCCGGATTCCTTGATCTGGCGGCCGACATGGGGTTGTGGATCATCGCCCGCCCCGGCCCCTACATCATGGCCGAAACGATCAACGAAGGCATCCCCCCCTGGGTACTTGCGAACTATCCACAGGTCGCATTCATCAACCAGCGAGGCCAGACCGAAAACATCGCCAGTTACCTGCACCCGGATTTTCTGGCCTGTGTGCGGCAGTGGTACACGGCCGTGTTCCGCATCCTCACCCCACGCCAGATCACACACAACGGTCGTATCATCCTCATCCAGTTGGACAACGAAATGGGTATGCCCCATTGGGTGCGCAATATCTTTGATACCAACCCGGACACCCTGGCCCGCTTCGCCGCCTTCCTGACCGCCACTTACGGCAAGCGGCTGGCGGATCGTTACCTAAGCAATAATTTGTTCGACTTCCTGCTCGAAGAAATGATTCATCCCACCAACACGCATGCTGCCCACCTGGTCGCCGATTACCGCCGCTTCTACCGCGAATACCTGCACGAATATGCCGCTTTTTTGTGGGCCGAGGCGCAGGCTAACGGCATGACCGTGCCCCCCATCGTGAACATTCATGGCTTTATGAACGGCGGCAAAACCTTCCCCATCGGCCTATCTCAACTGGTGCGGGTGATGGAAATGCCCGGCATGGTCAGCGCCACCGATGTCTATCCCATCTTCATTGGCGAAGGCAATTTCCACCAGTTATTGCTGGTGAATGAAACGACCAAATCGCTGCAAAATCCGGCGCAGCCTCTTTTTTCGGTCGAGTTTCAGGCGGGTGGCAACCAGGATTTTAGCGGCAGCCAGGCGTCGTTGTATGATTTACACGGCCGTCTCTGTATCTCCACCGGAATGCGCGCCATCAATCATTACCTCTTCTGCGACGGCGAAAACGACCCCGTCCTCAGCCCCACCAAACGGCACGACTGGGGCCACCCGGTGCGCAAAGATGGCACCCTGCGCCGTCATTACCACCGCTACGCCCGGCTTTCACAAGCCCTCCACGCTTATGGCGACGATCTGATCCTGGCCCGACCACACACCGTCGCCACCATCGGCTTTCTGCTCGACTATTTTATGACCGAGGTGAACAACCACTTCACCCAACCCGCCACGAATATCCTGACCCACCAGCGCGAGGTGGTTTTGTGTGACTTCATCGCCAGGGGGCTGGCCCTCACCCACCGCCCATTCCACGCCCTGGAACTGAGCCGCGCCCCGTTAGACCCGGCCCAGACGCCCATTTGTTGGGTGATGATGGAGCAGCAGTGCCCAACGGCCGTGCAACAAAAATTGCTCGATTACGTCACCCAGGGCGGCAACCTGGTTCTCATTGGCCGCCTGTGTGTGGAGGATTTTGACCAGACGCCCTGCACCCTCCTTCAAACTGCACTGGGCATAACGCACATCGCCAGCGATGCCCCCTTCACCCCGGCCACTATCCACGCCTTTCATTACCAGGACGTACCCACCTCCTTTGTGCAGAGCTACACCGGCCACTTTGATGAAATCATTGCCACGCGGCCGGATGGGGAAGTAGTTGGGTTCATCAAGCGCATCGGTCAGGGCAAAATCCTGCTGTTTGGTGCGGCATTGGCCGCCAACACTCTCGATGATTTAGACATTTTCCACCAGATTGCTCTCAAGATGGATTGCCAGCCGCTTTTTGAACTAAGCGAGTGGGTGGATGCACGGATCAGTGAAAGCGCCAACGGCCGTTTCCTTTACCTCAACAATTACCAGGAGGAGGAAGAGGTCACGGCCGTGACCTACCAAAACGCCCCCCTCTTCAGCGGTCATCCCGTTACCATTCCCCCCCGTCGTGGCCTCATCCTCCCGCTGGAGTGGCAAATTAGGCCCGGCGTACTGCTCCACTACATCACCGCCGAAATCATCGCTGTCCACGACGACGGCCACACACTCTCCCTGCAAACTGCACCGTCCACCAGCGTGGCCGAATTCACGTTGGCCGGTTACACCTGTGAGCAGGCAACCCCCATCTCCCCGGCCGGCGATGCCCGGCGCGTTCACATCCACAGTCACAATGGCGTGATCACCCTCCGCCGTATACCCCCAGAGGAATAACACAAACACAATGGAACCCGCCACCAACGCCCACAGTTACAACCACCTTGACCCAGCTACCGAAACTCGCGTCGAAGCGCTGCTCGCCCAAATGACCGTGCCGGAAAAGATCGGCCAGTTGGTGCAAATCAACCCGTTTGCCCCTTTCGACCCTGATGACTATGAGGCCCAAAAACAGCAGGCCGAAACGGCCGGTGAACCGTTCACCTATCTGCCCAAACTGCACGCCGATATAGACGAACTGATTCGTAACGGCCGTGTCGGTTCATTCCTGAACATCATGATCCCCAGCCTGATCAACCACTGCCAGCGCCTTGCTGTGGAGGAATCACGGTTGGGCATCCCTCTTATTGTTGGTGGGGATGTCATTCATGGTTTCCGCACCATCTTCCCCATTCCCCTGGCCGAAGCCTGCACCTGGAATCCGGCGCTGCTGGAACGCGCCGCCCGCGTGGCTGCCGAAGAAGCCTCTGCTTCCGGCGTGGACTGGATATTTGCCCCGATGGTGGACGTGTCCCGTGACCCCCGTTGGGGGCGCATCGCCGAAGGCGCTGGCGAAGACCCATTTCTCGGCGCGGCTATGGCCCGCGCCCGCGTGCGTGGCTTCCAGGCCACCGATCTGACGAGCGGGCGACATATTGCCGCCTGCCCCAAACATTATGCTGGTTATGGCGCGGCCGAAGCCGGCCGCGACTATAACACCACCGATTTCTCCGAACGCACCCTGCGCGATGTGTATTTGATGCCGGGGCTGGCACGGTAATGACTGCCTTCAATGAAATCAGCGGCATCCCCGCCACCGCCAATCCCCTCCTTTTGCAAACCATCTTGCGCGATGAATGGCAGTGGCCCGGCGTTGTTCTCAGCGACTATGAAGCGGTGCGGGAACTCATCCCACACGGTTTTGCCGCCGACCTGAAAGAGGCGGCCCGGCTTAGTCTTCTGGCCGGGCTGGACATGGAAATGGTCAGCACAGGGTACGCCGATCATCTGGCCGATTTGGTGACGGCGGGGGAAGTGTCGTTGACGGCCGTAGACGAAGCCACTCGCCGTGTCTTACGTCTAAAATTCCGCCTGGGCCTCTTTGAAAACCCCTACACCGATGAAACGCTGGCCGATACCCTCATCCTCCGCCCCGATTTCCGCGATCTGGCCTTACAAGTAGCGCAAGAATCTATGGTATTACTGAAAAACGCGGATGGCCTGTTGCCCCTCTCGCCGCAAACTCGCCTGGCGGTTATCGGCCCTCTGGCCGATAACCGCCAGGACATGCTTGGCTGCTGGTCGCTGAATAACCATCCAGAAGATGTGGAAACGGTGCTAGAAGGATTAGCCGCTTATTTGCCTGCTCATGCCTGGACGCATGTGGCCGCCTGCCCCATCCGCGACGACGCGCCCACCGATTTTCCGGCGGCTGTTGCGGCCGCGCAGGCGGCGGATGTGGTGCTGCTGGTGGTTGGTGAAAGCGCCAACATGAGCGGCGAGGGTCATTCCCGCACTCACCTGGGGCTGCCCGGCCGTCAGCAAGAACTGGCGGACACGCTGGCGGCAACAGGTAAACCAATAGTGTGTGTGCTGATGAACGGCCGTCCCCTGGTCATTCCGCGTCTTGCGGAGCAGGCACAGGCGCTACTGGTGGCCTGGCACGGCGGCATCCGCACCGGTCGCGCCGTGGCCGACATTCTCTTCGGCGCAGCCAACCCGTCCGGCAAACTAACCGCCAGTTGGCCCCGTTCCGAAGGGCAAATCCCCATCTACTATGCCCACAAAAACACTGGCCGCCCGGCCGCTGAAGCGGGCGTACGCCAGTTCGCCGAAACGTTCAAATCCGTCTACATAGATGAGCGCAATTCCCCTCTCTTCCCCTTTGGTTTTGGCCTTAGTTACACCCAGTTCACCTATACTGACCTGCATGTGGCGCAACCGGAACTGGGGTTGGATGATACCCTTGTTGTCTCGGCTGCGGTGACCAACAGCGGCAAACGGCCTGGCGCGGAGGTAGTACAGCTTTACGTGCGTGACCTGGTCAGCAGCATAACACGCCCGGTGAAAGAGCTAAAAGGATTCCAGAAAATCAGTTTGCAACCTGGCGAAAGGCAGATTGTTCGGTTTGAGATTCCCGTGCGCGAACTGGGTTTTACCGGCCATGCTATGCACCGCACAGTAGAGCCGGGCGACTTCAAAGTCTGGCTTGGGGCAGATTGTGTCACGGGATTGGCGGGAGCTTTTACTGTAAACGGGTAAACCCGCCAGACCCATCGGAAGCCATCTCCGGCGCAAGAAATAATTTGCCGGGCTACAATAGCGGGAGAATCGTCTCCAGGTCAATCACATAATAAAAGGAGCAAAAGATGGACACAAAACAGATGATTTTGTGTCCACCAACATTTTGTTTCCTACAGATTTTTTCTCTATACGAAGTGAAGTCAATAGAAAAATTAAGCAGCAGGCTCTTCCGGGGCCGCGAAATGTTCACGTAATTTGGCCTCGTCTTCGGCCGACAATGAAGTCTGGAGTACAGTGGGGTTGAAACCCTGCAATCCTTCCAAGACTTTGTCAGCAGTGGCGCTACGCACCAACAAAAACAAAGCGGATTGGCCCGGCTGGATGGTATTACTCACTTCTTTGATGAATTTGTCATCTACCCCCACATCGGTGAACGCGCCGCCAAGCGCACCACCAATAGCCCCGGCAACCATACCGAGCCAGGGGGCGAAGAAAAGCAAACCAATCAGCATCCCCCAGAACGCACCACCTAACGCGCCTGCGCCCACCAGGCTGGTGGCCTGGCTGACTTTAGCTTTGCCATCCTGACGGCGCACAACCACAGCCGCATCTTCCAACTCAATGATATGTTGCTTCTGCATTCCCACCAAAGCGTCACGCATACGGAACGCATCGGTTTCGTTATCAAAAGCAAAGACAAACAAGTTACTCATTTTTACCTCCAAAAAGTGAATTTGATTTTATTTTCCTAAATTTCGTAAAAGTATCAACTTCTACAGATGCAAAATTGCCGGAAATAAGCAATATACTAATCTTCACCAAAGCAGCAAGTGACAAATTGCCAGGAATCAGTGGAAAATGGTCACTAGGCAGGTGAGAGGATACGGCCGTACTATCATCTCGTAGCATTCCATCAATCTAAAACAACTCATCATCCCCAACTAACCTGAATTTAGCAAGGAGGTTCTGTTATGTCCCGCAGACATGTATTGCTTCCTATTATGTTGCTGTTCAGCCTCATGGTTGTTAGCTGCGCCAGCCCCCAAGGGGAAGCAGGCCCGGTCGGCCCGGCTGGCCCGGCAGGGCCACTTGGGCCCGTTGGCCCCGCCGGGGAAGACGCTACTGCCAGTCAGGCATTCATCGGCGCGGCGCAATGTGGCTCCTGCCACGAAGAGATATACGCCCGCTTTGTCTTAACCGGCCATGCCAACGCCCTCTCTGCCATTAACGGCCAACCACCAGCTTTCCCCTATGATGAAATTACCAACGGCATTCCAGAACCACCTGCCGGCTACACCTGGGCCGACATTAGCTATGTGATTGGCGGCTTTGGCTGGATGGCTCGCTTTGTAGACAGCAATGGTTACGTGATCACTGGTGAGACCACCCAATACAACTTTGCCAATGAAAACCTGGAGCTAGAAGCAGGTTGGGTGGCTTTTCACCCGGACGAGCAGGTGGCCTTCGACTGCGCCCGCTGCCACACCACCGGCTATGCCGCCCAAGGCCGTCAGGACAACCTGGAAGGGATTGACGGTACTTGGATTTATGAAGGTATCCAGTGTGAAAAATGTCACGGTCCCGGCAGCCGCCACGCGGAAGATCCTCAGGGGGTACGCATGGTAGTGGATCGCAGTGCCCAGTTATGCGGTCACTGTCATGTCCGCGATGAAAAAGCGACAATGGATGCCAGCGAGGGATTCGCCGAACACAACCAGCAGTTCAGTGATTTGTACAACTCCAGGCACTTTGCGCTGGAATGTGTTACATGCCACGATCCTCATGCCAGCGCCCGCTTTACCGACGCCGACGTGAATCCCAATCAGGGCATCGGTCAGGTGTGCCAGACGTGTCATTGGGGGCAAGAAATGGTGCAAAATGTGAGCAGGCACGGCCGTGTCACCTGCATTCAATGCCACATGCCCCTCATGGCAAAGTCGGCCGTAGGCGACCTGGAAACCTTCACAGCCGATATTCGCGCCCACCAGTTTTCCATCAATCCGGACCCCAACGCGCCACAGTTTAGCGAGGATGGCACGCAGGTGATGCCTTACCTGACGCTGACTTATGTTTGCGGCCAATGCCATAATGATGAAATTGCCGACGTGAAAGATCCAGCCGAAATGGAAGCGGCCGCGAGAGGCTACCACACGTACATCCCACCCACCGCACCGCCATCACCAACACCCGAGGCTACGGCCGTGCCCGAAGCCACCGCCACGCCCCAGCCTTAGTAGTGAAGACCCTAAGGGTTTTGCAAACCCTTAGAGGCCATTTGAAAATTAAGCGGCAGCGAGGCGTTTGAGCATGGTGT
>CAYXUZ010000237.1:0-7594 GCA_964467705.1 uncultured Ardenticatenaceae bacterium | reverse complement strand
TGGGCAATATCGGCCAGCCGCGCAGTTCGCCCCATCTGCATTTTGAAATTCGCACCCACATGCCCTACACACCCGGCCCCGGTTACTGGCCGGAAGACCCCACCATCGCCGGCTGGCTGCCGCCCTCGGCCACCATCTGGCAAGAACGCCTGACGGCTTCACCCGGCGTGGTTTGGGTACGGCCCGCTGCGGGTTCACCCGCAGCCACCCACTTTATCGGCCAGCTTGATGCGGACACACTGGCGGTGCTGGCAGAGGGGCAGGTGTTGGGGCTGAATGTGGACAACGGCCGTGTCCGCTGGCGCTACACCTTGGTCGATGAGAGCCGCCTGGAAAGTGCGGCCCTGGACAGCGCCCAACCGATTATTTATCTGGCGAACCAGTTTGGGCAGGTCACGGCCGTTGCCCCACCAGATGCCGCGCTCACATTTGCCCAATTGTGGGAAGTGGATGTGGACGTGACCGGGCTTCCCACGCTGCTGCCACTGCCCGGCGGCGGGGTGCTGCTGCTGGCGCGGCAGCACGTGGTTGCCCTCTCCTCGGAGGGAGTGGAACTGTGGCGGGCGGAATTACCGGCACGGCCGTTTCACTGGCTGACCGCGCCTGACCAACTCATCCTCACGACCGCCGAGGAGACAAATGGGCTGTGGACGGCCGACCAGGAAGGTATCACCGGCTGGCCCACCCCCGGCGGTCATCCGGCCCTGGTCAATGGCGAACTCTGGGTCTATGCCAATGGCGGCGTCTATCGCCTGAATCAGCAAACGCAGGCCGCCGATTGGCTGCTCCCTCTCTCCACCGGCTTCTTGCCCGAAGGCAGCCTGGTGGCCCGGCCCGATGGTGGTGTGCTGTTGGCCCACGCGGACGTATTTGATCGCCGCCTGATTGCCCTGGATGGCGACGGCCGTGTGCAATGGGAACGTTCCATGCGCGGTATCGGCGAGGTGGCGTTGGTGGTGGGTGGGGACGGCCGTGTCTACCTGACCGCCCAAACCAGCCGCAACGAAACCAGCACCTTGACCATTTACGTGGTTGATGTGGACACCCCCCACCTCACCCGCCTCCTGATGGGCGGCGCTCCCCTCTCCTTCACCAGCAACACCTGGACAACCCCAACAAACGACCTCTTGCTGGTCAACATCGGCGGCGGCCATCTGGTCGCCTTCAATCCCCTCCTCGCCCTGGAAACCACTCCGTAGGGGCGACCCTTGTGGTCGCCCTTCTTGGTCGCCCTTCGTGGTCGCCCCATAGGGGGCAGGCACAAGGCCTGCCCCTACACCATGCAGAGGCAAAACAGGGAGCATGTTGGGGCGAACAGGGAACATGCAGAGGCAAACAGGCAGCATGTTGAGGCAAACAGGCAACATGTCGGGGCAAACAGGCAACGTGTTGGGGCAAACAGGCAGCATGTTTGGGCAAACGGGGAGCATGTTCAGCCCAACATGCACTATACACAGCCCAACAAACAGCATGTTTAACCTAACAGATAGCAATTTTTGACAACTATACTATATACTCTGGCAAACAGTTCACATATCACCCCTCACCTATCATGGCCTGTCAGTCGCCAATTTCCGCAAAGCCACTAAAATAATCGGCGGCTGACAGATGGTTCTTTAGCCAAAACAATCATTATCACCCCATCATTCAGGAAGTATCGTTATAAAAGGTCAACAAGAGTGGACAAGACAGCCGAATCAAAAAAAGTCAGTATCTTCATTTCCTATTCGCGCAAAGACAAAGCATTCGTGCAGAAATTGCACAACAACCTGGTCGGCGCCGGGCTGGAAACATGGGTAGATTGGGAAGGCATCCCCCTCACGGCCGATTGGTGGCAGGAGATCAAACAAGGTATCGAAAACGCCGACGCCTTCGCCTTTGTCATCTCCCCCGATTCACTCAAATCCAAAGTGTGCAGCGATGAAATCCAAACGGCCGTAGATAACAACAAACGCCTCATCCCCGTGCTGCACCGCGACGCCGAAAAAGGGGACCCCATCCACCCCAAAATCTCCTCCCACAACTGGATATACATGCGCGACGAGCCGGAACTGGAAGCCCATATGCCCGACATGGTGCAGGTCATCCACACCGACCTGGATTGGGTGAAAGCCCACACCCGCCTGCTGCGCCGCGCCGTAGAATGGGAAGGCAACGGCCGTAACAACAGCTTCCTCCTGCGCGGCGACGACCTGAAACGGGCCGAAGCCTGGCAGGCCCGCGCCGCTGGCAAAGAACCGGCCGCCACCGAACTACAAACCCGCTACATCGCCGACAGCCGCAAAGACGCCACTCGGCGCACCCGCATCCTGGCCGCCGGTATCACCGTCTCCGTCATCATCGGTCTGCTCGCCATTTTCTCTTATTTCCTAAGCGTGGAAGCCAACCAACAGCGGCATCTGGCCGAAGAAGCCAGGGCGACGGCCGTTGTCAACGAACATGAAGCCCTCTTGCAACGCGAAATCGCCGTCTTTGCCCGCGCCACCGCCGAATCCGCCGCCCAGGTCGCCGAAGAGCAGCGCGGGCTGGCCGAAGAACAACGTGACCTCGCCGTCATTGCCGAGGCCGAAGCCGACGCTCAAAAAGAGATTGCCGAAGAACAGCGCGACCTCGCCGTCGCCGCCGAAGCCGAAGCCGCCGCCCAACGTGACCTGGCCAACAGATTAAAAGAGGAAGCATTGGCACTCAGAACGGCCATCACCGGCGAACTGTTGGCCCAGCAAGACAAATACGTACTCAGCACCCTGGTCGCTTTGCAATCCTACCAACAGTGGCAAACAGATGAAGGCGAACAACTCTTGCGCGGCCTGCTGGCGCGGCTGCCCGCCCCCCAAAACGAGCTTTCGCATGATGATTGGGTAAATGAAGTGGCCTTCAGCCCCGATGGCAGCCGCCTGTTAACGGCCAGTGATGATGGCACGGCCGTACTCTGGGACACCGCCACCAGCGAACAACTTCTTTCATTGCCCCACGACGGCTGGATATTCACCGCCGCCTTCAGTCCTGACGGCCGTGTGATCGCCACCGGCGACGCCCAAAATTTGGAAGATGACACCTACGCCGGCAACGTCACCCTGTGGGATGCCACCACCGGCGAGATGATCCGGCAGTTCCCCCACGCCGAATGGATCAATGATGTGGAATTCAGTCCCGACGGCCGTTACCTGGCTTATGGCGTCTATGATGGCATCGTGCGCGTGGTCAACCCCAGTAATGGCAACATCATCCTGGGCACCAACCAGAACGCCTCCATTTGGGACGTCACCTTTAGCCCAGATAGCCTCCTCATGGTTAGCAGCGACGACAACGGCCGTACCTGGATTTGGGATGTACGCAACGCCACCGTCCTGGCCACGCTCTCCCACAACGCGCCCACCTATGGCGCCACCTTCAGCCCCAATGGCGAACGCTTGGCCACCTTCTCTGAAGACAGCACCGCCCGCATTTGGAACCGCTTCAACTGGCTGCGGGTAACCACCGTCTACCATGAAGGCATGATCGTAGACGCCGCGTTCAGCCCAGACAGCCAGATATTGGCTACCGCCAGTGCGGACAACACCGCCAGCCTCTGGGATCCAGCCACCGGCAAGCAGCTTTTTGAATTGGAACACCAGGGATTTGTGAACGACGTGACCTTCAGCCCCAACGGGAAATGGATAGTCACCTCCAGCGATGACAACACGGCCGTGTTGTGGGATGTGGTCACCGGCCAAAATGTGAGCAACATGATCCATGAAGCCTGGGTCTTCACCGCCGCCTTCAGCCCGGATGGCAACTTGCTGGCAACCGGCGATCTGGACGGCAAAATTCAGCTATGGGACATCACTAAAGACTCGGCCGAGATCAGCCGCGCCAACCATCTCCATCCCGTTAACGATCTGGCCCTGACCGCCGATGGCGCACAACTGGTCACTTCGAGCGAGGACGGGCTGCGACTGTGGGATACACAATTGCTCCAGGCCGGTGACATGGCCGCCGCCCAGGCGACTGAGTTTGTCGCCAGTGAGCAACCACTAAAGCTGCTGGCCGTGTCGCCAGACAACCAAATGATTGTCGCCACCGGGCAGGCGGACGGCGTGTACCTGTGGGATATGCTAACCGGAGAGTTTGGATTCGCCTTTGCCGATAATCAGGTTATTGACGCCCTGGCCTTTAGCCCTGATGGAACAACACTCGTTACGGCCGGCCGTGAAGGGGGGATCAATGGCGATATTTACGTGACTATCTGGGATGTGCAGAGCGGTGAGCCGGTTCTCGATCCCATCGAGATCGCCTCCCGTGTCTCCGACATTGCCTTCACGCCAGATGGTTTGCAATTTGTAGTAGCCGAGGATCACGGCCGTGCCCTCTTCTACGATGTCGCAACTGGCGCAGAAGGGCAGGAGTTTCAACACAACGAAGCCGTCTACGCCCTCGCTTTCAGCCCGGACGGCCGTTACCTGGCCACCGGCACAGACAATTCCGCCCGCGTCTGGAATGTAAACACAGGTCAACTGGAAGCCAGTCTGTTCCACAACAGCCCGGTACATTCGCTGGCCTTCACGCCCAACCATACCTTTCTGCTGACCGGCAACGAGGACGGCGCTTTGCGATTCTGGGAAGTAAGCAGTTGGAATGAGTTAGGTCGCATTCACCAGGGGGGGCCGGTGAATGCGCTACTTATCCATCCAGACGGCCGTCTGGCCATCACCACCAACGACATCCTGGCCGAACTTTGGGACATGGACGCCGTCAAGCTGCTCCGCCCCACGCAACTGGTGGATGAAGCCTGCTCCCGCCTGACGCGCAACCTGACTGCCAGCGAATGGGAACAATACATCGGCAGCGAAGAAGAGTCACAAGCCTACCGCACCATCTGCCCCAATTTGCCGTTTGAAGAATAAGATTAGGAGATTGGGAGATTCAGTCTCTTAATCTCCCAATCTCTATACTCTTTCCGGCCTGGCCGCCAGCACCCGCCGAATCTGGTTCAAGTGCGCCTCCCCATGCACCACATAATTGCGCAACAAATCTTCCACCGTCACTTCGCCGTCCGCCTGATGGATGCCCACCCGCTGCCAATCCGCTTCCGTCAGAGTGGCAAATGTGGTCGCCCAACGGCCGTGCAATCCCCGCAACAACTGAAACGTCAGCGTAAAATCGGGCGGCGTCGCATCCGGGAAGAGCGCCCATTTCGTCTCGTCGTAAGGCTTTAGAGGCGGCCGATCCTCCGTCAACATCAGCTTCAGCCGGATATAGCTGTTCATGTGTGAATCGGCCGTGTGATGCACATTTTGGGCAATCGTCCATTCGCCAGGCAGGTACGCCGTCGTCAGCGCCTCCGCGTCCAACCCCGCCACCAACGCCTCCAACTCCGCCGGAAAACGGCGAATCCGTTCAATCAATTGCCTGCGTTCTTCATGTGTCAGCATCATTTCCTCCCAATTCTTCTTGCTTGTTCGTAGTAGGCGATTTATCGCCCCATTTCAACGTGGGGATCAATCACCAATCTGCCGGGCCAGGTCGCTCAGGTCAGCGCGAACAAGAGGCAGGTGCGGCGTTTCTGGTTGCTGCGCCAACTGCTCTTGCAGCAGAGGTAGCCCCTCGGCAAACTTTTGCATTTTGGCATGAACCTCAGCCGCCTGCCCTTCCCGCCCCAACTCTTTTAGACAGCGCCACAGGTAATAGTGCTGCCACAACTCATACTCCAAAATATGCGGCGCCCGTTTAGTGGCTCCCACCAGCGAATCCACCGCTTCGGCCCAATCCCCCAGCCGGTATTGGCACAACCCCAAATGATACCAGTGCAAAGCATGGTCAGGGTTTTGGGTGACGGCCTGAATATATGCCTGTTTGGCCGCTTCAAACTGCGCCTGCGCCAGATAGATTTGCCCTAACGTATTAGCCGCCGCGTCACTTTGGGCATTGGCCGCAAGCGCTTCTTTGGCCGCCCGCTCGGCGCGGGGAAAGTCGCCTTGCGCCAGGAAAATAAGCGCCTTTAACTGGTAGGATTCCCAAAAGTTGGGACGAGTCTCTATTGTTTTTTCCACCAATGCCAATGCCCCTTCCAGGTCGCCGGCCTGGTAACGACGGGCCGCAAAGCGATAGGAGATGGGGATGCTGACGGCGCGGTGCAACACTAACAACAGCCCGGTCAGGCCAAAACCGAGGAGGATGGGGGTGATACGGCCGTTGCTCATGCCCACACTCAACCCCACCAGCGCCGGAATCGCCAACACCAGCGCCACCACCCGCCGCCGCGCCGGTTCCCGCCGCGTCCAATAGAGCAAAAAGAGCAGCAAACTCAGGCTCATGGCAATTGCCAGCCCGGTATTAAAATCATCCGGCGCAATCAGCCACACCACCAGGCCCAACAGCACAATGCCCAGCGGAATCACCACCGGCAGCAGCGTACTGGCCCGCAGTTCCTTCTGGTTCAAACTGTGTGGGGAAATGGGTTTGGGTGTGGGATTAGGTTGGTCGTTCATAGAAATTGGGTGATGGGGTAGTTGAGCACCTTGTCACCATGTCACCCCTTCACCTTGTCACCTGCTCAAATAACTCACGGCCGTGTCCGCCAATATCACCGCCAAATCCACCACCGAAGCGATCTCTACCCACTCTTCAGCACTGTGCAGGCCAAGTCCGGTAGGACCAATGAGCATCGTCTCCATCCCGGCCGCAGCAAAAATAGCCGCGTCCGTCCAGAACGGCTGGCCGATAACGGCCGGTTGCCGTCCTAATCTTGTTTCAGCCGCCCGTTTTACCACCTGTACAATGTCTGCCGATTCATCCACCGTCAATGGCGGGCGGCTAAAGGTAGGCGTCACGGTTGCCCGGAAGGTAGGATCGGCTGCGCTCAAGCGGTCAATGATAGCCTGCAATTCGGCGGTAGCCTGCTCGACCGTTTCACCGGGAACAGTACGGCGTTCCACTTGCAGGCGGCAGTGGGCGGCATAGACACTTATCTCTGTACCCCCGTGCAATGTCGCCGCGTGCAACGAGGGCACATCTACGAGCGGGTGAGACGGCCGTGCCCGCAGTTCCGCCTCCAACTTCCCCAGTTCCGCCAGAAAACGGCCCATGTGCATGTTGGCATCAATCCCTTCCTGAAAACGGCTGCCATGCGCCGCCCGGCCAAACGTTTCCACGTCATACCAGATGAAACCGCGATGGGCCAGGCAAACAGCCAGTTCGGTTGGCTCGGTGACGATGGCCGCGTCAGCCAGAAAACCCCGCGCCACCAGATCGTCCGCGCCGATGCTGCTGTGTTCTTCGTCGGCTACGGCCGTGACCAGCAAATCACCATCCAGTTTTACGCCGCTTTCCACCAGCCCCTTTGTCGCTGCCAGCATTGCCGCCAGACTACCTTTCATGTCCTGGCTGCCCCGGCCATAGAGACGGCCGTCGCGCAGCGCCCCAGAAAATGGCTCGGCCATGCCCGTCACCCCTACGGTATCCAGGTGGGCGTTGAGGAGCAGACTACGGCCGTGTCCGCTGCCCACCAACCGCCCCACCACATTCCACCGTCCCGGCACAATCTCCCAGGCCGTCACTTCCAACCCCAGGTCTCGCAATTGTCCGGCCACAAACGTCGCAATCTCCGCCTCCCCCG
>CAYXUZ010000236.1:0-8028 GCA_964467705.1 uncultured Ardenticatenaceae bacterium | reverse complement strand
ACTTGATCACGGCCACACGGCCGTCCACCGCCCCCCTCTTCAACCTGGACGAGAGTGGGCAAATCATCGGCGCGTCGGCCGAAGGGCGGCCCATTACCGCATACCATTTTGGCAGCGGCTCACAGCCGGTCATTTTTGTGGGTGGTATTCATGGCGGGTATGAATGGAACACCATTTTGCTGGCGTATGAGGCGATAGATTATTTCACCACAAACCCACAACTGATCCCACCCGGCGTGACACTGCACATCATCCCCTCAGCCAACCCGGATGGACAGTACCAGGTGACAAACGAGAACGGCCGTTTCCTGGCTACCAACGTGATCACCGATACCGTACCCGGTCGGTTTAACGCCAATGGGGTGGATTTGAACCGCAACTGGGACTGTGACTGGTCGGCCACGGCGCAGTGGCGGGAGAATGAGGTGAGTGGAGGGGAACGGCCGTTTTCCGAACCAGAAGCGACCGCCCTGCGTGACTATTTTCTGGCCGTGCAACCGGCCGTCGTCGTGTTCTGGCACAGCGCGGCTAATGGGGTGTTTGCGGCCGGCTGCCCGGAGACGGACGGCCGTTCACTGGAACTGGCACAGGTCTATGGCACGGCCGCCAGTTACCCCGCCCACGAACGGTTCAACAGCTACCCCATTACCGGCGACGCCAGCGATTGGCTGGTGACACAGGGCATCCCCTCCTTCACCGTCGAACTTAAAACCCATGCGGACACAGAATGGCCGCAAAACCGGGCGGGGATGCTGGCGCTGTTGGCAGAAATAAATTGACAATTATCAATTGCCAATTGTCAATTGCCAGGCAGCTACGTGTTCAGCGACGACCGTAGCTACATCCGGCTGGCTGGCATCAAACCAGGTGATGGTGGGGTCGTCGCGGCGGAACCAGGTGGCCTGGTGGCGGGCAAAACGGTGGGTTTCAAATTTGATGCGCTCAACGGCCGCACCCAATTCCATCTCCCCGTCCAGATACGCCCATAACTGCTGGTAGCCCAGACCGCTCATCGCTGGCAGGGCACGGCCGTAACCTACCGCCCGCAATCCTACCAACTCCCCCAACAAACCGGCGGCCATCATCTCGTCTACGCGGGCATCAATGCGGGCAAAATGCGCGGCCCGCTCCAGATAAAGGCCAATAACTTTGATGGCATACGGCGGCGGTGACTTGCGCTGCAAAACAGACATGGGGACGCCGCTGACCAGCGTCACTTCCAGGGCACGGATGACGCGACGAGTGTTGCGCGGATCAATCTGGCTGGCGGGGTCTAGTGTGTGCAGCCAACGCGCCAATTCTTCACCACCAAGCCGTGACAAAACGTCACGCATTGCCGGTTGGGGTGGAACGGCCGGTATCCCCCACCCTTCAATGACTGCCTTGACGTATTGGCCGGTGCCACCGACGAGAATGGGCAAACGGCCGTGTCCATGCGCCGTGTCAATCGTCTGATACGCCAGCTTTTGGTACGCGCCCAAAGAGAGCGTTTCGTCGGGATTGCAAATATCAATCAGGTGGTGGGGTACGGCCGTGCGTTCCGCCAATGTGGGTTTGGCCGTGCCAATATCCATGCCCCGGTAAAAGAGGCGCGAATCGGCGGAGACAATCTCGCCGCTAAATTGCCGCGCCAGAGAGAGAGAGAGAAAGGTTTTGCCAACGGCCGTTGCCCCCACCAACACCAATAGGGGAGGAAGGTAATTGGGTAATTGGGTAATTGGGTAATTCATCACCTTGTCACCTTATCACCCCCTCACCTGCTCATCCCCTCACCACCCCAACACAGCGTTAGGAATATGCTCGCAGCGCAGCAGCTTGCCGGATTTGTCCAGTTCCACCGCCACCAGATCAATGCGCCAATCGGCATCCAGGTCGTGTTCGGCCATGTAAGTTTCAGCTAAAGCGATCAATTTGCGAGATTTAGCGGGGGTCAGCCCTTCCTCCGGCGCACCCATATCGCGGCCGCGGCGGGTTTTTACTTCCACAAATAACACCAGTTCACCAGCCTGGGCAATGAGGTCAATTTCCCCATGGCGGCAGCGCCAGTTGCGGGTAATGATGTGGTACCCCTGGCTTTCCAGGTGGGTGGCGGCCACCCGTTCACCCCAGGCGCCCAGCTTTTTACGGCCGTCAGCAGAATGACGGCCGTCACCGGCCCCCCGCTCACTTCCACTGGTCATGTTGATCCCGTCGGTCACGCAGCCAAAACTCAGGCGCAAACCAGGCCGGTAGGGGATGCTCCCCTTCTTCCGGTTTGAAGATGCGGTTCAGGGTAGATTGCACACGCTGTCGGTAAAGATAACGACGGCCGTGAGGCTGTTTCCGTTGCAGGTCGGGGCGTTCGGCGTGCAGCCGTTCATACAATTCTTGCGTCAGGGCGACGGTGCGGCGAATGTCATAGTTGTCGCTGACCACACGGGCGGCGGCGCTCATCTGGGCCCGTTGCGCCGGATTCAACGCCAGGCCCACCATGGCGGCGGCCAGACCACCATCGGGCCGGGTAGTCAGCAACCCGGTACGACCAGGTTCCACACTATCACTAATGCCTGGCGACGTAATGGCGACTATCGGTAACCCCGTGGCCATCGCTTCAATCACGGTCAGCGGATGTACCTCAGAGACGGAAGCAGTCACGAAAATGTCGGCGGCGGCCATATAGTTGGGCACTTCTTGCACAGGAATCGCTCCGGTAAAATGAATGTGTTCTTGCAATCCCAGTTGGTTTACTTGCGCACCCAGCATTTCTCGGCTAGGGCCATCTCCCACCAACATCAGGTGCAGATCAGGCGCCACATCCACCGCAATGGCGAACTGGTCAATCAGGCGGTCCATGTCTTTTTCAGCCGCCAGCCGACCCACATATATGAGGAGAACGGCCGTGTCCGGCAAGCCAAAATCTGCTTTACAACGTGGGTTCGGCGGCTGATGAAATGGCTGCAACTCGACGCCATTTTCGATGGTCATAATGGGGGCACGCACGCCAAAATCGAGCATGATCTGGCGCACACTTTCGGAAGGGGCAACGACCACATCGGCATAATCACAAAAGTCAGGCCACAATTGACGCATGATGGCATCGGTGGCCGGCTGGGGTAGGTTCAAAATGGCATTGCCGTACAGGTCATAGCGGGTGTGGTTGGTATAGATGACGGGGCAACGGCCGTAGCGATGCGCCATTTCCACCCCCATGATCAGATGGTGCGAGTGCAAAATATCCACCTGACGCATGAGCTTTTGCGCCTCGCGGGAAAAGCCGGGCGTCAGGTAATACCCCCGGTCGCTCACCTGAAAACCCGGTGAACGAATGATGTGATCATCATCACTGGGATCAGGTGCGCCCAGCGTAAAGATGCTCACCTCATAACCGGCCGCTTCCAAATGTTGTCGGTAAAGTTCCACCATGCGGGTGACGCCATTGACGACGGGTTTGTAAACGGCCGTTACCATGCCAATATGCATTTTTTGTTCCTCTTACCTCTCATCATGAGATTGCTGATTGATAAGTCTGTAATGATAACCCGGCACAAAAAAGAGGGGTGCAATGAGTTGGAGGACGGCCGTGACTGCTAATAATGGACTAATAACCAACGGCGCAGGTGGCTCAACCCTAATGTCAGTGCCCATTGGTCAATGTTATCCGGGTGGCCGCCAAACGAGCGTTGTGTAACCGACACACCATTGGGAGACGCCAATGTTACCAGAATTTGTACACCGCCCTGCGTCATATAGCTATAAACAACCAATCCTAACATATCGCCCGAAAGCTCCACCAATTTTTCCGCAGCCAGTCGGCACCACTGCGTTAAATTGTGTTCCGTTACCGCCTCCAAATGGAGCTTTTCAGCAGCTTCATACCAGGTTTGCCAGGGCATGGCGTTGAGGACTTTTGTGCTCCCTGGCAGTCTGCTTAAGGTATCAGTGATAATTTGATTGGTATAACATTCCAACAACGAAAGTTTCACACCATTGAGTATCAAGGCGTGGAGCACTACATCTTCCAAACGATCAGCTTCTGTGCCATAGATATGATCCCCCAATCGTTCGCGTACAATGCCCGACATACGGCGTAACTCGTTTTGTACCTCTTCATCTGAATTGGCCTGCACCCATAAGCGAATGTTGGTTTGCCCGGCAAAAGAGTCAAATGTAACTCGATGCTGTGGGTCAGTAGCCAGATCGGCCAGGTCTTGCTTCAGACTACTTTCCATCAGCCCCACACTCCGTAACAATGCCCATCCATCTTTGGTTTCACTGTGAATCTGCTGTCGCAAATAGGGCAGCACTTCTGTTTCCAGAAGGTAAGACATTTCACGGCGGTTCCCCGGCAGGCAAATGAGTGTACCGGCATCCTCTTCCATGAGGATGCCACACAAATGCACGGAGGCGTCGCCCAAAAGTCTGGCGCCAACCACGCCTGGGGGGTCTGGCAGCAACTCACGCCCGGTCACGGCCGTGACCGCCTGGCGCGTAAAATCATCTCGGCCTATACCCAACCCCCCGGTAGAAATCACCACATCTGCCCGCCGCAGCGCCGCCCGGAAAGCATCGGCTATCATGTCCGGGTCATCACCCACCGTCACCTTGCATGTCAAATCTACCTTCACCTCGCGCAAACTGCGAGATACAAATGCAGAATTCGTATCGAGAATGTCACTCACCAGCAATTCTGTGCCAATGCTGACAATTTCAACTTTCATCTTCGTTTGCCAATCCACTGCGAGAATAAGGCAGCCCTGGCATCACCTCTGGTTTTGCCTGACAAGGATTTGCCCGGTTTACCTGGCTCCAACATCTATCTGGTTGAGTAACTTCATCCATGAACTGCTCTTCAC
Source organism: uncultured Ardenticatenaceae bacterium (assembly GCA_964467705.1). Taxonomy (GTDB): domain Bacteria; phylum Chloroflexota; class Anaerolineae; order Promineifilales; family Promineifilaceae; genus CAADGU01. The sequence continues at coordinate 3,196 of CAYXUZ010000236.1, read as the reverse complement.
ATGAGAAAGTTGCAGGTTTATTACCGGCATCTACTCCGCCAGCGCACCCCATCTTCACCTGCTTCTCTCCCCTTTGTGAACGCAAAGACCATTATGGGGTTTCGTCCGGTTTGACCTGAGACAACATGAGTTGGTATTGTCGTACTGTCAGGTCTGTGTTACGTATTTTGAAGGCCAGATCAGCGGCTACATTCTTCATGATCTTGTAGCCCAAATCGGGATAGGTATCACATAATAGCATCAAACGGTCACGTGGCACTTTCAGTAAGGTGGTATTATCCTGGCTGACACGAGCGGTAGCAGAGCGAATACCCTCATCTACCAACGCAACTTCACCAAAAACTTGCCCCTGACGTAGTTCTGTAATCACGACAGGTTCATATTTATCCTGATTCCCACCGACCAACGAAGGGTTCATAAGAATTTCTACACCCCCGCGCGCAATCACATAAAGCTCTGTGGTGCTTTCGTTCTCTTGCAACAAAACATCACCCTGGTTGTATGAAGCTGAGTCACAAATGGAGGCCACCAATTCCAATTGGGTGGTTGTTAGATTGTCAAATATCTCAGTGACGGACAAAATGGCGGCTATACTTTGTTGCATAAAAACCCTCGCGTTTCATGGTCTAAACTGGAGCGATTCTAACATAAAGGTACGGCCGTCGCAATGAATCGAGCGCGTGGCCAGGGGCAAATAACCAGCAAAGCTGCACCACCGGCCACTGGCTATCCATTATACTTTTGCGCTTCTGTCAGGATATTTTCGGCGCGTGGCAAGGAGGTTTCCAATATCTCCGCCAGTTTCTCCGGCGAGAGCATGACCAGTTCTTCTCTGGCGACAACACCAGCTTGTGCCAGACGGGTAGCATAGGTGGGGCCAATACCGTTGATGTGCTGCAAATCACCATTTTGGCTATAGGAAACGGCCGTTTCATCTACTCTGGTCAAAGGTGGCATCACCGACTGTCTGGCTATTGCTTCTGCTTCTACTGCTGATGCCAACAGATCGTCAAATTCCTGGTAAAAGCCCTCAATAATGGCATCCGGGTCAGGCACCAAGCGGGCATCGGTGGCAACGCCCAACTGGACTTTGCCTGCATAACTGATAATGCTAATGCCCAATCCCAAACGACCAGACTGTGGCACCCAAAACATCAATTCGTGAATACGTCGCCCACCCATGTACAGTGGCATTGGCGGGCCAGGCACATTGGTCATCACGGCCGTCAGCTTCTTGCCAAACATCTCCACCAGCGTCCCTTGCAATTCATGGGGCACAACCCCCATGGTACCTAATATCGCCAGCCCCACCGGGCCTTCTTTAGACGTTTTTAGCTCTTCCATACGTTTATGGACTTCATTGAGCCGATCGATCGGATCGGCAATACCCACCGGCAAGTCCAGGAAAAGTAGGCCAAATTTATTGCCCAATGTGCCCATTTCATCAGGCTGGCGCAAATTGATCGGCACGGCCGCACGGAAACTCAAACCTCGTACATCCTCTCCCCGACTCAACAAATAGCGTCTCAGCCCACCGGTCATCGCCGCTACCAGCACATCATTCACCGTACCACCGGTCGCTGTCTTGATTCGTTTTACATCTTTCATGGACAACGGCCGTGACCACGCCGCCCGCTTTTGTGTACCCAATTTGCCCTTAAAAGCCGTCCCTGGGTCCTGAGAGCGCAAGAACAGCCGACCAGCAGCCAGCACGTTTTCACCACTCCACTGGGCAATCTCCACTGCCCGTGTGGGGCGGGTGAGGGTGGTGCGGCCTTCATGTAATGCCCGTTTAGTCAAGCCGCGGGCGGCGCCGGCCGTCAGCGAAGTCTGCTTGAGCATGGATGTCAGACCACCACCCAACAAACCACGCCGACTGCGCGGCTGTTTGATCTTTGCGTCGCTACCAACTTTGGCATCAGGCGACAAATCCGTCAGTGAAAGCAAGACAAAAACCAGCGCCATGCCATCGGCAATGCAATGGTGTAGTCGCACACACACGGCCGTGCCCCCCTCGTAATTCTCAATCATATGCACCATCCACAACGGCTTGCTGAAATCCAACGGCGTACTCATCAGATCGCTCACCATCGCTTGCAAAGCGACCTTATCTCCCGGTTCAGGCAAGGCCACCCGGTGCATGTGCGCATCCAGATTAAAATGGGGATCAAATTCCCAATAAGCCGGAGCAAAAGGAATTTTGGGCTGCACCACACGTTTCCGAAAACGGTCAAATTGCAACAAGCGTCGCCCCACCACTTCCCGCAAACGGCCGTAATCCAGCGGCGCGTTAAATGTTAAAATACCCGACACCATCATCAAATTGGTGGGGTCTTCCATGCGCAGCCAAGCTGCGTCTACAGTTGAAAGCGGTTCGATATTTGCCATGACCTTAACCCTCTGTTTGGAGATTGAATATGAAGATTGGGCAATCTTCAATCTCTACTTTTCTTTTCGAGTATATCTGAAAATGGCGGCGGCGTGAATGGCAGATTATGGTATGCTGGCCTCTCTGACTGCCATATGCAATACCCACAGATGTGATAAAATCCCGCCCATGCACACAGCGTTGATCATCATTGGTGGTGGACTGGCGGGGACCGAAGCGGCCTGGCAAGCGGCTGAATTGGGTATACCGGTGCGTCTCTATGAAATGCGGCCCCAACAGGCTACGCCCGCTCACGCCACCCCCTGGCTGGCGGAACTGGTTTGCAGTAATTCGCTTGGCTCCATGCTGCCAGACAAAGCGCCCGGCCTGCTCAAGGCGGAATTGCGTGGTTTAGGGTCGTTGATATTGGCCTGCGCTGAAGAAACGGCCGTGCCCGCGGGTTCCTCGTTAGCCGTAGACCGTGACCTGTTTGCGCAGCGAGTGACGGAAAAAATTGAGAGCCATCCGTTGATTGAATTGGTGCGGGAAGAAGTCACGGCCGTGCCGCCCACCCCCACCATCATCGCCAGCGGCCCGCTCACTTCCTCCGCCCTGGCGGCCAGCATCAGCGAACTCACCGGGCAGCAACACCTCTACTTTTACGACGCTCTCTCCCCCATTGTGCAGGCCGAGAGTATTAATATGTCCATCGCCTTCCGCGATTCCCGTTATGATCGCGGTGAACAGGAAGAAGGGGATTACATCAACTGCCCGCTAAACAAGGAGGAGTATTTTCAATTCCAGGAAGCACTGTTAACGGCCGAGACG
>CAYXUZ010000235.1:1736-8095 GCA_964467705.1 uncultured Ardenticatenaceae bacterium | reverse complement strand
CAATATCGCTACCACCCCCTGGCCGTTTTCCAGAAAAGTTACCAGACCCGCAAACACCACCGAAGCCATCGCCATCAGCTTAATTAAGATATTGAGAGATGGCCCAGACGTATCCTTAAACGGGTCGCCAACGGTATCACCCACAACGGCCGCCTTGTGCGCTGGCGAACCCTTGCCATCGTAATGCCCTTCTTCAATATACTTCTTCGCATTATCCCAGGCGCCGCCAGAATTCGCCATCATAATCGCCAGGGCAAAACCGGCTGATAATGTACCGGCCAACAGACCCAACACACCGGCCACTCCAAACAAGACCCCGATCAATACCGGTATGGCAATCGCCAGCAGCGAGGGGGCAATCATCTCTCTCTGGGCGGCACGAGTGCTGATTTCCACACAACGGGCATAATCTGGCCGTTCGGTCCCCTCCAAAATACCCGGCTTTTCGCGGAACTGGCGGCGCACTTCTTCTACCATACCTCCAGCCGCACGGCCAACAGCGCGCATGGTCATGGAGGAAAAGTAAAATGCCGCCGCTGCACCCGTCATCACACCAATCAACACGGCCGGATTCAAAATGGTTACGTTGTAGTAAGTCATAAAATCCTGCATTGTCCAATCGGCGATATTCACGCCATTCAATGCCAGCTCTGCGTCACCATGCAGCACCAGCGAAAGACGCACTTCTTCCAGATAGGCAGCTAACAACGCCATAGCCGTCAAAGCAGCCGAGCCAATGGCAAAACCTTTACCAATAGCGGCTGTCGTGTTACCAACGGCGTCTAGTTGATCGGTGCGGTTGCGCACGGCCGTGCCCAAACCCGCCATCTCCGCATTACCGCCGGCATTGTCCGCAATCGGCCCATAGGCATCCGTCGCTAAGGTAAAGCCCAGCGTAGACAACATGGCTACAGCGGCAATGCCCACACCATATAGCCCCATCGAAATGTTCGTCAGGCCACCCATTGTGTAAAAGCTCAGGGCAATGCCAATCACAATCGCCACCACCGGCACCCCGGTAGATTCCATACCTACCGCCAAACCTTCAATCAATAACGTGGCCGTACTGGTGTTGGCCTGATCCGCAATACCGCGCGTAGGTTTACTGGCATGAGAAGTATAATATTCCGTTGCCTTCCCAATAATAACGCCCACAACTAAACCCACCAAAATGGAGATAAAGACTGGCCACATATTGGGAATTTCCAAAATATATAGAATTGGAATAGCCAGCAAAGCAATCCCCACAGAACTGACATATAACCCACGAGATAACGCACTGATCAACTTACCCTGGTCAGCTCCTTCTTCTGTACGCACCAGGTAAATAGCCATAATGGAAAGAAACACCCCTACCGCCGCCAAGACCATTGGCGCCGCGATGTATCGCAACTGCAATTCCATCACTGACATTCCGGCATCCACCGCAAAGGCCGCCCCAGCCGAAGACACGGCCGCCACACCCAAGGCCGCCGTCGCCAAAATCGAACCTGCATAAGATTCATACAGGTCAGCGCCCATGCCGGCCACATCACCCACGTTGTCACCCACATTATCGGCAATCGTCGCCGGGTTACGCGGATCATCTTCGGGAATACCTGCTTCTACTTTGCCCACCAGGTCAGCGCCCACGTCTGCCGCTTTGGTATAAATACCCCCACCCACACGCGCAAACAGCGCATAAGTGGAAGCGCCCATGCCAAAGCTCAACATCGTCGCCGTAATAATGGGTAATGGATTCCCCGTAACCATAATAAAACCACCATCGGGCAACACAGATGGCAACAAATAATACAAAATCAAAAACCAGGCAGAAATATCAAGCAGGGCAAAACCAACCACAACCAGGCCCATCACCGCTCCGGCACGCAAAGCAACTTTTAAACCGGCATCCAGGCTCTTGCTGGCGGCGTGCGCCGTGCGCGCAGAGGCATTCGTAGCTGTTTTCATGCCAAAGAACCCACACAAAGCCGAAAAGAAGCCGCCGGTAATAAAGGCTACAGGTACGATAGGGTTTTGCAGTTCCAAAAACGCCATCACACCAAAAATGATAAAGAGAGCCACAAATACAATACCCACCGCCCGATACTGTCTCGACAGATAGGCCATAGCCCCTTCCCGCACGGCCTGGGCAATTTCAATCATTTTGTCCGTGCCCTCACTCTCCTTCATCACTTGCCTATAAAAATGCCAGGCAAAAAAGAGGGCTACCACAGCCCCAACGGGACCAAGCCACCAGATCAAGGGCAGTGGCTCTTGCGTAACTCCTTGCGCAGTTGTCGAAAATAATGCTTCTATCATGTAATAAGCCTCCAAAAAAGTTTCTTCTACCTCAGGGGTTATGCAGATGGAACGATCAGGTAACGGTCTGCTTCCAACGAACTATCACCTTTATCAACCACTTCTCTTGATTATCAAGTCAGCGCGAGTTGCCCACCTGCATGATTTGATGTGAAAATGCCCCGTTGCCGGGGCATTAACGTGCCGATTGTAACGAATGGCACAAACGATGTCAAAAAGCCACAAAAAAAGGTGGCACAGGTTTGTGCCACCTTTATTGACTCAGGTCATGGCTATTTTACTGCTCGATTTGTGCTTCAATGTATTTATTGTAATCTGCTTCATTGACGCTGTGCCAGGTTTGAATGTCATCCCGGAACACTTTCCATTGCTCAAAAATAGATTTGAAGTCAGCGTCTGCCTGAGAAAATTCGTCATAGAGGGCAAATGAGGCTTGTTCGGCTGCTTGCAGTATTTCAGGGCTGAAGCTACGAAGCTGCGTACCACCTTGCACCAGACGTTCCAGCGCTTCTTTGTTGCGGGCGTCATAACGGGCCAACATGATGGTATTGGCCTGGTGTGCGGCCGTGCGCACAATCTCCTGGTAAATTTCCGGCAACCTGTCCCACTCGGCCACGCCAATTTGCACTTCCAATGTCGGCCCTGGTTCCCACCAGCCGGGGGAATAATAGAATTCGGCAGCGTCATGCAGACCTAATTTTTCATCATCATACGGACCAACCCATTCGGCAGCATCTACGGCGCCTGTTTGCAAAGCCTGGAAAATTTCACCACCGGCAATAACTTGCACCGTAACGCCCAGTCTATCCATAACCTGCCCACCCAAACCGGGAATACGCATCTTCAAACCTTGCAAATCTGCGGCCGTTTCAATTTCTCTATTAAACCAACCACCCATTTGCGCGCCTGTATTGCCGGCCGGGAATTGGATAACATTAAAACGATCACGATAGTATTGTTGCAGCAGTTCCAGGCCACCACCTTCATAGAGCCAGGCGTTTTGTTGGCGGGCCGTCAGGCCAAAGGGGAGGGCCGTGCCAAAAGCGGTGACGGGGCTTTTGCCAATGTAATAGTAGGAGGCGGTATGCCCAGACGGAACAGCACCTTGCTCGACCACATTTAGCACTTCCAGGCCAGGCGCCAGTTCCCCGGCGGCGCGAGGGGTGATTACGAACTTGCCCCCGGTCATGGCGGACACTCGTTGGGCAAAAACTTCCGCGCCGCCAAAGATGGTATCGAGAGCGACAGGCCAGCTTGTAGCCATTTGCCACTCAATGTTGGGCAAAGCTGTATCTGATTGAACTTCTTCAGTAAGTACGGTCTCATCGGCCACAGAGGGGGCGGTGGTCGCGGCTACACTTTCTGGGGTGTTGGCGGTTTCGTCCTCTGCACCGCAACTAACAAGCCCCATGGTGGCAGCGCCGGCCGCACTTTTGGTAGCCAATCCTAAAAATTCTCTTCGGTTCATATCTTCCTCCTATCGGTTTGTGGGTTTTGGCCGTATGGCCTGTGGATAAGTGGAGCTATTGTAATGGTCTGGTTTGTAGGAGGCAAGAATTAAAAACGGCCGTCAACCCATATCTCCGGTCACACGTTAAATGCCACACACGCCACTTTCGTTAATTGCCACTCCCCGTCCCACTATTGCTCCCTGAATTGCTGCTGTCATCGTCATCATCATTGTCATTATCATCGCCACTGCCAGAACCACTGTTACTATCATCATTGTCATTGTCATTGTCGTTATCATTGTCATTGTCATTGTCGTTATCGTTGTCATTGTCAATTGGTTCGACAGTAGCATCATCGCCCGGTTCGGGCGTTTCTGTTTCTCCCGGAGGAGTTGTTGTCGGCGTCCTTGAAGGAGTAGGGGTGTTGGTTTCCGGCACGGCCGTATCCGTTGCCGTTGGCGGTGGTGTGGTTAGCGTTAACGTGGGTGTGCTGGTAGATGAAGGGGTGCGCGAAGGTACAGGCGTGCGTGTGGGTCTGAGTGTAGCCGTTGAAGTAGCCGTCGGGGCGACTGTCGGTGTCAATGTCGGCTCACCCTCATTTCCCACCAGTACCACAATGCGCGTAGCGGTGAAACGGCCGTCACCCGTCACCCCCGTCACCCAGACCGCCGCTCCCACAAAGGGATTACCTTCAATGATGGTTTCTTCGTTGACAACGGCCGTCAATCCACACAACACCCAGTTTTCCGGCCCCATCGCATCAATAAAACCGCGACACTCCACCTGCGCTTCCCGGCCAACGGTAAGCAGCGTATTGATCTCTTCCACGCGCTCCGCTTCAAACCGGGCGCGCAGTTCCTCTTGGCGTTGCCGATCATTCGTCAAACTTAACCGCAAATCTTCGGCAGCCCGTTTCACCGGATAAAATGCCGAGCCGGGCAGCGCCGAAGCTGTTTGTTCTGAGGCCGCCAGGAAGGCCACAAACAATAACACCAGAGCGCCCAACGTAAACACCAGCCGCCGCCAACCCGCCGCTCCCACTCGCGGCTGCCGACTGGCCTGTTTCATCGCTTTGGCGTGCGCTAGAAATAGTTTTTCTGATGCTGTTTGCGCCTGCACCGATGGTTCCGGGGCCAGTAGCGCCAGTTGCCCGGCCGTTTCCAGCAACGGCCGTATCGCCTCCGCCTGCTCAGGATACCGCGCCAAAATTTCTTCGGGTGGCACACCGGCCTCCAGCTCATCCAGACAATAAATCAATAAGGCTTCCAATACATCCTCGTTCATGTTATCTCCCCACCGGATAGCTGCTGTGAGAGGAGCGTCAGCGCCCGCAGTTGCAACTGCTTCACCGCGCCTTCGCTCTTGTTAATGGTCTCCGCCACCTCCCGCGTGCGCATCCCAAAACCAAAGCGCAATGCCAATACCCGCTGCTGATCTTCCGTCAGCCCTTGCATGGCCGCGCGCAGCCGCTCCGCTACCAATCGCTTATCCACTTCCTCTTCGGGCATACCTGCCTCCGCCGGTACCATCTCCGATAACTCCACCTGTGGCGCCCGCCCCGTTTGCCGAAAATGGTCGCTCACCACCCGCGAGGCCACGCCATACAGCCAGCCCCGCAGCGTGTTTTGTGGCGCGGACTTATCCCGCAGCGCACTCAGCAACCGGGTGAAAACCTCACTCGTCAGGTCTTCCGCCAGCGGTGGATCGCTGACGCGAAAGGCAATGTACCGGTAAATGGGCCGGTAATATGCCTGGTGAATCTCCGCCAGAGCGTCCTCTTCCAAAGCACGCGCCCGCGCCAGTAATTTCAGTTCATCTTCCACCTGGGTTGATCTCCATGAACAACTGCCAATTGTCAATTGACAATTGATAATTGTCAATTAACCAACCCAGTAGCCATTGGCAAAGAGGGCGGTGAACAGCCCCAACAGGAGGAGCGACACGGCCGTGACCAGCCGATCCACCCACGGCCGTCCACCCCACTTTGCCAACACAATAAACGCCGGGAAGAGCGCCCACATATAACGACGCTGGCTCATCAACAGGCCAGAACTAAAGGCAATGGACACGCCCAACAAGACAAAAGTTGCCTCCGGCCAACGCCGCCAATAGAGCAAAACCAGACCCAGCCCGGCAAAAAGCAAAACGGCCAAAAAATCAATCCAGTTGTCCAGATGAATGTTTCCGGCCAACAGGGCCGCCCCCCAGCCGCCCGCCGGGGTTTCAAGCAGCCCGGCAATCGTCACCAGGGGTGACTGTGGCTGGCGCGCCCAGGCCGCCGCCCCATGCACAAACGCCAACGGGTCGCCAAACGCCCGCCACAGATAGGCCATATAAGCCAGCGTGCCCAACGGCGGTCGCGGCGAGCCTTCTGGGCGTGGTGATTTACGGCACCACCATCGGGGCCAACAGCGCGAAGGGCGACGGCCGTACCCCCACCTCCCTCTCCCTCCACTGCGCCCACCATTCCAGCAGCAACACGGGAACCATGATAATGCCCACCAGCCGCGTCAGCGCCGCGCCCATGCCCAACAATGCGGCCACTTCCCAATACCCGCGCCGGGCAAAATAAAGCGATCCAATCGCACACAAGAGAAAGAGCGATTC
>CAYXUZ010000235.1:0-1726 GCA_964467705.1 uncultured Ardenticatenaceae bacterium | reverse complement strand
GCCACCAGCCGGTAAAGCAAGATGCTCGCCAGCAGCAGGGCAGCATTGCTGATCAGAATGCCCGCTACTAGCGCATCCCCCACCACCGCCGCCACCACTCGCATCAGCAGTGGGTAGAGCGGGAAAAAAGCAACCGAGGGCAGCGGCACGTCTTCATAAAAGTAGCCCTCTTCAGCAATGCTGACGTAAAAGCCGGTGTCCCACCGGCTGCCTAACACGTCCAGCAGACGGTTTTCCAGGCCACGCAAATGGTACGGCGGTGTACCTGGCGCGTTCGCCACCAACCCCACCGAGAGATAGGCCACCAGCAAGATGCCCAGGCGTGTCACTGTAAACACCATCACCGGCAGCCAGAGCCACCGCGTCGCCCGCACTGTTGCCCAATAGTTTGCAGGCGCCGCTGGTACGGCCGTACTAGCCATTTCCGATTGCTCTTCCACACTCTTTCTCATTACAATAGCCATATTCACACACCTGAGATTGAGGATTAACGATTGCCCATCGTTAATCCCCAATCTCGACCACCAATCTTGGCCACCTACGGCTTATTCACCAGCGGCAGATACAACACAAACCCCAGGTTAAACGTCGGTCCCGGAAAATCGGGCGGCGGCATCACTAATGGGCCGCTATCGGCCAGTTCAACACCCGTTGTCGCCGAAGCATTGATGTCTACCTCTAGCGTGACGTTGTATTGACCAATGGGTGCGCCCAGCGTATTCACCATGAAGGTGCCCACGCCACTACCACCAATCGTCACCTGCCCCAGCGCCTGCCCATCCACATACGCCGTCGCCAGCGTATTGGGCGGGTAGTTACTGCCAGTAAAGGCAAACACACTGCCTGGTCGCCCCAATGGTTCATTGACGGTCAGTTCCGGTTCATAGACTCCGGCTAACGATTGCCAGGTAATGGCGGCCTGCGCCGGTAAGTCAATGAACGGTACCATCGCCAGGCCAGAAAGCAGGATCACGGCCGTCAGCGTTATTCTTATTATTTGATCACGTGAAAATCTTTGCATATGCAATCTCCTCAAAAAAGTTTGTAGTAGGCGGTTCATCGCCTCCCTTACCGCTAAAGCGGTTACTACGGACAATTCTCTATCTCAAAACGCATCACCTCCTTTCAGTTTTTTCAGGTGGGATGCGCGGTTCCAATAAATACAGCGGGCCAACCGGTCTGACGGTAACGTGTTCCAGCAGTTCCACAGAGGGGTTGTTAATGTAAATCGGGCGACGACCCAATTCAGCCAGGATCAACTCGTTCATGTCTGCGCCGCTGATCAGGAAACGGTTCACGGCCGTCACATCCCCCCTTATCCCCTCTACCAACTGTAAATACTGGAGCGCCGGCACCGTCTCCCACCAGCCAAAGATCAGCGCATTCGGCTTCACCAACGCCAGAATCTTTTCACTTTGCACCCGTGTGCTCCAATCATCCGAGCGATCCACCCGCCCCCAGTTCAGCAGCAGCGCCAACAGTAGCGACCCCACAATGGCTATGCGTAGAATCGCGGTTGATTTTATCTCCAATCGTCGCTGTCCATTGCCTTTCAGCCAATCAAAAATAAATTGATACCCCATCCCCAACCAGACCGCCCAAACCAGATATGTCGGCAAAAACATGGTGGTTTTGTCCACCACCCGGTAATTGATGTAAAAGATGGCATTCGCCAGGAACATGAGGGCCAACAGGCCGCTCAACCGCCAGTCTCGCCGCCACAGAA
>CAYXUZ010000234.1:1561-8256 GCA_964467705.1 uncultured Ardenticatenaceae bacterium | reverse complement strand
GCTGCTCTCCACTCAGCCGGACATTCTCTATGCCATTGGCTACCTGATGCGTTCGGAGGCGATTAACCGGATTGTGCCGCTAGATGATTATGATGTGCCCACGGCCGCCCTATTGCGTGAACATTTCCGCATACCGGGGCTGGGAGAAACGGTGACGCGCCATTTTCGGGACAAACTGGCAATGCGCCTGAAAGCACGTGCCGAAGGGTTCCGTGTGCCTGAATTTACGGCCGTTTTCAACCATGCCCGCCTGTCCGAATGGATGAAACGGGTGTCGCCGCCCTGGCTGCTGAAACCGCGCATGGAAGCGGGGGCAATGGGTATTAAACGGGTCAATTCGGCCAATGAAGTGTGGCATTGGTTGAATGAGTTGGGCGACCAGCAATCTTACTTTTTGCTGGAGCAGTTTGTGACAGGCGATGTATTTCATGTAGATACGATCATGTGGCAGGGAAAGGTGGGATTGGCATTGGCGCATCAGTACGGCCGTCCGCCCATCCATGTGGCCCACGACGGCGGCGTTTTTGTCACCCGTACCATGCCCCGCCGCGATAAAGATACCAAAACGTTGCTTACTTTCAACAGCAAACTGCTCAAGGCTTTAGGCATGGTCAACGGCGTCTCACACACCGAGTTTATCAAAGGAACCGATGGGGAGTTCTACTTTTTAGAAACGGCCGCACGGGTAGGCGGGGCCAATATCGAACAAATGGTAGAAGCGGCCGGTGGTGTGAATTTGTGGGCCGAGTGGGCCAAGATGGAAGTGGCGCAGGTGAAAGGAGAAGCGTATACCGCCCCATCGGACGCTGGCAAATATGCCGGGGTTCTCATTTGTCTGGCAAAACAGGAATGGCCTGATCTTTCCGGGTATCAGGCCGAGGAAATTGTGTACCGGGTGCATAAACAGCAGCACGCCGGGCTAATTGTCGCTTCGGAAAACCAGGAACGGGTAGAGGAACTGATCCGCGAATACAGCCAGCGCTTCGCCCACGATTTTCTGGCCGTCGCTCCGCCGTTGGACACCGCACCAACGTAGGCAACTGAGCAGTGCGCAGCGTGACTGCTTATTGTTTGTTCACTACTTACCGCTTACTAAACCTGATGCTGCTGGCGGTAGTCGGCGATGAGGGTGCGCAGGGATTGTTGACGGGCCACGGCCGTGCCCACCGGCTCTTTCAGGTTAGTCGTGTAAGTGGTCTCAATTCCCCGTGCTTTAGCCAAAGCATCATTGGTTTTTACTATCAAGTCATCTCGCAGCGGCTTGACCAGTTTGGTAGACAGGGCAATTTCGTTTTGTTCGTCCCGCGCCAGCCACACATCCAGTGGTTGGGCCAGGTTGGCATTCAAGCCAGTAATAGTGCCAGGGGTTTCAATCAGCAGAGTGGTGATAGATTGCATAATGGTCACGGCCGTCTCCCCAATGCCAAACGGCAACCACTTTTTAATGCCCGCAAACCAGTCGTTAATCATTTGCAGGAAAGGCCCCACCGCTTCCACCGCTTCCATGAGCAGGTTTTCAACCTGATGGAAGTAGAGATCAAGTTTGCTGAGATGCGCGTCCAGCCAGGCACGGCCGTTGGCCAGCACCGGCAAATGATTTTCCACTTCCGCCAATGCCAGCGTACTCGCGGCCATACTTTCTTCCAGGGAGGGCACATCGTTCAGCAGATTGGAGAGGACGTCGGACACGGCCGTCAGCCCATTATCCACCGTCGCCCCCAGGTCTACCTCATCCAACTGTTCATACAGGGCCACCAATCCGGCCAACACCCCCACCCGCTCATTGGCGGAAGCCAGTTCCGTGCGCATCGTTTCCTGGGCGGCAACGGCGTTGTTGCCATGCTGTGACAATGCCTCTACCTGCCGGTTGGCAGCATCCAGCGCCGCTTGCAGCCGGACGATTTCCGCCTGGGCGGCTGCCAGTTGGCTGAACGATTCCGCGCTGGCATTGGCCGCCAGGGGCGGGACGGATATGGCTGGAGACGCGAGGGGTGAGGTGGTGATGGTAGTGACGGCCGCTTGCTGCGACCCTTTGAGCAACGCCGCGCCTGCGCCGACCGTGGTGGCGGCTACCGCCGTGACCCCCATACCCAATAAAAACCCTCTCCGACTTACTTCTGATTCCTGATACTCGGCCATAATAGACTCCTCCGAAAATTATGAATGATGAAGGATGAATTATGAATTTTCATCCACCCATCACATCCATCACTTCACTGCCAAGCCCTCTGCGTTCTTGGTGGATCACAAAAGGTAACACGGTACGGCCGTGAACCGTTTCAACATCAAACCTTGTTTCATTTTATTCTCATATCATTCTTGCTTGACATAACCAAACCGCTTGAGCCACTTTTCGTTTTGCCGCCATTTGGGTTCAACTTTCACCCATAGCTCCAGAAACACTTTGCCGCCGACCAGTTCTTCCAGTTGAGCGCGGGCGGCCGCGCCTATTTCCTTGAGCTGCTGCCCCTTTTTGCCAATGATGATGCGTTTGTGCGTATCCCGGTCTACAAAGATGTTGGCGCTGATGTACACATCGCCGCTGTCGCGCTCTTTGAATTCCAGGATTTGCACGGCCGTGCCATACGGCACCTCGTCGCGCAGTTGCAGCATAATCTGTTCACGGATGAATTCGGCCGCCATGTCGCGCACGTAGCTGTCCGTCACCTGATCTGCCGGGTAATAAAGCGGCCCTTCGGGCAGAGCGCCGACAATCATTTCTAACAGTTCATCACGGCCTCGGCCGTTTTGCGCCGAAAACAAAATCCATTCCGCCTCCGGCAACAAAGCGCGGTACGCTTCCGTGCGTGGCAATACCTCGGCCGCGGGCAGCAAGTCAGCCTTGTTCATTGCCAGAATGGTAGGTGTAGACACGGCTTCCAGCCGTTCGGCAATGGCCCGGTCGCCGGTCCCCACCGGTTCGCTGGCATCCACCAGCCACAGGATCACATCGGCATCGTTGAAAGTATCTACGGCCGTGTGTACCATAAACTCGTCCAACTTATGCTGCGGCAGCATGATGCCGGGCGTATCCATAAACACAATCTGGTACGTCTCCGTCGTCAAAATGCCCAACTGCCGCTGCCGCGTCGTTTGCGGTTTGGGGCTGATAATAGCGACCTTCTCCCCCAAAAACGCATTCATCAAGGTGCTTTTGCCCACATTCGGCCGGCCCACCACCGCCACAAACCCCGATTTGAAACCGGCTGGTACTTCATATTCTTCAGTCATAAAACAACCTTTTAGTGAAGGATATTGGGGTATTCGGATATTGGGATATCGACTCTACTATAGCTCTCAACATCTCACTATCTCAATTACCCTGGCTGGAGATGATGTCTTGCAAGGGGTCGTCCTCTTCGCTGACGGTGGTTTTGCGCGTTTTGCCGCCTTCCTGTGGATCTTCTACCAGCCCCATTTCGTACAGATGCTCCATGATGCGGGCGGCACGAGGGTAGCCGATGCGTAGCCGCCGCTGCAAGAAGGAGCTAGAGAGGGTGTCATACTTTTGTGCCAGTTCGATTGCCTGCTCCATCAGGCTGTCCGTTTCGTCCAGCAGGGCGTATTTGGCGATCAGGCTTTCCCAGGGTGGCGGCATTGGTTTGTAATCGGCGGGCAAATTTTGCCGCCAGAAGTTCACGATGGATTCGACCTCATTGTCGCTCATAAACACACCCTGGATACGGGCTGGCCCGGCCGCGTCTGGGGCCAGGAAGAGCATATCCCCTTTGCCTAATAGCTGCTCCGCGCCCACCGTGTCCAGGATGACTCGTGAATCTATGCTGGAAGCGACGGCAAAGGAGAGGCGGGCCGGGAAGTTGGCTTTGATAAGGCCGGTGATCACGTCGGTTGACGGCCGTTGCGTAGCTACCACCAGATGAATGCCCGTCGCCCGCGCCATCTGCGCCAACCGGCACAATGTCCGTTCCACATCTCCCGGATAGGTGTGCATCAGGTCGGCCAGTTCATCAATAAACACTGCGATATGGGGCAGTTTGGGGCGCTCCGGCTGGCGGCCCGCTTTGCGGTTGTAGCCGTTCAGGTTACGGGCATTCACCTGGGCAAACAGTTCATAGCGGCGGTCCATCTCGGCCGTTAGCCAACGTAGTACACCCACCGCCCGGTCTGCTTCCACTTCCACCTTGCCGATCAGGTGGGGCAGCCCGTTAAAGCGGATCAGTTCCACCTTTTTGGGGTCAATCATAATCAGGTGTAAATCCTCCGGTGTATTGTTGAACACCAGACAGGCGATGAGGGCGTTCATACAGACCGACTTGCCGGAGCCAGTGGTACCGGCCACCAGCAAATGGGGCATCTTCGCCAGGTCTACAGCGATGGGCGTGCCGGAAACGTCCCGGCCCATAGCTACTGCCAGCGGCGTTTTAAGCGCCTGGAACGGTTCCGATTCTACCAAGGGTCGCAGCCGTACCAGGCTGATTTCGCTGTTGGGGACTTCAATGCCCACCACACCCTGGCCGGGCACGGGGGCCTGAATGCGCAGCCGTTGCGCCGCCAGCGCCAGCGCCAAATCTTTTTGCAGAGCAGCAATCTGCCCAATGCGGACCTTATGCTGTTTGACTTCACCATCCGGCCCCGGTTTTTCCAGATAACCGGGTTCCACGCCAAATTGGGTGATGGCGGGGCCGCGCTGCACCTGGATCACTTTGCCGGTCAGGCCAAAGTGATCCAGGGTCTCTTCGATGATGCGTGTTTTCTCTGTGATTTCATCGTCGCTGAGGGGGGCGAAGTGGCTTTCTTCCAGCAGGGTGTAGGGGGGCAGGCGTTTGCTGCGGTGGAGGGGGGTGACGGCCGTTTCCACCTGACTGGACTCTTCTTCGATGACAACCGGGCGCAGGTTGATTTGTGGTGGCGGTATCGTCGTGTCCGGCACGGCCGTTTTCCGCGTGGTCGGCTTGGCGGTGACAACAGGGGGCTGAGATGGTGATAGTTCCTGCGAAAGTCGCCAGAGCCGATTGGACAAACGATTAAGCGCCCACAGCACATCCTCCCAACTAATTTGCGCCAGCAAACACGCACCCCAAACAAGCAGGCACAAATAGAAAATCCCGGTCAGAATAGGACCAAAAAAGTCCAATAGGGGAGCAGACAAGGCCCACCCCAACAAACCGCCACCATGCCCTAAGTGGGCGCCAGGTAGGGTAGATTGGGTGATGATGAAGGAAAGGGGGAGCAGGGTGAGCAAAATGAGTACAAATCCGATGACCTGGCTGGCGCGGATGTGATACGGCCGTCCCACTTTGCGTAGTATCAGGTGGATTCCGGTCGCCATTATGGTAATGAGTAAAGGATAAATCGCCCAGCCAAACAACTCCCGAAAAACGCAAATGGTGACGCCAGGACAACCTTCATCTGGCAGACTCAACAATGCCAGAAAGAGTAAAGCTACCGCCATAAACAGCACCCCACCGGCCAATTCCAGACGGTAAGGCGTGAGACTATTGATTAAACGTTCGTCCCAGGTGGGAGGTGGGGGAGGGGGGGAGGTTTCAGCTTTGCGGGAGGCGCGGGTAGGCGCTGATTTTGGACGGGCCATAGGTTTTTCTCAGTGCCAGACCCAGGGCAGAAAGTGTGATCCGGTATCAATCGTTATGCCCTGTGCCTGACACTTCCCAGACAGTGACCCTTATTTTAACCAGAAATGCCGCGTAGACTCAAGGCCAACCGTTTGGCCGCACCATCTACATATAGAATCCGCGCCCGCACCTTTTGTCCTCGTTGCACGACGTTGTGTGGATGTAAAAATGCGCCTTCAGCCAATTCTGAAATGTGAATCAGTCCCTCCAACTCATCTTCAATCTGCACAAAAGCGCCAAAATTGACCACCTTGCTCACAATCCCTTCTATGACTTGTCCGGTTTGGAAACGGTGGTCTACTGTTTGCCAGGGGTCTGATTTGAGACGTTTCAGGCTGAGAGCAATACGGCCGTTTTCCGGATCAACACTTAATATCCTTACCGTTACCCTTTTCCCTGGTTGCACCACATCGGCGGGGTGTGTTACCCGGCTCCAGGAGAGTTCGGAAATATGAATCAACCCTTCAACACCGCCTAAATCTACAAAAGCGCCAAAGTCAGTGAGGTTCGTGATTTCTCCCTGTACCTGTTTACCGGGGGCCATATTTCTGAATAATCGTTCGCGTTCATCCGCTTTTACCAGCGCCGCACGTTCGGAAAGAATAAACCGGTTCTGTTCACTATTGATTTCAATGATCTTGAGTCGCAATCTTCTCTTTTGCCATTGTTGCAAGGCACGGATGCGGTCAGCTTCTTGGCGGCAGGGTGGAAAATCAATCAATTGCGAGGCAGGTACAAAGCCTTGTAAACCATTCCAGTTGATCAACAATCCACCCTTGTTGAAACCAGCAACGGCCGTTTCAATCGCTTCGTCTGCCTCATACAGCTTCCAGGCCATCCGCCAGCTCTCTTCTCGTGTAGGTACGGCGCCCAGAGGCAAAGACCTATCATAATCTATTACCTCCGATTCTGGCTCAAGTTCCTCACCATCTACAGGAACCACAAACGAATTTGCCGATTCTTGAGTAAACAGGGCTGCCCAAAAAGATTCATCAGCGGGTGATTGAGGGATTCTCACGGGTGTTGGCTCTTTATGCATTTTTTGTACTCTCAATCCTTGCAGGCTGCAACATCATCCCCGGTTATTGTGTGATCATGTTG
>CAYXUZ010000234.1:0-1551 GCA_964467705.1 uncultured Ardenticatenaceae bacterium | reverse complement strand
TGCTAAGACAGTTTTGGAAGACTCCTGAGCCATATTATAGGATTTGTCTAGTCTGTGTCAAACCAAAATAAAACACAACTGGCCTGTGGCGGAATTTTATGAGAGATGGGGTTTGTTGAGAAGGTGAGGTTGGTTGTCAAATGACCAAAATCATGTCCATCACACTGATCGCGTGATACCCCCATCTACTCGAATGTTTTGGCCGGTGATGTAACCGGCGGCATCTGAGAGGAGAAAGACGGCCGTTTGCGCAATTTCGGCCACCGTGCCGGAACGTTGCAGGGGGATTTTTTGCCGGGTCTCTTCGCCAATGGGGTAGCTCTCAATATAACCGGGCAGCAAATTGTTCATACGGATGCCATCAGCCGCATAGCGGTCAGCATATAACTTGGCAAAGCTGCCTAAGGCGGCCCGCAGTGAGGAGGAGACGGGGAAGGCCAGCGATGGCTCAAAAGCGGCAAAAGTAGAGATGTTAACGATGGCCCCTTTACCCTGCTGCTGCATGACGGGCGTTACCAACCGGGCCATGCGTACCACATTGAGCAGCAACATATCCAGCCCGGTGTGCCAGCTTTCATCGCTTATGTCAAGCAAATTCCCTTTGGGCGGGTGGCCGGTATTGTTGATGAGGGCGTCTACACGGCCGTATCGCCCCATTGTCTCCCCCACCAGCCGCTCTAAATCGGCTGGTTCCGTTACCGAACCGGCCATGCCCCAACCGCCCAACTCCTGCGCCAGCGCCACCGCACTGCCCGATGGTGACATGAGCGCCAGGGCATACCCCTGCGCCGCCAACTCCCGCGCACACGCCGCCCCCATGCCTCGTCCTGCGGCTGTAATAATAGCTACCTTTTGAGTCATTAAACCTCCTAAATAACAAATAACGGCTATGTGACATCCTTCGAGAACCACAGTTTTTCAGATGTGCATACAAAGCCCAACTTCTCCGCTAATTTCTGCATCGCTACATTGTCACTGCTTGTACCGAGTTCTACCCTGATTGCGCCTGTATTTTGGAGCATTTGCAAGCCGGTGGAGACAACGGCCGTTGCCAGCCCCATCCTCTGAAAATGAGCATGTGTGCCAATGGGGTCGGTATATCCCACTTTCTTATCCGGGTCATCAAACCCACAAACGCAAAAGGCCGCCAATTCATTATGGGGCGCAACCACAACCAGATCCATTACCGGCAGGTAGTGCGGCGCGTGCATCATCGCCAGGCGTTGCGCAACGGTCATATTATCTGTGCCAAAGGCAGCCTGGTGCAAAGATACAAGGCTTTGTACTTCACTGTCGCCTTGCACGCACCGGATCGAAAAGCCATCAGGCAGGGGGTAGGTGATAATCGGCAAATCAAGTGGGTGTGAATAACGTCGTGTGCGTGTTGACTGCTGCACAAACCCCTGTCTTTCCAGGAGGTGAATGCGCCGGGTATCTTCTGTGCGGCACGAGCAATCCAGAGTGTTCGCTACACCGGTTTCCTGGTTGCGTTTTTTAAGGCAGGCGCTTCCCCACTCCACGATCTGCCGCTCCAATTCACGTAAAAAGAGA
>CAYXUZ010000233.1:0-8401 GCA_964467705.1 uncultured Ardenticatenaceae bacterium | reverse complement strand
ACCCTGGTCGGCCACAATACGGCCGATATTGTCTCCACCCTGCCGCTGCTCATCCGCCCCGTTACGCCGCGCTTCCTGACGGTGGGCGATACACTGCAAATTGGCGCGGTGATCAATAACAATACCGAGAGCGCCATTGAAGCCGACGTGACGCTGGAAGCGACCGGCGTGACGCTGAACGGCCCCGTAGAGCAGACGGTGAATGTGCCCGCTAATGGACAAACGTTGGTGAGATGGGACACGGCCGTGAACGATGCCCAATTTGTAGACGGCCAGGCGTTTGCCGACTTCACCTTCCGCGTCAGCGGTGGTGGCTACAGCGATGCCACCAAACCCACCTTCGGCGTTGGCCCGGACAACATGATCCCCATCTACCGCTACAACGCCCAGGACATCGTGGGCACGTCCGGCGAACTGGATACGCAGGGCAGCCGCGTGGAATCCATCCTGCTGCCGCCCGGCGTGGACATGGATCAGGGCCACGTGGACGTGACGCTCAGCCCGTCGTTGGCGGCGGCGCTGCTGGACAGCCTGCGCCTGACCAACAATGACCTGGACTTCCTCTCCGACTGCCCGGCGGCCATTGCCGACCGGATGCTGCCCAATGTGGCCGTGAAACGCTGACCACACGGCTGGACGCGCCGGAAGTGGAAGCCCAATTTGGTGAGGAACCGGCGGCCATCGTCAATGCCGGGATCGGCCAATTAACCGCGCTGGTTCACAGCGATGGCGGCTGGGCCTGGTGTTTTGAAGACGAGAGCGACCCCTGGATCACCGCTTACGTGCTGTTGGGATTGGCGAAGGCGCGCCAGATCGGCCATGCCGTAGACGAGGCGATGCTGGAGGATTCGGGCAATTACCTGGTGCGCCAATTGGAGCGGCCGGAAGATTTCCGCACCGCTTCGGACGCCAACCGGCAGGCCTTTTTCCTCTACGTGCTGGCCGAATTGGGTGTGGATGTGAATGTGGAACTGGATACCCTGTTCACCGAAGCCCGCGATCTGCTCGACCCGTATGGCAAGGGGCTGCTGCTGATGGCCTACCACCTGACCGGCAGTGACACCAATGTAGACGCGCTCATCGCCGACCTGAGCGGCAGCGCGATTGCCTCGGCGACGGGTACGCATTGGGAAGATGTGAGCCAGGACTTTGATAACCTGAGCAGTGACATTCGTGGTACGGCGATAATCGTGAACGCGCTGTCGCTGTGGCAGCCGGACAATGCGCTGGCCCCCGGCGCGGTGCGCTGGCTGATGGCGGCGCGCACGGCCGCCGTCTGGCCGACGATACATGAATCGGCCTGGACGATCTTTGGCCTGACGGAATGGATGGCCGCGACGGGCGAATTGGACGCGAATTATGAGTATGGTTTGCAGGTGAATTTGCAGCCGACGGCCGATGGCGCGTTCAGCCGCGACAATATCGCCGAGAGCCGTCAAGTGACGGTGCCGGTGCCCGACCTGTTTAGCGATGACCCGAACTTCTTTGAGTTCCGGCGCGGCGCGGGTGAGGGTACGCTCTATTACACCATGCACATGAACACGGCGATTGATGCCAGCCAGGTCAGCCCGATCAATCGGGGCATCCACGTGGAACGCGCTTACTTTGACGCAGCCTGTGACCCGGAGACGGAGACGTGTGAACCGATTACGGAAATCCAGGCGGGCCAACAGGTGCGGGTGGTGGTGACGATTCAGACGGAAAATGACCTGCTGCACGCCATCATTGAAGACCCCATCCCGGCGGGCACGGAAGCGGTTGACCCGAACCTGGAAACGACACCTGGCGGTGGTGGCGATGATGGGCCGATTCCGTTGGATTATCTGTGGGGGTATTGGGGCTGGTGGTCGTTTGACCGGGTGGAGTACCGGGATGAGAAGGTGGTTTTCCTGACGAACTTCTTACCGGCGGGCACCTACCAGTACACCTATTTCCTGGATACGGTGATCCCTGGCAGTTACCAGGTGATGCCGACGTTTGCCAGAGAAGCGTACTTCCCAGAGGTGAACGGCCGTGCCGCTGGCCTGCTGTTTACGATTGCGGAATAGGCCACTTTTGCTACAATCCTGAATGTTGGTGATTCTAGCCTGGAATTCCCGTATTTTAAGGAATCACGATTAAACACATTGAACTGGTGGACATACGATTTCTTTGAGAAGTCGTATGTCCTTGTTCAGATTTATTGAAAGGGCAATCTCAATATATAACTGAGATACAAACCCTGAAGTTAAGGGAGTTTCACAATTAATGTGCCTAAATGTGCCTTTTGAGGGGGTAACATGAAATTTCAAAATTATTTTTTGTTGTTTGTTCTAAGTATAACCCTGGGACTTTCTTCCTTGGCGACCACCGCATCATCCGAAAACCCGCAACCTTTTCGGGACATTGAGTTGATTCGGGACATATCGGCGGAAGCAATGGCATCCTATTATCGGGAAGGGGAAACGGCCGTATCTATCCAATCGCCTCATACACCGGCTGTTACGCTCCCCTTTCAAAGTGCCATAGCATATCAGTCATTTCGCAACAATAAATGGGATATCTATAAACATAATCTGAATAGTGGACAGGGTGACACCCCCCTCGTTTTATCGCCAGCCGCTGATACCTATCCTTTCCTGAGAAATGGAGTTGATCAACTGTTTTTTGTATCGAATCGAGATGCGGATCATGATGTCTACCGGTTGAATATCTCATCTAACAACTTGTTGAACATCAGCCAGTCAGGCAGCAGCGATCTGAACCCGGCTTCAACCATAGATGGTTCAAGAGTTGCTTTCAACTCGTTTCGTACCGGCAATCATGAAATCTTTGTCCGCAATAGTGACGGTACAGGCCTCCAGCAGATAACCAACCATCCTGCTTATGACGGTCAACCCAGTTGGTCGCCAGGCGGAACACAGATCGTTTTTTCCTCCTTTCGCACCGGGCGGTATGAACTGTGGGTCATCAATGCGGATGGCTCAAATCTACAACAGCTTACGTTCGGGGCGACCGCTCTTTATCCAGCGTGGTCGCCGACAGGAACGCAAATCGCCTATGCCAACGATGGTAACGGTGATGGCTGGTTGGAGCTTTGGTTGATCAATGCCGACGGTTCTAATGCCCATCAGCATTTAAGCGGCTCCGTTTTGCGAGATTTTTGGCTCCCTGCCTGGTCGCCCGATGGGAATTTTATTGCCCTGACAGAGACAGCCTGGGTTTATCAACAAGGGCAGTTTTATTGGCAACAGAGTTGGATCATCACCACTGACCCATTAACGCCGGGAGGGTACTCTACAACCGATATTCTTGATACCAGAGCTTTCCGTCCCTCTTGGGCGGCCATAGATGGTGGCAACCCGTCTGCATGTATGATTCAAACAAATACGCTTCAACATGACCGGGTATTTATGCTGGCCTGGACGGCAACCGATGTAGGAGACGCGGGCATTGGTAGCTATGATGTGGAAGTACGCCCAGATTCGACGACATCCTGGCAGCGTGTGACCAGCAGCGCTACTCAAGCATCCACTCGTTTTGAGTTTGGTCGAGATGGCACGATGCAGTTTCGCTGCCGTGCGCGGGATCGTGCTTTTAACCTTGGCGCGTGGGGGCAGCCAGCAACTATTACCGTTGACACCAGATGGCCCGATTCCCAGGTGCTACCTCTAACCGCATATACACATGAGCCAGTTATGGTTCAGTGGACGGGCAGTGGCAATGACCTAACCTTTGATGTTTTTGTACGCGATGGCACGGATGGCAACTGGCAGTTATGGCAAGATGGTGTGTCTACCGCGTCAGCCATGTTTACAGGGACAACGGGACATACTTATTATTTTCGCAGTCAGGCCCATGAAGGTCGGCAGCTAGAGCCATGGCGTCCCCAGCCCGACACGGCCGTGACCTTTTATGCTCACCGTGTCTCTGGTTCTGTAAACGACAATCGGGGTTATCCGGTAGCTATACCAACAATCAATGTCACACCAACCTCACTGGGCGTGGAGTCAGACCCGCTCACTGGCGCGTATGACCTATTTGTAGGGACGACTGGCAGCTACACACTTACTTTTGCCGCTGCTGGTTACTCGTCGTTGCCGGCGACGGCCGTGTCTCTGAGTAGCGATCTGACTTTCAACGCTGTAATGCCACCTGCTGACGACGCTATCATCAATGGTGGTTTTGAAAATGGTACTCTGGATGGTTGGCTTGTGACCGGCGATGGAGCTACTGCCGCCGCAGGCGCACACCATAGTGGGGCATATGGTCTGGAAATCAGCCACACAGTGATGACTGACACACTGGTATCGCAAGTTATTACTGTCACACCAAGTTTAGTAAACCCTACACTCTCATTCCTATATTACATTCCCGCCCCCTTAACAGGTGGTGAGTTCCGGGTGCAAATCTTTCAGGGAGGTAGCACGACAACAGTGTTGCAGACCGCGCAATCCACCTCTACCTGGCAACACATATGGGCCGACTTAACCGCTTACAGCGGCCAGACTGTCACAATCACGCTGGCTGCTGACCACGCCGTGGGTGATGTCTCGGTAGATGAATTCTCGCTTGGCTCGTGGACGACGCCGCAGGTAACGGCCGTTTCCCCTACCCATTGGCGCTACGAACAGCCAGTAACCCTCAACGTGACAGGGATGAATTTCTTGGAAACGCCAACTGTATTTCTGAATCAGACAGCATTAAACAATGTAACCTGGTTAAGCAACAGCCAATTGGAGATTGCTGTACCACCAACAATTTCCGAAGGCGTTTATACCGTAGCCGTTGTCAATCCCGGTGGGGCCAGGGCGGTCGCTGCCCAAACTATCACCATTGCCCAAGATCGCCTATTTTTACCGCTGGTTGTCAAACCGGGTTATACACCCCCGTCAACCGCCGATTGGTTCACGCTGGGGTACGATGCTGCCCATACAGCTTACAATATGATTGATCCCGGCGCATCACGTTATGAATTACTTTGGAGCAAAACACTCCCGTATTCAGGCGGTGCGCCTCTGGAAAATATTGCCGTCAGTAACAGCATCGTCGTAGCTACAAGTCAGGTGCCGAACCAGACCTCAGCTGTCGTGGGCCTCGATTTGGAAACAGGAGCGGAAAAGTGGCGACAATTGCTAGATGGCGATTCTGTCAGCCCACCAACTATCGCCCAAGGTGTTGTCTACGTCACCCAAAACACCCGTGACCAATATCAACACAGCATCTACGTTTCCTTTTTGCACGCTTTTGACCTCTTTACCGGCGTAAAGCTGTGGTCAACTGTTTTAGGAACTTTTTACGGTTCCTCTCTCGATTTCTATCAGCCGGTTTTCGCTGAAGACAGGCTGTTTTTGGCTGGCCAGAACATTAACGCCTATGACGCTTTTACCGGCCAACTGCTCTGGGGAGGCGCCTGGGTCACTCCTCCTATGACACCAGCCTATCACCAGAACAGTGTATATGTGGCGAATTCCTATTACTTTTATCGCTATCCAGCCAACTCTGGTGATTTCACCTGGACTGTTGATATTACCGAGTCGCCCTTAACAACGCTGGTTACAGATGATCGGGCGATTCTAAGCAGCCAGACAAAGCTCATCGGGATCAACCTGGACTCTCATGCTATTGCCTGGTCGCATAATGGAAATTATGGGCGTAACTTGACGGCCGTAGCTGATAATGTGCTGTATAGTTTGAATGGCACTTTGCTTGAAGCACGCAACCCGACCAATGGCAATTTGCTCTGGCAATATGATACACAGAGTATGCTTGTCAACTCGCCAGTCGTGGCGGGAAATTATGTTTTTGTGACATCAGGAGGAGAAACTTTCGTCATCAACCGTACAACTCACCAATTGGAATCGTCTGTAAGCCAGGGAGGATGGTTGGCAGTTGCTAATGGGCATCTGTTTATAGCCAATAGCGACAAAACTATCCATGCGTATCGTGCGCAAGAGCCATAGGCCAGGAGAATAATTGACCTCCTACACACGCACATCGGCAACTCCATACCAGCGGGAAAGTACCCATACTCCTGCTTCCTGGATGAGGTGCCGTGCCGCCGGCCTGCTGTTTACGATTGCGGAGTAGACGGCCGTTTATGAACAAAAGACCCGAAGGGTTTTCTCAAACCCTTCGGGTCTGTGGGGGATGATGGGGGGTACGGCCGTGAGCCTTCTCTTGTGCCAACGGCCGTGAATCGGTTAGTGGTGACGGCCGTCGAACAAAACCCGATGTGACTCGGTCTGAAGACCGGCCAAAGCTAGGGCATCATAGGATGTACGAGAAAAAGGACATGAAAAAAAGAACACCACAAATAAGAGCAAATAGCAATGAACCAATTCTCGCCAACCACAAATGTCCATCAGAATTAATCCATTCCTTCATCTGTAAACTATCAGACACAAACGGACTTTTCTCATACATTTTGGCAAAGTCTCCTGGTTTAAACCAAGCCAAATAGGCGTTATAACCACAAAAAATCATGCCAAAGAAAGTCGCTAATGTAAAGCCTATGTTCATTTCCTAACATCCTTAGCCGCTACGGACGGCGTCTCTGCCGCGCCACACCTGTTTGGCTCAACGCACATATGGGAATTATACGGCCGTACCCCCCACCAACCAATCCCCTTACGGCCGTTATAAACCTTTTTGAATGATTTCCCAGGGCAAACCATCCGGGTCACGCGCCACAAACATAATGTCACCTTCTTGCCAGTTCTTAGCAAAGGTGACACCGTTGTGTTTCAATTGTTTATAAGCTGCTTGAATGTCTGCGACTAACAAATCCATCGAGAATTGCGGAACCGAACCATACACAGGCAGGTCTGCTATTGGCTGGGCAATCGGCAGAAGCAGATATTGATGCCCGCCACATCGCAGATGGTAGAACCCTTCTTCATCTGTGGTAGAGGTGAACCCCAAAAGCTCACAGTAAAAATGTAAAGATGCCTGCACGTCTGTGCAAATAATATTGATTTCTCCCGGTTCATACTGCATATGGCCTCCTCAGCGGCTGCTTCAAAAATGACAATACACTCTATCTAATACCATCCCCTTGCTGTGGCCGGCCTTCGAGACCGCGCCACACTTGTTTTGCTCAATGTGAATGTGGATATTATACGGCCGTACCCCCTACCGACCAGGCAGCGGGTAGGCAAGTTGCCGGAAATACGGATGAGGGGCACACTTATCGTTCAAGATAAACCAGTAGAGATTGGTTCAATCTTGAAGATTGAACCAATCTGAAGCGCACGAATGCTCGAACTCAAGGATTTCCTGCACCTCCCGCAACTGGACGCCCTCATTGACCAGCTTGCCGCCAGCGACGCCGGTTTGATCATCGTCGCCGGGTCAGACCCGCACCAGCCGGACGGCGTGGCGGGCTTCCTGCCCAGCGGCCGGGCGGCCGTCTTCCGCATCCTCATGCGCCAGATCATGGAAGCAAACCCGGCCGCACACGCTCTCGTCGTTACCACCCATAAAGAAGCCGTACGGCTGCCCCGCCACCTGCGACGCCGGGTGCAGTTTACGCTGATACGCGGCGTGTACACCTATGAAGGGGCGATTACCGAGGCGATCAAACAACGGCCGTCCCTGCTCGTCATAGACCAACTGAATGAGGAGACGGCCGTATACGCTCTGGCCGCCGCCCAACAAGGGCTGTGTGTCCTGGCCCCGCTGGACACCATCTTTCGCGGCGCGGATGTGGCCCGCGTCTTGCTCGATTGGGGGGCCACGCAGGCGCAGTTAGCCGGGCTGCGTTGGGTGGTCGCTGTGCAGCGGCTGCCCATGCTCTGCCCCCACTGCCGCCAACCCATTGCCAGCCTGCCCGCGACCCTCACCGACCGGCTGGCTCATTACCCCGACCTGGCCGCGCTGCCCGCTGCGGGCGCACCCACCTTTTATCGGGCGGCAGGGTGTGAACAGTGTCAGGGGCACGGTTTTCAGGGGCACGGCCGTCACCAAACTGAAATCACCGCCTTCGACATCTTCCGCGCCCCGGACGAACCGGACACCCTGTTCGCCCAGACCAGCCTGCTCTCACTAGAGGAATATGCCCTGCGGCTGGCGGCGGCCGGACATCTTTGCCTGGATGATGCGCTCAATCTGGAATCTGACCAGCTTCGCCGCACCTACAACCTGCTCACCGCCAGCGAACACGCCCTGCGCCAGACCAACCAGACATTACAGGCTAAACTGCTGGAACTGGAAGCGGCCAACCGCGTTTTGCAGCAGCGCACCGAAGCCCTCATTTCGCTGCAAGAAATGGGGCAGGCGCTCATCAGCACTCTGGGGCTGGCCGAACTGGCGCAACACGTTTGCCGCCACACCTACGGCCTGTGCGACGCGGATCGGGCGGTGTTGTACTACTTGCGCTCCACAGAAACGGCCGAAATCCTGGCCTTCACCGGCTGGGATA
>CAYXUZ010000232.1:0-8420 GCA_964467705.1 uncultured Ardenticatenaceae bacterium | reverse complement strand
GCCTCACGCCTCACGCTTCACGAAACAGCCTGCTCTTAGCAGTATTGGTGGCGGTCACGGCCGTGTTCGGCGGGCTGCTGCTGGCCTATGGCGGACCACTGGCAGCACTGGCGCTGCTGCTGGCGGGGGTGGCGATAGTCGTCGTGCTGCGCAACATCGAACTCGGTTTTTGGGGCGTCATGGCTGTGGTTTGCCTGCTGCCCTTTGCCACCATTCCCGTTGACATTGGCCTGACGCCCACCTTTTTAGACCTGGCACTGGCCGCCGTCGTTGGCGTCTGGGCGCTGGGGCTGGTGACGGGCAAACAGCGCGATGTCATCACCACGCCCATCACCCTACCGCTACTCATTATTATCATCGTGGCCCTCTTTGCCTTCATTTTTGGCCTGGCCAACGGCCCACTCACCCCCACCCTGCTGCGCAAATTTGCGGAACTGATTTTGAGCCTGCTTTTTGTATTTGTGGTCATTGATTATTGCCGCACCTGGGAACAATTAGAACGGCTGGTAAAGGTGCTGCTGTTGGCCGGAGCGGGTGCAGCTTTGCTGGCAATCGGTTTCTGGTTGCTGCCGGACGATACCACCAACGACCTGCTGAACATACTCACGCGGGTGGGGTATCCCGGTGGCTGGGTCATTCGTTACATTGAAGAAAACCCGGAGCTTTCCGAACGGGCCATTGGCACATCCGTAGACCCGAACGTGTTGGGCGGGTTACTGTTGATGTTGGGCGCATTGGCGGGGCCGCAGTTGGTGGCCAAACGGCCGTTGTTCCCCCGCTGGCTCACGTTTCTGGTTGTTGGCTCACTATTTCTGGCGTTGATCCTCACCTTTTCGCGGGGGGCGCTGGTGGGGCTGGTGGCCGGGCTGAGTTTTGTGGGGCTGGCCCGCTACCGGCGGCTGCTGCCATACATGGTGGTTATCGGCCTGCTCTTTTTGCTGCTGCCGCCCGCGCAGGCGTATATTGCCCGGTTTATCGAAGGGGTACAAGGACAAGACCTGGCGACACAAATGCGCTATGGCGAATACAAAGACGCGCTCATCCTGGTGCAGCGTTATCCCGTGTTTGGCGTGGGGTTCGCTGGGACGCCGGACATTGACATTTACCTGGGGGTGGCCAACGTCTACCTGACCATCGCCCAGACGATGGGGCTGGTGGGGCTGCTGGCCTTTTTTGGCGTATTGGGCACGTTGTTTGCGTATGCTTTTTTTAACCGGGGGCCGATTAAGGCCAACGGCCGTAAAGACCCCGTCTGGTTAGGCTTACATGCGGCCATCATCGGCGGGTTGGTCGCCGGGCTGTTTGACCATTACCTCTTCAACCTGGAATTCCACCACGCGGTGACGGCGTTCTGGCTACTGGTGGGGCTGGCCGCTGCCGCCACGCGGTTGGGCGTCATTACTGACGACACGGCAACGTCACCATAAACGTCGCCCCTTCACCGGGGGTGCTTTCCACTGCAATCGCACCATTATGCCGTTCCACAATTTTGCGGCAGATAGCCAGGCCCACACCGGTACCTTCATAGGTGGTACGGCCGTGTAATCGCTCAAAAATCTCAAAAATACGCCGCTGAAACTGGGGGTCAATACCAATTCCATTATCCCTGACAAAAATCCGGCACATCTCCCGCCCATCCTGGCTCATGGAGTGGCTGCCAATTTCAATCACCGGCGGGCGGTGAGGGGCCACAAACTTCAGCGCATTTCCTACCAGATTTTGCAGCAATTGTCTCATCTGCACCGGGTCAGCTTCAAGTTCCGGCAACTGCCCCACCAGCAGCGTCGCCCCCGTTTGCTCCACCCGCACTTCCAGGTCAGACAACACCTCCCGCAAAATGTCATTCAACGAAACCAGGCTGAATGGCTGACGATGGGTGGTGACGCGGGAATAGACCAGCAAATCCTGAATGAGATGCTGCATTCGCGCCGCCGCCGACTGCATCCGCCGCAGATATTCCAACCCCCGCTCATCCAGCGCCGCCGCATGTTTTTCTTCCAACCGGCTGCCAAAGACGGTGATTTTGCGCAGCGGTTCTTGTAAATCATGCGACGCGATATGGGCAAAGTTATCCAATTCCTGGTTGCTCCGCTCCAATTCATGGGCATATATTTGCAGCGACTGTTCTACCTGTTTCCGTTCGCTGATTTCGCTGGTTAGCTGCTGATTGGCAGCCATCAATTCGGCGGTGCGCCGGGCTACTTCCTGCTCCAGGTGCGCCGCCTGCTCTTGCAAGGCGGCATACAGGCGGGCGTTTTCCACCGCCAGCGCCACCTGATTCACCATTAAGACAAGCAAACGCTGTGTATCGTCATTAAACCGGTAGGGTGTGGTGTGGCTTTGCAGGGAAATGACGCCAGTGACACGGCCGTTGACGATCATCGGCACCCCCAACCACGACTGCGACCGGACGCCGCCCGGCACCTCCAACCCTAACTCGGCCACTTTTTCGGGAACATGGGTAGGGATGAGCAACGGCCGTTCCGTGCGAATCACATGCTCTACCAGTCCATTTTCAAAGCGCCGCCGCCGGTCATACCATGTAAACTCCCCCTCAGCCACATCCAGCACAAAGACAATCTCCCCTTCCACCTGATTTTCTGGCTCATAAAAAGCAACAAACAGGTTTGTGGTGTCAATCAGCCGCGCAGCAAAATGGACAAATGTCATCATCAACGCCTCAATCCCCTGAGTGGAACTCAGTGAGCGGCTCATTTCGTTGAGGATAGCTAACTCGGCGGCTCGTTGTTCCGATAATCGAAAGGCGCGCGCATTTTGTATGGCGATGGCAAACTGGGCTGCCAGCGTTTTATGGATTCGCACGTCTTCTTCGGTAAAACGGTTACTTTCTCTCGCCTGTACATCCAGAATACCAATCAGCTTATCACCAACAATCATGGGCAGGCATAGTTCCGACGCCGCTTCCGGCAGCACCGGATGAGGCATAAAGTCAGGGTGGCTATGCACATCGTTGACGACCATGACAATGCGTTCGCGGGCCACACGGGCACAGATTGAGGGGCGCTGTTGCAAGGGGATGGCAGGGACAGGCGAGTCCTTGCTCAACATATCCTTATCACCCATCACCGGCAGCAAATTCTCTCCGGCCTCGTCCAGCAAGGCGATATTGACGTGGTACAGGTCAAACTGCTCCTTGGTACGTACCAGGGCAAATTGCAGCAGTTGGTCAAGGTCCAGGATACCGGACACGGCCGTGCTAATCTGGGCAATCGTCTCTAGTTCAATAATTCGCTGGGTTAAAGCATCTCTTTCAAACACCAAACACATATCAGCAAATGCTGCCATTCCTTCAGGTATGGCTATATTGTAGCCAATTTGTGTACGGCCGTGTCCAACTCATACTCACAGGCTTCCTTTTTTACGGCTCCAATTCAAATGCACCCAGATCACACGCCAGGATGGTGTCCCCATTGCCATCTTGCGGACGGATGATGCCCCGTTGATCCGACGCCGCCAGGCACACATTGGTGGGAATGGCGTCAATGGCCGGACTGCCAGGCAACAGGGCCATTGTTTGGGTGGGACCTCCGTTAAACTGGAGTGAGCCAAGCAGGGGCACGGCCGTAATGTCACCGTTTCCGTCGAGAGCGCAAGAACCATCACTATCCAGGTTATAATCCAGACTTGCTACCTGGCCGCCACAGTCACCGCCCTCTATCACGGCCGTGTTGTTAGCCACAATCGTCCCCCCCAGTTCCAAAACACCCTGATGGTAAGATGAATAATAGTTGAACAGGCCACCACCAATCTCCGCGCTGTTTTCGCTGATCGTGCTATAAGTTATCTTCGCATACGATTCATTATAAATGGCGCCTCCCCTGGGGACGCTCCACGAAGAACCGGTAGCCCGATTTCCAGTGAAGGTACTGTTTGTTACCAAAAGCCTGCCTTCACTCCAATTCGCAATGGCGCCACCCTCCTGGTATGCGGTGTTATCAGAGAACGTGCTGTTTGAAATCACCACTTCCCCATGATACTGATTAAAAATAGCCGCCCCATTTTCCGAAGTGTTGTGGTGGAAGGTGCTGTTGATGACCGTGAGTGGGCCAGCATTGCTGATAACCCCGCTGAAATCATTCGCATTGTCGGAAAATGTGCTGCCCGAAACGTAAAGTTGGTACCAATTGAGAATGACGCTGCCATCCCAACTGTAATTATTGGTAAAGGCGCTATCGTAAATAGACATGACACTCAGATTAGCAATCGCCCCACCCCAGTTCCAGCTTTCCTGATTATCAAACAGGCAGCCCTCAATGGTGGCGTGCCCGCCATTAAAGATCGCGCCGCCCATATCCAACGCCACATTGGCATGAAAAGTTGAGTATTTAAGGCTGAGTGTGCCCTCGTTATAGATGCTGCCGCCGTGATAATAGGCGGCATTGTTATTAAAGACGCCATGTTCAATGCTCAACGTGCCGCCAACCTGGTTCCATATTGCGCCACCTCTCTGCTGATTGGCTCCATAAGTGCCGCCATTACCAGTGAAGGAAGAGCCATAAATGGTCACTCTGGCTTCAGAGCCATTGGCGATGGCCCCACCCCGCCAGGCCCGGTTGTAGGCAAACTCGGCGTCTCGCTCAACATGGAGATGGCTGCCCGGCGCGTTATAAAGACCCCCACCGGCGGCTACGGCCGTGTTGCGATCTCCTGGCGTCAATCCACCAATTCTACTGCTTGAAATGCTTACTTTGTGGACGTTGTAAATGGCGCCACCCTGGCCACCGCCTGCCCCATCATCTGCCACGTTACGCACGAACAGGCTGTGGTTTTTCACCACCAGTAGCCCGCTATTGAAGACACCACCACCTTCATCGGCGCTGTTATCCTGGAGGATGGTGTCATCAATATACAACGTACCGGCGTTGCGAATGCCTCCACCTTGCGCTGGTGGCATGTCGCTCAGTGGGCGGTGGGCTGCGCCATTGGCAATAATGAGCCTTTGCAAACGGGCAGTGATACCTGGGGCCACGTCAACAACACGAAACTGGTTTTGGCCGCTGACGGTCACACGGCCGTTGCCCGACATGTTATCCCCATGCAAGATCACAGCATCAGTGATAGCCGGTAGAGGTTGGTTGAGCAGAATGGTGAGCGGCGTAACACCCAGGTTGAAGCGAATGAGGTCCTGTCCGAGTGAAACGTTCGCCTGAGCGACTGCTTCACGAAGAGTACATTCAATCTCATCACATACGCCGTCCCCTGGGTCGAGGTGGCTGTTGACGGTGAAAGTGGTGGTTATTTGCGCTGCGTAAGTCGGTCGGCTATCCACGCTCAACAGGAGACAGCTTACCAATACCATCAATAAAGTTGTGATATTCAGTTGACTTTTCATGGCACGAACACCTCCGTTGTTCGGAATTCCAAATGATGCGTGTGGACGTTTTGGCTGGGGTACGGCCGTTGCCACTATGGATGCGGAAATCAGGGGTGCAGTGAAGAAAAAGGGCCAAAATAGCGTCTGATACGCCATGCTCACCATTTTCGGCCCAATAGGGTCATCTGTGAAGTGGCTAATGCCACTCATGCCCCGTGATATTCCTCACCTTATTTGTTTGCGATGGGTGAGGGGTGATGGGAAATCATAGGAGTTTTACAATTTTGCCAGGAAAACGTGGGCGATATGAGGATGGTTGCGGGCATATTTGATCAGCCCATCCAGCAACCAGGGGAAGCGCATTACCCAGCGCTGAATCCAATACGAGCGACGCATGACAGGCCACAGCGCCGCCCGACACGCCCGGTCATATTCCCGCAACATCCGGCGCGAATAGTCACCTTGCTGCAATGCCTGGTGCGCCACCTGCGCCGCCAGCAGCGCCGACATCATCCCATTTTCAATGCCACCCCCGGTCAATGGGTCGATCAGCCAGCCAGCGTCCCCCAGCAGCAGCGCCCCATCATACGCACGCTGCAACTGCTTGAATGAGCCAAAGGTCAATTGCCAGGTCGCCGGGTCTTGCAAACGGCCGTTGCCCCGCACCCGCTCCCGCATAAAAGGCAGCCCCAAAAATATCTCCAACAACTGCTCCAACGTATACGGCTGCTGGCGGAACTTATCCAGGCGCATCCCACAACCGATATTCACCTTGTTCTGGCCCATCGGAAAAATCCAGGCATACCCCGGCAAAATCTCCCGGTGCAGATAAAACTCCACCTGATGCGGCAACACCTCAATCTCCTCGCTGTACGCGCGCAGGGCAATGGCCCGGTGCTTGTCTGGCAAACGCGCCGGCTGCAACGCCCGACCAATGACCGAAGTAGCCCCATCCGCCGCTAAAACGAGGGCCGCCCGAATTTCATGCAGGTGATGGTCGGACATCACACGCACCCCCCGCACCTGCCCATTTTCTATGATCGGCTCTTTAACTTTACCCTGCCAGAACTCCGCCCCCGCCTGCGCCGCCGCTTCTTGCAGCAGCGCATCAAATTGCAGCCGGGAAATGACGTGTCCTTTGGCCCCCTGTTTGCCCCCTTTCAGGGCATTTTCGTAAATGTGCCCGGCGGGTGAAACCAGGTGTACCTTGTCTATCGGATAAAAATCAGCCTGGTCGAACCGCTCTTTCAACCCCAAATCATACAAAATCTCGGCAACGCCCACCGGGATGCCATCACCACACGGCTTATCCCGTGGGAACTGCTGACGGTCAATGAGAAGAACATCATGACCCTGCTGGCGCAAAGCTATTGCCGCTGTTGCTCCAGACGGCCCAGCCCCAACTATAACAATCTCTCTTTGCTCCATATAGCCTCATATCCATACGCTATGCAAGCGCATTTGTCAAGAAGATATTAACCAGCTAAGGTCGGAAACACGTTCTGCCACACGTCGGGGTGCGTACCACTGTTGTATTGGCGGTGAGGAAGTGACGGCCGTACCCCACCCACCATCACACATACGGCCGTATACCGTAACGGCCGTCTCCCCTGACAGATTCAGCAGCCAAACAGGTTCCCACTGATTCATTGCCATGCAGCAGATTTTACGTCGGGGTCACGGCCGTGCCAAAAGCTGTCCAGGGTTAGTAACAAGCGGGCTGGCAGTGGATACACCGATGGCACACAACAGCATTGGCAAAAAATAATTGTGTGTGGTAATTTTATGCTCAAAGCCATAAACGGGGAGCGGCCAACCTCCCCTAAGCTCATGCAGGTTATCAATGAAAAAAGAAGTATTGATTAGTTTGTTAACGGCCGTATTCTTTTGGTTAGCGCCCGTAGCGTTCCAGACCGTAGAACCGGTCGTCAGTTCTGAAATTGAGGCCGGTTTCCCAGATACAATGACCTTCCATCTGGTGGTGGATAATGACGCCTCCATTGAGCGCGTCACATTGCTCTATGGTACCAATGCCCGTAGCTGTCAGGATGGCGGAGCGCGTCAATCCGTCACCGCAGACGACGATGATCCCGCCCGTTTCTCCTGGGACTGGGAACTGAAACGCAGTGGGGTACTGCCACCGGGGGCGCTCATCTGGTGGCAATGGGAAGTAGAAGAGAGCGACGGCCGTGTCATCACCACCGACCGCCAGGAATTCACCGTCAGCGACGACAACCGCCGCTGGCAAACAGTGTCCCAAGACGGCATCACCGTCAACTGGTACCAGGGCAACCAGGCATTTGGGCAGGCCATGTTGGACGAAGCCGTCAGCAGCGTGGCCCACCTGCAAGCCGACCTGGGGCTACCCCGCCCCGAACAAATGCAGCTATGGTTCTATCCCACGGCCGAAGCTGTGCAAGAAGTTTTGATCAACAGCCCTGAATGGACAGGCGGCGTGGCGTTCCCCGAATACGGCATCACCGTCCTGGGTGTTGCCCCCGGCCAGGATGGGTGGGCGGCCCAAATTGTGCCCCATGAATTGACCCACCTGCTGGAAGGCATGTTCACCTTCAACTGTCGTGGTATCTGGCTGCCTACCTGGTTAACCGAAGGGCTGGCCCGCTATGCCGAAGATTCCATCAGCAGCAGTGATCGGGCGCTGGTGGAAGACGCCCTGGCCGACGGCAGTTTGCCGCCGCTCACCTCCTTAGCCGCCGGCTTTTCCGCTTATTCCGATGGCGCCAACCTGGCCTATACCCAAAGCGGCATCGTAGTCGGATATTTGATTGAAACCTACGGCCCGGAGCAGATGACGACCCTGCTGCAAACGATGCAAAGCGGGCAAAAGGTGGATGATGCGCTCACGGCCGTATACGGATTTGATACCAGCGGGTTGGACGCCGAATGGCGCACCTCGTTGGGTTATGTGCCCACGCCCACCTCCGCCGCCGATGCCGCCGCCGCCCTGGCCACACCCACATTGGTACCAACGCGGGCCTTGGGCGGCATTCCCCAGGCAGCCACGGCTACAGGCACGGCCGTACCCCCCACCCCAACGCCCCCACCGGCCACCCCCACCCCAGAA
>CAYXUZ010000231.1:3930-8651 GCA_964467705.1 uncultured Ardenticatenaceae bacterium | reverse complement strand
TCTACCTTAAAGTCGCTGTTTTTTCTGTCCTAATTCTTTAGGCCATTATAAATAAAGCCACACAAGGTGGGATTAACAAGCTCATTTTCCCACTCATGTTAGCGGCCCTACTGGCCGCAGGCTATTTGACGATCAATAATCCATTCGATAGTAGTCTGCCTGTTTTTATGTTTGTCACTATTGGCTGGTTAATTTCATTGTGTTTGCATGAATTTGGGCATGCTATTACCGCTTATTGGAGTGGTGATCAATCGGTTTCTCATAAGGGCTATCTAACCTTGAATCCCATCCGTTACACGCATCCTTTTTTGAGCATATTACTACCTCTATTATTTCTGGTTAGTGGTGGTCTAGGTTTACCGGGTGGTGCTGTTTACATCAATATGGGTGCGATTGACGGCCGTTATAAGAAAAGCCTGGTTTCAGCAGCAGGGCCAGTTGCCACAGCCATCGTTGGCTTTGTCTGTATTTTGCCCTTTTCCTTACAGTCGGCGGGATTCATACAATTTTCAAACGTTGACTTTTGGGCCGCCATTTCACTTCTCGCCTACTTGCAAGTTTCCGCGCTTTGTTTGACACTCTTACCTCTACCAGGATTTGATGGATTTGGGATTATTGAACCATTCTTACCAGGAAGTCTTCAACGACAGGCTATCTCTATAAGCCGATATATGATATTTGTTTTGATCTTTTTGTTTTATATAGATTCCCCGTTTAGCAAGTTATATTGGCAATTAGTTGAGACACTGACAGCATTACTGAACATTCCAATGTGGGGCGTTGAGTGGGGGCTTGAAATGTTCCGTTTTTGGCAGTAATAACAATCAGGAGCAAGATCTTATGGAACGACAAAACATTTCCAGCGGGGCGCCGTGGGAGGGGACGGTAGGATATTCCAGAGCGGTGCGGGTGGGGCAGTGGGTGGTGGTGGCAGGCACGACGGCCGTAGACGAAAACGGCCAGACAATCTGCCCAGGCGATCCTTACGGCCAAACCCGCACTATTTTGCAGAAGATTGAGCAGGCGTTAAAGGAGGCAGGCGCCAACCTGAACGATGTGGTACGAACCCGGATGTTTGTGACCCAAATTGGGGATTGGCAGGAAATTGGCCGGGCGCATGGTGAATTTTTTGCAACCATTCGCCCGGCAGCTACTATGGTGGAAGTGAACCGGCTCATTTCCCCCGATCTGCTGGTGGAAATTGAAGTGGATGCGCTCTGTGCCTCTTAAAATGCACTGCTACCCAGGCTGACGACCAGTGACAAAATCATGCTCAGGGCAATGACAATGCCTAACACGATCATCACTTTTTCGGCCGTTGACCGCTTGCGATTGTAAATGCGGTCGTGCATGGAACGCTTGGGCGGTTGCTTGGCAACTTCACGCCGTTTTCTATTCTTTGCCATCGAAAAACTCTCCTTCAAAATAAAAATGCGGCGGGAGTATAACACAAAGTCACGGCCGTGAGAAAAGGCTTAACGTAACATTGCGTTGACGGCACGGCCGTCTTTTATATAATCAACGGTACAATTTTACATACCTTCGGGGCAGGGTGAAATTCCCGATCGGCGGTGAGGTCTACGCAAACCAAGCCCGCGACCCCCTTCAACAACCAATTGATAATTGTCAATTGATAATTGAAGGGGTTGATCTGGTGTAATTCCAGAGCCGACAGTTATAGTCTGGATGGGAGAAGGTAAAGTGGAAGTGGCGGTTGGAAAACGGCCACAACTACCTATAAAACGGCGTCTCTGTTTTGTTTCCCATGCCCCACCTTTGTGTGGGGTCTTTTTTTCGATACATGGGCAAACAAACGGCCGTTTTTTCCTCGCGTCTCTTTCCCCCTTGCCCCATTTTCGTAATCCGTAACCCGTCAACCGTAATCCGACCACGGTTCACGGATTACGAATCACGGATCACGGATAATGATCAGTTTACGCACACAACCTGTATGGCTAACGGCCGTCGTCTCTTTTGCCTTCCTCGTGGTGGCCTGGCAACTGCTGGTCACTCTTGGTGGTTATGAGAAGTTTATCCTGCCGGGGCCGGTGGATGTGTGGCGGCAGATGCAGGTGGTGGTGAGTGACGGCCGTTTGCTGCGCCACAGCCTCATCACCCTCAGCGAAGTCATTCCCGGCCTGCTCATTGGCTGCCTGGTCGCCGCTCCTTTGGGCTATCTACTGGCCAAATCCCCCCTGGCCGAACGGCTGCTCTCCCCCTACCTCATCGCCTCCCAGGCCATCCCCATCATCGCCATCGCTCCCCTGCTCACCATCTGGATCAGTTCCGTTTACTGGTCGCGGGTGGCGGTGGCCGCCCTCGTCGTTTTCTTTCCCATCCTGATCAACATGGTCGTGGGGCTGCGCTCTGTGCCGCCAGAACTGTATGAATTGATGCACGTCCTTAAAGCAGACGCCGGACAAATCTTCCGCAAACTAGAGTTCCCAGCCGCGCTGCCGGTCTTTCTGGCCGGGCTGAAAATTGGGGCCACGTTGGCCGTCATTGGCGCGTTAGTCGGTGAATTTGTGCAGCCCCAAAGTCGCGGCTTAGGCTTTTTGCTCATCACCGCCCGCCAATCCTTCAAAACCGACCTCGTTTTTGTCATCCTGCTCACATTAGCGGTGATGGCGTTGTCGTTATATGGCCTGGTAGCCTTGTTAGAAAAGCGCGTGTTGCGCTGGAAATTACAGAATTAAAGGAGTGAGAACAAAATGAAACGATCCATATTTTTATTACTGACCTTACTGTTGTTGATGGCCGCCTGCACCGGACAGGATGCGCCCGAGGAAGTGACCCAGATCAATCTGCCCATGGGCTACATCGCCGACCCGCAATACGCCCCGTTTTACGTTGCGGTTGAAAAAGGGTACTTTGCCGAAGAAGGGATTGACCTGTCCTTCGACTACAGCTTTGAAACGGATGGCATGGCGCTGGTGGGGGCCAATGAACGGCCGTTTGCCATTGTCAGCGGCGATCAGGTCGTGTTAGCCCGCGCTCAGGAACTGCCGGTGGTGTATGTGCTGGAATGGTTCCAACGTTTTCCCATTGCCATCGTCAGCAAAAGCAGCGCTAATATTAATTCGCCCCAGGAGTTGGCCGGGCGCAGCGTAGGGCTGCCGGGCTTTTTTGGAGCAAGTTACGTGGGCTATTTAGGGCTTTTAGAAGCCGCCGGTTTACAGCCGGAGGAGGTGAACGCCAGCGATATTGGCTTTACGCAGGTGGAATCATTGCTCACGGACAAGGTGGAAGCGGTGGTAGGCTACGCCAACAATGAGCCGGTACAATTAGCGGGCATGGGCGAAGATGTGAACGTGATCTACGTGGCCGATTTTATTGATATGGTGGCGAATGGCATCATCACCAATGAGACGGTCATCGCCGAAAATCCTGAACTGGTGGAAGGTTTTGTACGCGCCACACTGCGTGGGCTGCAAGATACGCTGGCTGATCCCGCTGCCGCTTTTGAGATGAGCAAGGAGTATGTGGAAGGGCTGGAAGATGACCGTTTGCCGGTGCTGGAAGCCTCCCTGCCGTTGTGGCAGGCAGAGACGTTAGGGCTGACAACGGCCAAATCCTGGCAGCAGGCGCATGATGTCCTGCTGGCATCCGGTCAATTAGACGCCCCGGTGACAAACCTGGAAGCAGCGTTTACGAATGAGTTTGTGGAGAAAGTGCAGGCAGATTTGGAGCAGTAGCAAGTGGCAGGTAGCAGGTTGCAGGTGGCAGACAAGACTTGCCACCTGCAACCTGCTACTTGCAACAATTATGAGTGATCCATTCTTAACGGCCGTCAACCTCACCCACCTTTCCCAACCTGCCTGTCCTGGCGAATATCTCGCTGGAGATTCCGGCGGGTGGCTTTGTGGCGTTGGTGGGGCCGTCGGGCATTGGCAAATCTACGCTGCTGCGCATCCTGGCGGGGCTGTTACGGCCGTCGTCCGGCGAAATCCACATGGCCGACCATTCGCGTCAGGAGCCGATTGGCCTGGTGTTCCAGCGCGATAACCTGATGCCCTGGCGCACGGTGGCCGAGAATGTGCGCCTGCCGTTGGAACTTATGCGCGTAAATGGGCGGGAGGCGGACGGCCGTGTGCAAAAAATGATCAATCTGGTGGGGCTGGCCGGTTTTGAAAACAGCCACCCGGCGCAATTGTCCGGCGGTATGGCGCAGCGGGTGGCGCTAGCGCGGGCGTTGGTACATGAACCGCTATTTTTGCTGCTGGATGAGCCGTTTGGGGCGCTTGACGCGCTGACGCGGGAGCGGATGGGGCTGGAACTGCTGCGCATTTGGGAGGCGATGCCGGTGACAGTGTTTATGGTCACACACAGCATCAGCGAGGCGGTTTTTCTGGCCGACGAAGTGCTGGTCATGGGAGGTCGCCCGGCCACCATCACCCATCGCATCCCCACCTGCTTGCCCCGACCCCGCGATTTAGTCATTCAGCGAACGGCCGTGTTTCAGGATTGTGTCACGGCCGTGCGCGGGGCGATAGAGTTGAGTGTTTAGGTGTATGAGTGTTTTAGTGATTTAGTGATTACACAAGCACTCAATCACCAAAACACTAAAACACTCAATCACACAATCACCCCGCCGCCCTGGCACGACGCCGCCGGACGAAGAAGCGCACGATTAGCCAGAGGGGAATGCCAATCAGCAGAAGAATGGGCAGGACAAAGATAATCAGCCAGATGACTACGTTTGCCAGACCTTGCAAGGCACT
>CAYXUZ010000231.1:3198-3920 GCA_964467705.1 uncultured Ardenticatenaceae bacterium | reverse complement strand
CAGGGCTTCGATGGCATCTTTGGCGACGCCTTGCGGCTGCCAACCGGCAACCTGCACCGGCTGATTGGCAATGTCAGGGATGAGTGAGACGGTGATGGTGGAAAAGGCGGCCGATTGGCTCAGATATTGCATCCGCCCTTTGATCACCTCAATTTCCCCTTCCAACCGGCTGAGTTCCTGGTTGACGGCTAACGCCTCTTCAACCGTGACCGCATCATCTAAAAAGGAGCGCACCCGCACGGCCGTCGCTTCCAGATTGCCCAGCCGCGCTTCCAGGTCAACGTACTCCTCGGTCACATCCTGCCCGGAGACATTCTCACTGCGCACCTCAACAGCCATCTGTTTCAACGCCTCCATCGCACCGATAAATCCAGCCGCCGGTACCCGAATGGTGATGTCGCCCGATTTGGCGTCCGCCCCATATTGGTACAGATTGGCGCTGACCACCCAACCGCCGTTTTGTTCGGCCATTCTGGTAATATCGGCCACTGTTTCTTCGGTGTCCACCACCACCAGGCTCAGGTTGCCAGTGCGGATGATGAGCCGTTCTACCTGGCCGGTTTGCTCCAAAGCGTCCTCACCAGGGGAAAAGGCGATATTGCCGACGGCCGTGTCCCCCGCCACAGCCGACGTATCCATTGCTTCCATTGCAGGTGCTGGGGCTGCCCCTTCAGAACTGGCCTCTTCATACGCAAACTGCGGTTCGGCCATAGATGCACTCT
>CAYXUZ010000231.1:0-3188 GCA_964467705.1 uncultured Ardenticatenaceae bacterium | reverse complement strand
CGCCAGAAACAAAATAAAAAGGATCAGGGTGAAAATTGCTCTTTTGTGGGTCATCTTACTCTCCGGTCAATAAGGTTTAGGTGGTGAACGATAAAATTATCGTCCACCACCTGTGAAAACGCAGACCGTTGCAAATTGGTTCCCTTAAACATGGCCCCTACTAGCCCATTTTGCCAGCTAATGTAGGGGGCGCCTCATTTTTTGGCAATTGCCACAACTGATACCCCTTTTGGGCAATGGATATAAATTGTGTCACCAGGATAAGCGGCAGAGCTATTCTCTCCACAAAAGCAAAGATGCCAGCGAACAAGTCAATCCCATCCTGAGAAAAATCAGTTGCTTGCGCCAAAGTGGTATTGATGCCCAAAACCGGGCCATTGACCATGAAGATGTAAACGACAACGGCCGTTAACACCGCCACCCCTATATCCAACAACAGCGTCGTCCGAGTTTGCCAGCGGAAGCGCAATTTGTAAAGGTCAACGCCAATAGAAACCAGCAAGAGCAGATTCGCCCAGGGCAGCAAGTTGGCATAGAAGTTGGCCGAAAACAGTGGCACTGTCATCACCTGTTCATCGTGCATCACAATGATGCCCGCCCACTGGGGAAAGGCATTGAGCAGCAGCAGAAAGATTAAGCCAAACACGATGCCGGCAATCAATTCGCCCCGCTTCATTTCACGGGTGTTATCCACTGCCGGTAATTTGCGCGGATCCCATACTTCCTCTTCATCGGCAGTCAATTCCGATTCGGGGATAACTCGCTCTAAAATGGCGAAGACGATAGCAATAGAACCAAACGCACTGAATAAAGCGCCGATCACATCCGGTATGGCCTGCACGATCAATCGGGTGGTGTCGGCCAGCAAAGCGTCTGAGTTCCAGGCGGAAACCACCACACCAAAGAGGGTCACGGCCGTCAGCACCACCGCCACCACCGTCACCACAATCTTAAAAATGGGAAACAAATGCGGCCCAATCAGATATTGCGGGCGGGTCTGGTAAGAGGCGGCCACTTTTTCAGGGTGTCCCATCTCCAGCAGCACGGCCGTGACCACTTCCTCATCCGCCTTATCCACCTTTGTTTGCGCCCGGTCTTCCACCATATCTTGCAGCAGCGAACGCAGTTCCGTCTGCACATCCGCCCGCTGATCACGCGGCAAATGCCGCCCCACCTCCGCCACATATCGTTCAATTAAGTCCATGATATATCTCCTAAAACCTGTTGGGTAATGGGGTAATTGATGGCAATTACCCCATTACGCATTTTTAATTTCATCCACCAGTAACCCATCCATCACCACGCCCAGATACTTCCACTCCGCTTTTAATTCGGTGAAAATGGTCTGCCCTGCTTCGGAGAGCGTGTAATAACGGCGCGGCCGTCCCCCTTCCTCCAAATCCCAGGCACTATTGAGCAACCCCTGGGTTTCTAACCGGCGCAGCAGTGGATAGAGCGTGCCTTCGTTCACATCAAAGCCCTTTTCCACCAACGCCTGCCGCAGCGAATAGCCGTAATGGGTCTGGCGAAGCTGGCTCAATACGGCCAGGACAATCACGCCCCGCCGTAATTCCAATTGTAAATTTTCGGCATACTGTTGGTTAGCTTGTGTCATGTGTCACATGATACTATATGTCACACAGTATTGTCAAGCCCACAGTATAAATTGATTGATCGTCTTGCTTTGCGGTGATACAACTCCATTTATCTGGATGCGTATTAACCCTTGTTCGTTAGTTCAATATAAGGAGATTCCCCATGGAAAAAGAAACAAAAAAGCTCTATCGCAGCCAATCTGATCGCATGTTGGCCGGAGTATGTGGTGGTTTGGGCGCCTATATAGGCATGGATCCCACCATCATCCGCATTATATTTGTGCTGCTAGTCGTATTTGGTGGCGGCGGTGGGCTGTTATACCTCTTGCTCTGGATATTTATTCCGCAAGAACCAGACGGGACAGACACACCCCCGAAAAATTTTACGCCAGAAGAGTAAACACAAAAAAGCCCGGCCGTGAAGACGCCGGGCTTTTTTGTTGGTCACGGCCGTCACCCACTCTATTTCACCAATTTACCCATCCGGTAATAGGTTGGCTCCGTATACCCCTGGTGTGTGCCCACCCCAATAATGTCATAACCAAGTGATTGATAATAACGCACATTCTCCGGCAAAGCGGTACGCACTCCCAACACCACCCGGTGGAAACCTTGCTCTCTCGCCTGCTGCTCCACCACCCCAATCAAACGGCGGGCAATGCCCTGCCGCTGGTAAGCGGGCAGCACCGCCAACCGGCCAAAATAGAGGGCGTCGGTATACTGCTGGTGCGGTTTGGCAAACACACAGGCAATGATGCCACCCAAAGCCGCTTCGGATTCGCCGTCCTCCTCCGCTACCCATAACGTTTCCTGCGCCAGCTTTTCCCGCAGCGCCTCTATCGTCTCTCTGGTGACACCTGATGGCGGGTCTAAATCTTTATAAGCGCCAAATGCGGCCTGCAAAACAACCAATACCGCTTCACAATCGGCTTCGTTTCCCTGGCGAATGTGGATCATAAGTATCAGGGCCGGACATCCGATTTCGGCAACCAAAGGTTGCTTAAGAAATCGGATGTCTGATGGCGACTAATCTCCCACCGACGTGAGCGCAAACTGCCGCACAAACAGCCGCCAGTTTGCGCCGATGAACAGCAGCAGAGCAACCAATGAAGCCCAACCGGCCCATTGAAAGACAGCCACCGGCCCGTGGGCATCATATAAATAACCGCCGGTAAATGCCCC
The DNA here is from genome assembly GCA_964467705.1 of uncultured Ardenticatenaceae bacterium. Lineage (GTDB taxonomy): Bacteria > Chloroflexota > Anaerolineae > Promineifilales > Promineifilaceae > CAADGU01. The sequence goes on along the minus strand of CAYXUZ010000231.1, from coordinate 411 downwards.
TAACCCTGCCCCCAGACCAAAAACCGCGCTGCTAAACAAACCCTGCGCCGTAGCCCCCAAACCGGGTGGGGCCGTTTCGTCCGCATAGGCCACGCCGGCCACCCACATGGCGGCGAAGGTTGGGCCATGCAGCAGGCTGATGGGCAGAACTTGCCAGGGAGCGGTCATCCAGACGTAGGCGAAAGCGCGGATGACGGTGCCGACCATAGATAACATCAACACAAAGGGCGCGCCCCACCGCGCCAGCAAGCGGCGGGAGTAGAGAAATACGGGAATCTCGCTGATGGTGGCAAAGGTGAGTGACAGCCCCATAATGGTGTTGCTGGCGCCCAATTCTTCCAGGTAGAGGAAGAGGTAGTTGAGGAAAATGCCCAACGTCATACCTTCGACCAGAGCTACGGCCGTAAACAA
>CAYXUZ010000230.1:2458-8674 GCA_964467705.1 uncultured Ardenticatenaceae bacterium | reverse complement strand
CGTCTGGCTGGAAACGGGTATCTTGCAGCACATTATCCACACGCAGGGCACGGCCGTGCCGCATCACCGCCCCCACAAAACCATGTCGCCCCGCCTGCATCGGTGGGGTCTGTTCATCAATGTTCATGCCTGACTGGGCAACGGCCGTCAGCCCATCCCCGTCCCCATCCGGCAGCCACAGCCCCACATAACACACCTGATACTGCTGCTGAATCAGCTCCGTAATCTGGTGCATGAGCGTCCCCTGATCCAGAATTGAGGTGATACGCTGGCCGACGGCAACGGCCGTGTGCAACTGCAACGTCAACACCTGCAACGCCTGCCGCTGGTCCCGCTCCACAATCCGCAAAATCATTGTGTGCCGGTACGCCCTCACCCGCACCACATGCGCCAGAAAACCGGTGGCCATCGCCGCCAGCGTCACCACCACAAAATACGGCCAATCCAACGACGGCGGAAAGGTATTGATCGCCAGCAGCAGCGCCCCCAGCGTCAACAGCGAAAACAACCCATACCAAAACGGCGAGACAAAAATAATGGCAATGGCAAACAAAAAGAGCGCCAGATTCGCCACCTGATTCGGCGTCATCGTCAACTGCGCCCGCAGAATAATGCTCGCCAGCACCAGTGCCGCCCCAAACGCCGTCAGCGGTTCCGCCCACGACTCCGGCAGCGCCCCCCGCCGCAGCACAGCCGCCCCGGCAAACATGACCCCCGCGCTGCCCAAGGCCACCAGCGCCATCAACTCCGCCTGCGACTCTTGCAGCACCGTCAGTTGCAGCAGCGCATAGGCCACAAAAAAGAAAGCCACCGTGCCATACATAAACGGCAGATAGGCCATCAACGAATGGTTAATCGCCTCCCGCACCTCCGCGTCCGGCACGCCATACGTATCCAGCGACAACAAATCCCTGAAATAATGTCGCCTCTTACCCGAAGATGGTGCTGAAGGTAATCCCATACGATTTTCTCTACTGCAATGGATTTGCCGCGTATTCTATTACACCTGCCCCAAATTCTCAATCTTTGTACCTGAGTAAGAAGAAGATACAATCTGCGAAGAACGCGAAGGGACGCGAAAAAAACTCCGCGCCTCTGCGTCTCCGCGTTAAATCCACCACTTTTTGAGGAGACCGTCATGGCACAAGTCACCAAATTACGCAGTGAGATTCCGGTGCAGTACACCTGGGATACGGATTCTATTTTTCCCTCGGTGGCCGATTGGGAAGCGGCCATTGGCGAGTTAGGGACACAGTTGGAAGAGTTGGCGGGGTATCACGGCCGTCTGCACGAATCCCCCACCACCTTAGCCGACTTCATGGAAAAGCTGGAAACCATGCAGGCCAATCTGGGCAAAATCTTCGTCTATGGTGGGCTGAATTACAGCGTAGACACCAACAACCAGGAGTGGGCGGCCCGCCAAGACCGGGCACGGGGGTTGATGAGTCGGGCCATGGCGACGGTCGCCTTTGCCGAGCCGGAACTGTTGCAAATTGGCTTTGACACGCTCCGGCAATGGTTGGCAACGGATGAACGGCTGGCCGTCTACGCCCATTACCTGGACAGGCTGGAAAAGCGGCAGGCGCACGTGCGCTCGGCCGAAGTGGAGCAGCTATTGGGCATGGTGCAAGACCCATTGGGCACGGCCAACAGCACCCACAGCGTCTTAGCCAACACCGACCTGAAATTTACACCCGCCACCGATGGTAGCGGCGAGAGCTACGACATTACCCAGGGCAGCATTGGCAGCCTGACCACCCACGCCGACCGGAAAGCGCGGCGCACGGCCTGGGAAAACTACGCCGACGCCCATCTGACCTTCAAGAATACGATGGCCAATGCCCAGGCGGGTGGTGTGAAACGGGACGTCTTTTTTGCCCGCGCCCGCCGCTACGAGAATTCGCTGGATGCGGCCTTGAGTAATACGTTTATTCCCCCGGCCGTCTTCCACAACCTCATCAACACCTTCAAAGCCAACCTGCCCACCTGGCACCGTTATTGGGCCATTCGCCGCCGGGCGTTGGGGTATGATGAATTGCATCCCTACGACGTGAAAGCGCCGCTCTCTCGCCAATCGCCGGTGGTGCCGTATGAAACGGCCGTCAACTGGATTGCCGCCGGGATGCAGCCGTTGGGCGATGCGTACGTGGCGACTTTGCGGCGCGGCTGCCTGGAAGAACGATGGGTGGACGTGTACCCCAACCAGGGCAAGCGTATGGGGGCATTTTCGGCCGGGGTGCCGGGCACACGGCCGTTCATCATGATGAGCTACAGCGATGACCTGTTTGGCCTCAGCACTCTGGCGCATGAATTGGGACACTCGCTCCATTCCTACTACACCTGGCAAAATCAGAAAATCCTGGCCTATGCCCGTTATGGCCTGTTTGTGGCCGAAGTCGCCTCCAACTTTAACCAGGCGATGGTACGCGCCCATTTGCTGGCCACCCAGCCAGACCCGGAATTTCAAATTGCGGTGATTGAAGAGGCGATGGCTAACTTCCATCGCTACTTCTTCATCATGCCCACGCTGGCCCGCTTTGAACTGGAAATCCACGAGCGGGTGGAGCGCGGCGAGGCGCTGACTGCCGACAGCCTGATCAACCTGATGGCTGACCTGTTCGCCGAGGGTTTTGGCGACGAGGTGGTGATGGACAGGGAGCGGGTGGGTATTACCTGGGCCGAGTTCCACACGCACCTGTACAGCAATTTTTATGTGTACCAATATGCCACCGGCATTTCTGCCGCCCACGCGCTGGCGGATGGCATTCTGGCCGGCCAACCGGGCGCGGCCGAAAACTACCTTTCATTCCTGAAAGCGGGTGGTTCGGTGTATCCTCTGGAGGCACTGCAACTGGCGGGGGTGGATATGACGATGCCAACGGCCGTAGAAACCACCTTCAACGTACTGGCAAGTTACGTAGATCGGCTAGAGCAGTTGATTGCGGCCAGATCATAAAGTGGAGATACGGCCGTTCCACCCCACCGACCAGCCCGCTGCCAAAGCCCTTATTTTGGCCGGGTTGGTCGAGCATTGGGGTTGGCTAGACCCTACAGCTAACCCTGACCTGGACGATATTGCGACCAGTTATGTGGATGCGGTGTTCCTGGTGGGCTATGAAGGTGAACGGCTGGTGGCCACGGGGGCGTTGTTGCCGGAAGGGGAACAGGCGGGGCGGATTGTGCGCATGTCGGTGGATGGGAGAGAGAGACGGAAGGGGTACGGCCGTGTCCTCCTCCATGCCTTGTTAGAAAAAGCCAGGGAATTAGGCTACACCCAGGTGGTGCTGGAAACCACCGCCACCTGGGCCGACGCCATCCAATTCTACAAAGCCAATGGCTTCCGCCGCACCCACGAAGCAGACGGAGATGTTTACTTCATATGTGTACTGGAATAAAAGACATCCGATTTCTTGAAGAAATCGGATGTCTTTGTCTTTTATGCAGTTGTGAACTTCTCTTTCTTGGCCGCAATGGTGGACATGAGGGCATCAAACGCTTTGGCAAAGGCGTTCACACCCTCTACCTGTAGCTGTTCGGTAATATCGTCCAGGTTGATGTGCAGTTCGGCCAGGTTGTCCAGCAGTTCCCGCGCTTTGTCTATGTCTTGTTCCAGGGTGTTGGCCACACGGCCGTGATCCCGAAAGGCCTCTATCGTTTCCGGCGGCATCGTGTTCACCGTCTCCGGGCCAATCAGTTGATCCACATACAGCGTGTCCGAGTAGGCCGGGTTTTTGGTGCTGGTGGAGGCCCACAGCAGCCGTTGCCGGGCCGCCCCCGCCGCTTGCAACTCTTGAAAAGCGGGGCCGTGGAAAATCTCCTGGAAACGCTGATACACCACTTTGGAATTGGCGACGGCCGCTTGCCCCATGAGTGTTTGCGCCGCCGGGTCATCCAGTTCGGCCAATTTTTTGTCTACGGCCGTGTCCACCCGGCTCACAAAAAAGGAGGCCACCGACGCCACTTTATGCGGGTTGCCCCCATCAGCCAGTAACCGTTGCAACCCGTTAATATATGCCTGGGCCACCGCTTCATAATGGGCCATGTTGAACATCAGGGTGATATTGACATTGATGCCGCTGCCAATGAGGGCTTCAATGGCCGGGATACCTTCCGGCGTGGCCGGCACTTTGATCATCACATTCGGGCGGTTCACGGCCGTGAACAACCGTTTCGCTTCTGACACCGTGCCGGCCGTATCCCGCGCCAGATGCGGCGACACTTCCAGGCTCACAAAGCCATCGCCGCCGTCTGATTCCGCATACAAATCAGCGAACAGATCACAGGCTGCCTGAATATCGCTCAGCGCCAACGCCTCATAAATCCCATCCGCACCCACACCCTGAGCTACCAGTTCTCGAATCTGAGCATCATAATCTTCGCTGTGCCCAATCGCCTTCTCAAAAATCGAAGGGTTGGAGGTCATGCCGCGCAGCCCGTCCTCAGCAATCAGCCGTTGCAGCGTGCCATCCTGCAAAAATTGGCGGCGGATATTGTCATACCAAAAACTCTGCCCGTAGGCGTGTAGTTCAATCAAGGGGTTCATGCTTAATTTCTCCTATGAAGGTGATCAAAGATGGCGCAGATTACACCAATTTTTTATCTGCGCAATCTGCGTAATCTTTGATTATCGTAAACAGTTTTAAGTAAGCGAGAGGATTAACTGCTTCATAGCGGGGTTGACACGGAAGTGGGTTTCCAAAAAGTGCAAAATGGCCTGAGCAGCCTGGGGGGTATGGTCATAACCGGGCACAAATTGGGACAGGGACACGGCCGTCGTCGGAAACCTCTGCTCAAACCGACGCTCCCCGCCAAACACATCGGGAAAGGCCGGCTGTTCTGTTTCGATGAACGCTGCCAGTTCCAACACCCGGTCCACCGCATACCCTTGCACAAAGCGCGCCGCCGATAGCTTCTCGCCGCGCCGGTAGCGGCACAACCCCACATACAGGTTGGTGATGGCCTCACCCACCAGCCAATCCGCCTCACGTAAACTGGTTGACGGCCGTTTGGGTTTCATCAACGAGGCATCAAACGCATCAGCCTGCCAGATAATCCGTTCGGCTGCAAAGGGAATGTGTGCCAGTTCATCTGGCTCAAAAACGGCAAACTCACAAAAGATACCATCGGCGAAGAGCAACTTGTAGCCGTCGGCCGTATTCAGAAATTGGTAGGCAATGGGGTGTACGGCCGTGAGCCAATCCAAATCCGCAATAAATCGCCCCTTCTGCCCGGCCTGCACAATCACAAAAAAATCCAGGTCAGAATACGCATCCATCCGCGCCGTTTCGCTGCCCGCCGACCCCAAGCCAATGAGCGCCAACGCCCCTGGTGTGTTTGCCAGCGAACCGCCGATTTCGTCCAGACGTTGCAATAATTGTTGAGGAGTCGTCATTCTTATCATCCGATCCTTTGCGATCAAACATTGTTATCCGCTACTATTATAAAGTCCAAATTTGATACAAGCATCAGGACATGACCCATGTTCATACGGAACGAATTCACAGCTCAAACCCCATAACCCGCCAGCTAGAATTTCAAATCAAAAGCAAGCTGGCGTGCCTGGGTTGTGCCCGGTTTATGGGCGCGAATCAGGGTGATAAGGCCATTTGGATTTTGTTCACGTTGGATATGGAAACCCGCTTCGATCAGCAAGCCGCGCCAGTAATTGGCCGGGGGCAGTTGGGCGGCCGCCGGGCCATCGGTGAGCCAGGTGGTTTGGGTACGAGATTGTTCGGCGAATAGCAAACGGCCGTCCGGCTCCAATACCCGGTATGCCTCGCGTAGCAACGCCAACCGGTCACCATGTTCCCAGATGTAAGACACAACCTGACAAAGCATCAGAGCTTTGGCGCTGTCATCTGGCAACGGCAGCAGGTCAAATTGTCCTTCACGCCAACTGAGCCGGGGGTCTGGCTGTGGGTGGGGCAGATAGGTACGCCAACGTGCCAACGATGAAGCCGCCATCCACTGCGGATTAAAAATATCTACTACCGTGATATGCCCAATGGTCAGGCGGCGGCTGAGGAGGATAGGACGGTAGCGCACGCCCACATCCACATACACCAGCCGGTCTTCGGGCAGCAGTTGGCCCATATCAAACAAGATGTGTGCGGGGCGCAGGCCATGCCGGTCGTGAAGCTGGTAAACCCCCCAGAGGGAAGCCAGAAAGAAGTACGCCAGCGCCAACAGTACGGCCGTCGCCAGCGGCACAAAACT
>CAYXUZ010000230.1:0-2448 GCA_964467705.1 uncultured Ardenticatenaceae bacterium | reverse complement strand
ACCAGCCGCGATCCAGGCTAATGCCCATGACCAATAAAGCGGCAATCATGCCGCCATACAGCAGCATAAACTGGGGCCAATGGGCATAAATGGCCGCTGTGGTGCCGTTGAGTTTTTCCAATTGCTGCATGGGGGTGTAAGTATAACGAAGTCCAAAGCCCGAAGCCCGTAGTCCGTAATTGGTAATCCGATAGCGGTAAACGAATTACCAATTACCGATTAAGATTACTGATTACCGTTCACCACCCCAGGCAGCCAGATATGAAACGCCGCCCCTTCGCCAGCGATACCGGTGCTTTCGATGAACATCCGGCCGTGATGCCGGTCAACGATCTCTTTGGCAATTGATAACCCCAATCCCGTGCCGGCCGTCTGGGTAGAATATGCTGCTTCGCCGCGAAAAAAGCGGTTGAACAATTTGTCTTGTTCGTCCGGTAAGATGCCCGGCCCGGTATCTTGCACACAAAGACCAGCCCAGGTACGGCCGTTGCTCTCTTCCACTTCTGTATATACCTCCACCTGCCCCCCGGCGGGTGTATAGTTCATGGCATTTGTGAGCAGTATGCTCAATACCTGGCTGATGAGGGTGGCATCGGCATCAGCCCATACCGGCGCTGGCTGCAAACGAGCCGTTAACTTCAAACCCTTACTCTCGGCCAACATCTGGCGATCATAGATCATGTTGCCAACCAGCACATTCAGGTCTACCGATTCAAACTTTAACTCTACGGTCTCCCTATCCAACCGGGACAGCAGGAGCAGGTCTTCGATGATTGTTTCCAGCCGATCCGTTTCCCGCTCTAAAACGGAGAGATATTGTTCCCGCCGTTCAGGATAACGATTGAGCATCCCATGATACAACTTGATGTTTGTCAGGGGAGTACGCAATTCGTGGGACACATTAGCCACAAATTCATCCTTCACCCGGCTGAGGCTATGCAACTCTTCATTGGCGGCCTGTAATTGCGCCGAGCGTTCCTGAAGTGCCTGCTCCGCCTGTCGGCGTTCAGTTACATCACGCGCCACAATGATACGGCCGTGACCACCTTGTTTGTTGTGATTAAGCGGCGTAATACGCAAAGCCAGAAAATGCGCCTGCCCCTGATAATCTATTTCAATTTCTGTCCTCAGCGAGGTTTCCCCCCGAAACTCACTCACCAAATCTCCCCACGCCGCCAGAACATCAGTCGCCGATTGACCGAGCAGGCGGCTGGCCGGCTGCCCCAATGCCCGCTCGGCCGTCGGATTTACATCCACCAGCCGGTTATTCTCATCCAGTACCAGCACATAATCGCTCATGCTATCAAACACCGCATCACGGGCCACCGGCACAATATCAAACAGTTGGTAACGAAAAAGCCCCCAGGCAATCAGTAAATTACTCACTGCAAAGGTCAACGGTGTGGTATCACGTTGAAAGGTAAAGGTGACGCCCAACAACGTCAACATGACACCCACCAGGGGAATGAGAGCGCCCACAACCACAATGAACATCTGCCGCCGGTACAAAGATTGTGCCCGGATAAAGGTCGCCGCCAGCAGGTACAGAGAGATAAAGGCCAGGGCATAGGCATAACTGGAAGCTAACCACACGGCCGTCGTGAATTCATACGTCAGAGCGGCAAAAGGTTCACCAGGGACCAGGGTGGCCGACGGCCGTATCAGCCCATGAAACCTGTCGGTAAGCATCAACCCAAAAAAGAGAATGAACGGCAAACTGAGGCACAACCAGGCGCGCACCGGATGACGGAATGGCCGCCTGGTATAAGCCAACGCAAACGCTAAAAAAGTCAAAGGCCACAGAAATGCCGCCACATATTGCACATCATCCCAAAAAATTTTGCCTGCCAGCGCATCACTGTTCAGTTCAAAAATATAACCAAACGTCCAGGCAGCCTGGCTGGCGGCAACTAACGCAAACGGCCGTGCCCCCGGCACTCTACGCCGCTGCCAGGCATATAACGCCACGCTCAATGAAATGAGAAAGGAAATGGCATATGGCAACAAATAAGGCAAATTGTTGGATTTCATGGGTTTGGGTCTTTTTTGTTGGGCAATTTTGCCACATCACCCCACCATTTACCACAGTATAAACAGGGACCACACAGCAATCAATCAGGACAAAGTCATAATCATAGCCTGAACGTAGATTGAACATGGTTTCAGCACAGGTGGCGATGCTCCCCCTTACAGGTAAAATCAGCTGGTTATGACGGAACAACGGTGGCTTCGCCTCATCCTCCTTCTTTTTTTGCTGCTTGGCGGCATTTATGCCTTCCTCACCCCCATCTTTGAAGCGTCGGATGAATTGTGGCATTACCCCATGGTGCAACACCTGGCAGCAGGCAATCCCCTGCCGGTTCAGGTGTTCGACCCCGCCCAGGCCGGCCCCTGGAAACAGGAAGCCAGCCAGCCGCCACTTTATTACTACCTGAGCGCAGCCCTCAC